>CAZNIP010000043.1:0-25205 GCA_964573115.1 uncultured Desulfohalobiaceae bacterium | reverse complement strand
TTTTCAACCTTCTTGTTCAACCTTCACAACAATGCTTCCAGTCACGAAACCATGACCATCAATGACTCTGTGGACAGCCCCCCCACTCCCTCGCACCAACAAGCGTTTGTCTGCCAGATGTGCGGGCAGTGCTGCGTGGGTCAGGGCGGGATCGTGGTCACGAACAAGGATCAGGAGAGGCTGAGTGAGTGGCTGGGGATGTCCCTGGAGTCTTTCCAGAGGGAATACACTGAAGATCACGGGGATGTCCGGGTCCTGAAGTCCGCTGGCCAGGATCAGGCCTGCATCTTCTTCTCACCTGAGACTGGCTGTTCCGTGCACAGCCGCAAACCGGCCCTCTGCCGGGCCTGGCCCTTCTTCCGGGGCAACCTGATCGACGAGACCAGCTTCCACATGGCCAAGGACGGCTGTCCGGGAATCACCAATGACGTGGACCACCAGGAGTTCGTCCGCCAGGGCCTCATGTACCTTCAAGAGCAGGGCCTCGTCCATGAGGATGAGCCTGATGCGCCCAGGGCCCTGGTCATCCAGGATCTCCTGGCCGGCCGTTGACATGAGAGCTGGCACTGTGGAAAGGCTCCTCTGAGAGCCCCGATGTCTCCAACATTGACAAACTCCTTCTTTCCTCAACCATCAACCCACGATCTTTCGCCTGATGGACCTTCGCACCTGCTACGCCATTCTCAACCTGCCCGAAGGGGCCGACCTGGAAACGATCAAAAAGGCCTATCGCAAGCAGGCCTTTCAGTGCCATCCAGACCTGCACCCCGACGACCCCCAGGCCGCGGTCACGTTTCAGCGCCTGAACGAAGCCTATGTGACCCTCAGCAGTTCGACCCAGTCGACACGACGGAGCCGAAAACAATCCAGGACCACCAAAGCGAGGGCGAAACAGGCCTCCTCTCAATCCACCGGCTCTGACAGGTTCACCAGCCGATCCGAACGGCCCGGACAATCAGGCCCTGAGCGCCAATACCACAAGTCCTCCTCTGGACAGGCCAGCTTCCAGCGCGAAGAGATCCTGAAAAACATCCTCAACGACCCCTTTGCCAGGCAGGTCTTTGAGGACATCTTTCGCAAGGTCAAAAAGTCAAAGCCGGAAAAGGTCGACGCAGAGAAATCCCTGAAACAGATCTCCCTGGAGTGGGGGTCGAAAAGACTGAACCTGAATCTGTCAAGGCTGGGGATCAAGGGGGTCAAGGACTGGCTCAAGTCTCAGCTGGACCACGAGCAGACCCTCTACCTGGACCCGAGCCGCCTCAGACCGGGCACGACCATCCGCTTTGAAATCTCGCGCAAGTTCCAGGACACCCCCACCATGCTGACCACGACCATCCCCCAGGACTACGCGGCTGGACGGCCGCTGCGGCTCAAGGGCCAGGGGCGCAAGCTGGGGCCCTGGACCGGGGATTTGTATTTGCGACTGCTGACCAAATAAAAAACTCGTGTGGGAACACGAGTTTTTTATTTGGACAAACGCTCCGTGACAACCTGAGCCCTGACTTGACTGGGGGTCATCTGGCCCCCTCCCTGAGGACCATCTTCTCCCTTTCCCGCTGAAAGGGAAGCAGGTCTCCTGCCCTGCGCAAGACGAACAGCTCATACCTGGCTTGCTCATCGAGATCCCGGGCACAGAGGAGTTCGCCCCGAATGACGTCAAGGGCGAGAAAGGCGCTCGCCTCTTCAAGGACAACGAGATCGACCCGGGGCACGTCAAAGAGGTCTTCAAGCTCGATGGTCAAGTCCACTCGAGATTGGGCTGACAATCTGTGTTCAGGGGAGCGAACTCCGATGTCCAGATCAGAGTGGGTTGAATCAAGAAGAAACTGCCCTTTGCCGAGCTTTGAGGCGACCTCCTGTGCCCTGCTGCCAAAAACATACAACTCGGCCAGCTTGAAACGCTCCAGGATGTCGCAGAGTCGATCAGAGGCATCACGTGCCATGTCGGCCATCAGTCCAGCCTCACAGAAAGAACAGGGAGCTCAAATCCCTCTAGAACATCTCCTCCCCGGCCTCGTCGATGGTCTTGTCGATGGACTCCTTGAGCTCCTGGGGCAGGCCCATGATGTCCACGTTCAGAAACCCCCGGACAATGGTCGAGGTGGCCTCGTCCTCGTCCAGCCCCCTGGCCATGAGGTACTCGATCTCCTCCTGGGCCACCTTGCCCACGGCCGCCTCGTGGGAGAGCTCCACCCCGGCCACTGAGGCCTCCAGCTCCGGGATGGCGTGGATGATGCCGTCCTGGAGGATGAGCCCCTTGCACTCCAGGTGCCCCTTGGCCGGGACCGCATTGCCCACCAGGTGCCCGGGGTTGATGATCGTCCCCCCGGTGGTGATGGTCCTGGCGATGATCTCGGCCCTGGTCTCCGGGGCGTTGAGGACCACCCGGCTGCCGCTGTTGACGTAGGAGCCGGGGGGTGCGGCAATGACCGAGTTGGACCTGGCCACCGCCCCTTTCCCGTTCAGGTGCAGCGTCGGGTAGAGCTGGGCCGAGCGGACCGGCTTGAGCAGGATATAGTTGTTCAGGAAGACCCCGTCCTCTTCCACGATCCCGACGCTCCTGGGCCGGACATGGACGTCCTCCCCCCAGTTGTGGACCATGGTGAAGGACAGCTTGCCCCCCTTCTTGACGTAGATCTCGGAGATGCCCATGTGCAGGGCGGCCTTGACATCGTGAGAGACCGCGCACCCGGTGATGATGTGCAGCTCGGAGTCCTCCTCGACCACGATGATGTTGTGCACGTTCTGGCCGACCTTGTCCCCCTTGATGAACAGGCAGGACTGGACCGGGTCGGTGACCTTGGCCCCTTTCTCGGTCCTGATGAAGTACCCGCCATGAACCTTTTCCCGCACGGCCCTGGTGTACTTGTCCTTGTCCGGGTCCACAGCCTTCCAGTAGTACTCAGGGAGACCATCGTACTTGTCCAGGGCCTGGGTGATGTCCAGGACCTCCACCCCGCCGCTCTGGCAGCTGGCGCAGTGCACGTTGGAGTGGTTCATGTGCACGTAGGTCCCGCTGCGCTCCTTGCCGGACACGTCCACACCGGCCATGAGCAGCTGCTGCTTGTCCTCGGGGCTGAGCTTGGTCAGGTCCTCGATGAGACCGGATTCGGCCCCTTCGTACTCATAATTTGAGATGTCGATGTCTTCCTGGCTCCTGTCCATGACCTGCTTGTTCTTCATATCATGCATCGCACACACTCCTCGTAGCCATGCTGGCTGATGTGGTCGAGAATTTCCCTGGGCTTGGCTGAACAGCACAGCTTGCCGTTGTACATGACCATGCCGACATCAGCGTTGATGTAGTCCAGAATGTACCCGGTGTGGGTGATGATCAGGCCCGAGGTCTCCACCTCGGCCTTCTGTTCGCGCATGCTGATATCCGCCCTGGGCTGAATGTCCTGGCCCAGAAGACGGCGGACCATCTTCCCGATGAGCTTCATGTTCTCCAGGTCCACCCCGGACTCCGGCTCATCAAAGAGGAGGAGCTTGGGCTTCTGGGCCATGAGCTGCAAGAGCTCCGAACGCTTGAGCTCGCCACCGGAAAAGCCGGCGTTGACATCCCGGTCCAGAAACTGCTCCAGGTTGACCTCTTTGGCCAGAGCGTCGACATCCACCTCGTCCCCTCCGGCACAGACCTTGACGAGCTGCCTGGTCTTGAGCCCGTTGATGGTCGGGGGACGCTGAAAAGACATCCCCAGTCCCAGGTCGGCCCTTTCGTGCACCGGCATGTGGGTGATGTCGTGATCTCTGAAGGTGATCTTCCCCCTGGTGACCTCGTACCCGGAGAAACCCATCAGGGTCATGAGCAGCGTGGTCTTGCCCGAGCCGTTGGGGCCAAAAAGAATAAACGTCTGGTGGCGGGAGATCTCCAGATTGACTCCGTTGAGGACCTCCTTCTCGCCAACAGTGACATGCAGATCTTCGATGAGCAGCATAGAGTTCACCTCTGTTCAAAGTGCTGAAACAGCCTGCATGTCGGCTGTGCCTGGAGCAAAGCCGACATGTGTGGGGGTGTTGAACCGAAAAATCATGGAAAGAACGCTCCCGCCCGGAAGGGCGAGCTCTAAAAGCATCACTAGGGATTTTTAATACACGTGCCTCCCTTTGTCTACCAGCAGCCCTCTGACGGGGAGCTGATCTTTCCCCACTGCGCTGCGCGCTGACGAAGCTCACCTCAGGCAAGCCGGCGGCATCAGGACCGTCAATCGGCTTCCATGATGGACAATCAGGAAAATTGAATTCAGGCTTGACTTCGGCAAGCCTGAATTCAGTGAAATCGAAAATCGTCCCACGTCGAGCGGCCGCAGTCCGTGCACCGGCTGCTGCTGCGGAAAAAAGGCACCAGGAGCACCCCGGCCAGGAAACCAAAGGAGTGGGCCCACCAGGCCACCCCCCCGGCCGCCTGCGAGCTCAGGCTGGCAAAAACGCCGGACAGGATCTGCATCAGGAACCACAGTCCCAGGAAGATCACCGCCGGCAGATCCACGAAAAAGGGAAAAATGAAGATCGGGATCAAGGTCAGGACCTGGGCTCGGGGGTAGAGGAGCAGATAGGCCCCCATGACCCCGGCGATGGCCCCGGAGGCCCCCACCACCGGCATGGTGGAGTTCAGATTGAACAGGAAGTGTCCGGCCAGGGCCACCAGCCCGCAGACCATGTAGAAGATGAAAAAACGCCAGGGGCCCATGACGTCTTCGACATTGTCGGAAAAAACCCACAGGATCCACATGTTGGCAATGAAGTGCAAAAACCCGCTGTGCAGGAACATATGGGTGAAAAAAGGGAGGATCCCGGTGTCCGGGTACCCCACGAAGGCCGCCCAGTCCGGGTGCATGAACCTGGCCGGGACCACGCCGAAGATGTAGAACAGCCGGACAACCCCTTCCTGCCCGATGCTGAGCGCAAACAGGAACACCAGGGCGTTGATGGCGATGATGGTCCTGGCGGCGTAGGGCACGTATCGCCTGGGAATGGAGTCGCGAAGGGGAAACATTCAGACCACCCCGGTCTGTTTGAGCCAGTTGAAAAAGCTCTGCATAGCATCTCTGCGTCGCTGCACAAGCCTGGAGCGCACTTTGGCGCAGGCCTGCTTCAAATCGTCCAGGTCGCCGGAATTGTCAATGACCATATCCATGGGACCGAGCTTGGTCTGTTCGTCAGCCTGCCAGCTCTGCATCTGCTCGATGAGCGGCCGGTCCCAGCCCCGGTTCCGCTCGAGCAGGGCCGCACGCCGCTCAAAAGGGCAGCTGACCCCCACCAGGACATCAAAGAATCCCCTTTCATGCCAGCCGGATTCCACCAGGAGGGGGACCTCGGCCACGGCCATCCTGGCCTGTTCGTGGGCTTCGAAAAAACGGGCCAGGCTGTCCTGGACCAGGGGGTGGATGAGGTGCAGGACCTCGCTGCGAATCCGATCCGACTCCTGCATGGCCCTGAACAGGGCCTGCTTGTCCACCCCGGCCCGGGGATCGGGCACGAAGCGCTCCCCGAAGCTGGACCTGAGGAGCTGCCAGCCGTCCTGTCCCGGCTCATACAGGGCGGCCACGACCTGATCCGCACTCCAGACCGGAAAGCGGCCATGACCCAGCAGCTGGCTGGCCGAGGACTTTCCGCACCCCACCGGCCCGGTGACCCCGACCTTCTGCACCCGCTGCTCCAGCATCAGGGCCAGCCGCCAGAAGTCTCTGGGCACCGGCTGGGAGAGCTCCACCCGGTCTCCGTGCACCGGGTGGGCGAAACCGAGCTTCCAGGCATGGAGCATCTGGCGGCTGGCCAGCCTGGCCACACGCGGTCTCTGTCTTCTCAGCTCAGCCTGTCTGTCCGGACCGTACAGCCGGTCCCCGACAACAGGGTGTCCGGCATGGGCCAGGTGGACCCGAATCTGATGGGTCCTGCCGGTCAGAATCCGGACCTTGAGCAGGCTGAACCGTTTCCTGGGAAAAACATGCAGGACCTGAAACTCGGTCACCGCATCCCGGCCATCCCTTGTCTGGACGGCCATCCTGGTCTTGGTGGCCGGGTCACGCCCCAGGGGCAGCTCGATCCGTCCGCCTTCGAGCCTCGGGCAGCCGTGCACCAGGGTCAGGTACTCCTTGTCCACCTCCCGCCTGGCCAGGGCCTGGGCCGTTTCGTCCCTGGCCGCCTCGTTCCTGGCCAGGATGAGCAGCCCGGACGTGTCCCTGTCCAGCCTGTGCACCACACCTGGGCGCACAGGATCGAGACCGGCCGTTTCCGGGAAGTGGTGGACCAGGTAATGGACCAGGGTGGGTTCATTCAGGGATGGGGCCGGATGAACGCTCAGCCCTGGGGGCTTGTTGACCACCAGGATGTCCCGGTCCTGGAAGACGATGTCCAGCGGTCCGGGCAAGGCCTGCACCGACAGCACAGGGGGGTCCCAGTCCAGCTCGACCCGGTCATCCGAGTGGACGTGCGCACTGGGCTTGTGGACTGCCTGGTCGTTGACCCTGGCCCGCCCGTCCTTGATCCACCTCGAGACCTGAGCCCGGGACAGGCCGAATTCCTCCAGCTCCTGAGCCCAGAGGGCATCGAGCCTCATCCCGGACCGCTCCTCCCCGACCACGACTCTGGAGCGACGAACGTCACTGTCAGGCATGCGCCGCCAGCCCGCCCAGAAAATCCTGCAGAGCGCTCATGTACATGGACAGGCCTCTGGCCAGGATATCGTTGTGGTTCGCCCCGGGAATCCGCACCAGCCTCTTGTTCTGGGCCGGACACGCCGCAAACAGGGTCTCGCCCTCTGCATAGGGGATGATGTGGTCCAATTCAGCGTGAATGATCAGGGTCGGGCAGGTGATGGAGGTCATCGAATCCAGATTGCCGAGGCCAGACGTCTCAGTGATGTGCAGCATCTCAACGTCCACGCCAAGTAGGTCCAGGAGCGGCATGAGGTGGGCGAAACCGCTCTCGATGACCAGCCCGGCAACCCGGTCAGGATAGGACCTGGCCACTTCCAGCCCGGGTGCGCTTCCCAAAGAGCGGCCCATGACCACCAGGGGCCCGGTCAGGCCTTTGTCTTGAAGATAAGAGCGGACAAAGGAGAAGATCGGATGGCAGTCATGCATCATCGCCGTGACCGTGGGAGTCCCGCTGGAACGCCCGTACCCCCTGTAATCCACCGGCAGAAAATGGGCCCCCAGCTCATTGATGAGCGGGGCCAGCTGATCATAGTCAGCCACGATTTCGCCGTTGCCGTGGAAAAAAAGGATCGTGGGCCCATCGCCCTGCGCCTGGTGAAACCTGCCCCCGATGGACACCCCTTCGGCCACGGGAATGCTCACGTCTTCCCCCAGCCCGGACGCCCCAAACTCCGGCCTGGGATGGAAGAGCCGGGACAGAATGTCCGGCGTGTCCAGATGAGTGTACTGACCTGCATCCAACCTGTCCATGGCAGACCTCCCTGCATGCTGACCATCGACTCTGACAGATGATCGAAGCACAGCTGGTCAAAACATGCAACCCCTGGAACGCGTTCCCGGGGTTGCATGTTTTGAATAATGGGGCATACCCTGACAGGGCAAGCCCCATCTGCACTTTCAATGGCACAAAAGGTCCTTTATTGTTTTAACCAGGAAGGACAGGAAGAGCAGGAAGTTGAAGAAAAAGACATGGATCCCGGATCAAATCCGGGATGACGGAACAAGAATAGATTCACAGGCACGAGATGTCCTCGCAGAGTTGCAATGCACCCTCTCTAGCAGGCTGTTGATAGCCGTCAGTGCAAAAAGTCCATGCAACGGTTTGCCGCCGTGATTTGCTGTATGTAACTCCTTGATTCTTCTGTCTTCTGGATTCTGTATTCTGACTTCTGCGGCTGCATCTTGAGTTTTTGCAGCCGCATCTTGATAAAGGCACATCTGCTTCGTTGCTTCGAAAAATTCAGACCTTCACGTATCTCAAAATACGCTTCAGTCCTGAATTTTTCTTGCGCCTCACTTCAGCACCTTTCTGAACAGCCTGCTTTCAATGATTTTTTCAACATTCTGAAAGTCCCTCGCTCCTCGTCTCTCGCTTCCCAGACTTCCAGCTTTCCAGCCTATGTGCCTCGCCCCTTTCTTCCGCCTTCCCGCTTACACGCTTTCTCGCCTCAACGCTTCCACGCATATCGCTTCTCCCTCTTGCCTTCATGTCCTTCCTGCTCCTCATGGTCAAGATTTCTTTTCGCATCCATCAGAAAAACTCACAGAGCCGGGGGTTGGGCAGCAAAGCCAGCCGGGGAAAATGGATTCTGGCCCTGGACGGCTGACTGGGCTTTTTGTTAGGATCTTCACCATGCTGTGAAACGAACGCGACATGAAAAGGTCAGACTGGTCAGCACACCATGTCGAACACACTCAATGGCTTGTCTCTCAGGGCTTGAATGCGAGACGGCAGCTCAGTTCAGGACAGAAGCCTCGTCTGAAGCTCCTTGAAGACTCAATTTTCAAGGCGGCACAGCAATCGAGCCTTTGAGACGGGCAGGGATCACGCTCATGACCCAGGACCTGCAACCCCTCATCGATCAGATCCGCCAGGAAGGGATCGACACGGCCAATGCCGAGGCTGAGGACATCCTGGCCAAAGCCAGAAAGAAAGCCGCTTCCATTGTCCAGGAGGCGGAAGACAAAAAGCGCTCCATGCTCGACGAGGCCCAGAACAATGCCCGGATCTACGAAGAGCGGAGCCGCAAGACCCTGGAGCATGCCGGCCGCGACCTGCTGATCACCGTCCGCCAGGCCATCGAACGCATCCTGTCCGACCTGGTGGTCGAAACCGTGGATCAGGCCATGGGCATTGAGGTCATCCAGGACATGCTGGTCAAAATGGCTGAGCAGTGTGCTGCCCACTCCGGGGAGAGCCGGATGGAGATCCTGGTCAGCCCGGAAGACCACGAGACCCTGATCAAGACCTTTGCCAACCTCTATCGCCAGAAGATGATCTCCGGGTTGACCCTTAAAGCGGACAACGATGTGCTCAAAGGGTTCAAGATCTCCTTCAAGGACGACCACGTCTACCTGGACTTCACCAGTGAGGCCGTGGCCGAATCCCTGAGCCAGCTGCTCCGTCCCCACCTGAGCGAGATCGTCAAGCAGGTGGCCTCTGAACAGCCGACCCTGGAGCAGGCCTGCTCCGATCTGCAGCACACCTTTGGCCAGCAGGGCAGCCCCTCGTCGTGAGCCGGATCTACCTGCTGTCCTCTCTGCCCACCCTGGCCCTCGGGCAGGACCCGCCCATGAGCCTGGAGGCCTTCCTGAGGCAGTGCACCATTCTCGGGATGGAGGAGCAGGCTGAAATCGGACGGATCATCCAGGGCCGGCACCAGGATTTGAGGACAGGATTCGGGCAGGCCTGGAGGGACCTCGACCTGCAGATCAGGCATCAGATCATGATCTTTCGGACCACGGCCTGGAATGTCCAGTCTGCCAAGTCTGAGCCTTCAATGTCACGGTTGTCAGTCCGGGCCAGGGACGTGGTCAACGACGCCCTTGAGCTGGATTCGCCTCTGGAGCGGGAATGGGCCCTGGACAAGGGAAGATGGGTCCTGATCCAGGACCTGACCTCGCCAGACGATGTCTTTGGGCTGGACAGGGTCCTGGCCTATGGACTCCGGCTCAAGCTCGTGCACCGCTGGGGGGGCATGGACAGGACGAAAGGCCGGGAGCGTTTCCAGGCCCTGGTCAAGTCCTGCATGGATGAAGCCCAGATGGGGCTGAGGTTCGAGGGCTGAGGGTGGAAGGTTGTAACCACTTCTTATAATCAACAGGATCGTTTTCATCCGAGCCACAGTGCCAAGCCTATGAATGACGCCCAAAAGACCCATGAACAGGACGCCCCTTCCAAGAGCGGGCGCATCGTCGGGGTGAACGGCAACCTCCTGACCGTGGAGTTTGATCAGCCCGTGTTTCAGAACGAGCTGGGTTTTGCCCTCGGGGATGACTTCAAGCTCAAGTCGGAGGTGGTCCGGGTCAGGGGCCGCTACGCCGAGCTCCAGGTCTTTGAGGAGACCAGGGGCCTGCGCTACGGCGACCAGGTCGAGTTCACCGGGGAGCTCCTCTCGGTCGAGCTCGGACCGGGCCTGCTGGGCCAGGTCTACGACGGCCTGCAGAACCCCCTCTTCGGCCTGGCCGAGGAGTATGGGAACTTCCTGCCCCGGGGCAGATACCTTCCAGCCCTGGACCCGCAGTCCACGTGGACATTCACCCCCACTGTCAGCCAGGGTGACGAGGTCTCAGCCGGCGAGGCCATCGGCACGGTCCAGGAATCGATCTTTGAGCACCGGATCATGGCCCCTCTGGATCTCAGCAGGCCCTGTACGGTGACCGAGATCGCCGGGCAGGGGACCCATGCCCTGGAGGACGTCCTGGCCAGGCTGAGCACGCCGGAAGGCCCCACCGTGCCCGTGACCATGACCCAGCACTGGCCGGTGAAGATCCCGATCAGAAACTACAGGGAGCGACTCCGGCCAGGCGACCCCATGTCCACCAAGATCAGGATCATCGACACCTTCTTTCCCGTGGCCAAGGGTGGGACCTACTGCATTCCAGGGCCCTTCGGGGCCGGGAAGACCGTGATCCAGCAGCTCACCAGCCGCCACGCCGATGTCGACGTCGTGGTCGTGGCCGCCTGCGGGGAGCGGGCCGGCGAGGTGGTGGAGACCATCCGGGAGTTTCCGGAGCTGACCGACCCCAGGACGGGGCGGAGCCTGATGGAGCGCACCGTGATCATCTGCAACACGAGCTCCATGCCGGTGGCCGCCCGGGAGGCCTCGGTCTACACCGCAGTGACCATCGCCGAGTACTACCGCCAGATGGGGCTGCATGTCCTTTTGCTGGCCGACTCCACCTCCAGATGGGCCCAGGCCCTGCGGGAGCTCTCCGGGCGGCTGGAGGAAATCCCCGGGGAGGAGGCCTTTCCAGCCTATCTGGAGTCGGTCATTGCCGCGTTTTACGAACGGGCCGGCCTGGTCAGGCTCAAGCACGGCCAGGTGGGCTCCGTGACCATCGGGGGCACGGTCAGCCCGGCCGGGGGCAACTTTGAGGAGCCGGTGACCCAGAGCACCCTCAAGGTGGTCGGGGCCTTCCACGGCCTGTCCAGGGAACGGTCGGACGCCAGGCGCTACCCGGCCATCGCCCCCCTGGAGAGCTGGTCCACCTACCCAAGCCTGGCCGAGCCCGAGGATCTGGAGCTCGCCTCGGACATCCTGCAGCAGAGCTGGGACATCAAACAGATGATGAAGGTCGTGGGCGAGGAAGGAACTCCTCTGCACGACTTCGTGACCTATCTCAAGGGGGAGTATCTCGATGGGGCCTACCTGCAGCAGGACGCCTTCGACCCCGTGGACGGGGCCACGTCCTCAGAGCGGCAGAAGTACGTCTTCTCGGTGATCGCCTCCATCCTGTCCACGAGCATGTCCTTTGCGGACAAGGACGAGGCCAGGAGCTTTTTCCAGCGTCTGACCCAGACCACCCTGGACTGGAACAGGGCGGAGATGGACAGCGACGACTTCAAGGGTTTGGAGGAAACGCTCCGGGACATGGTTTCAGAAGTGACCGAATATGCGTAAAATCTACTACCGCATCGACCAGATCGCCGGAAACGTGATCATCCTCCAGGCCGACAACGTGGCCTACGGGGAGCTGGCCAGGGTGACCTCGCCGCGTTCCACCTCCCTGGCCCAGGTCATCAGGCTTGAAGGCGGCCGGGTGGCCCTGCAGGTCTTCGGCGGCAGCAGGGGCGTGCCCACAGACGCCAAAGTCCAGTTCCTGGGTCACACCATGGAGATCGCCTACTCCCAGTTCGTTCTGGGACGGATCTTCACTGGAACCGGACTGCCCCGGGACAACGGCCCATCCCTGACCGAGACCCAGATCCCCATCGGCGGGCCCACGGTCAACCCGGCCAGGCGGACCATCCCCAGAAACATGATCCGGACCAACATCCCCATGATCGATGTCTTCAACACCCTGGTGGAGTCCCAGAAGATCCCGGTCTTTGCCGCCGCAGGAGAGCCCTACAACACCCTGCTGTCCAGAATCGCCCTCCAGGCCGAGGTGGACGTGATCATTCTCGGCGGCATGGGCCTCAAGCACGACGATTACCTCTTCTTCCGGGACGAGCTGGAAAAGCACGGGGCCATGTCCAGGTCGGTGTTCTACATTCACACGGCCTCCGATCCCACCGTGGAGTGCCTCCTGGTCCCGGACATCTCCCTGGCTGTGGCCGAGCGTTTCGCCCTGGACAACAACCGGGTCCTGGTCCTGCTGACCGACATGGCCAACTACGCCGACTCCTTGAAAGAGATCGCCATCACCATGGAGCAGATCCCCTCCAACCGGGGCTACCCCGGAGACCTCTACAGCCAGCTGGCGTCGAGGTACGAAAAGGCCGTGGACTTCCAGGACGCCGGGTCCATCACCATCCTGGCCGTGACCACCATGCCCGGCGGCGATGTGACCCACCCCATCCCGGACAACACCGGGTACATCACCGAAGGCCAGTTCTACCTCAGAAACGGCCGCATCGAACCCTTCGGCTCCCTGAGCCGGCTGAAGCAGAAGGTCAACGACGCCACCAGGGACGACCACCGCACGATCATGAACACCATGATCCAGCTCTACGCCTCGGCCAGGGAGTCCCAGGAAAAGCAGGCCATGGGGTTTCAGCTCAGCGACTGGGACAACAGGCTCCTGGCCTATGGCCGGCGATTTGAACGGGAGATGATGGACCTCAAGGTCAACATCCCCCTGGAAGAGGCTCTGGACCTGGGATGGCGGATCCTGTCCGACACCTTCAGCCCGGAAGAGACCGGCATCCCCTCCTCGCTGGTGAACCGCTTCTGGCCCGGGAGCTCACAGGATGGCTCGAATCAGGCACACCAAGAATGAGCTCAAGAACCAGAGGGAGGCCCTGGCCCGGTACCGGCGCTTTCTGCCCACCCTCCAGCTCAAGAAGCAGCAGCTCCAGAGCGAGGTCCAGGCCACCCGAACCGAGCTGGAGAGGCTGCAGGAGCAAAGAGACACCCTGCTCGAGGACCTGGAGCCCTGGGTGGATCTCTTTGCCGAACAGGCCGGCCTCGAAGAGCTGCTCCAGGTCGAGGGGGTCAGGGCCGGGTGGGAGAACATCATGGGAGTGGAGGTGCCCAAGCTGGAGTCCGTTGAGTTCGAGCACCTGGTGCCCGATCTCCTGACCACACCGCCCTGGGTCGATGATGGCCTCGAGCGGGTCAAGGAGGTGGTCCGCCTGGACATGGCCAGGGAGGTCCTGACCGATCGGTTGAGCAGACTGAGGAGGGAGCTGCGGCTGACCACCCAGAGGGTCAACCTCTTTGAGCAGATCAAGATCCCGGAATGCCTGGACGCCATTCGCCAGATCCAGATCGTGCTCGGCGACCGCCAGACCGCAGCCGTGGCCAGGGCCAAGCTGGCCAAGGCCAAAGGCATTGAGAGGGAAACCGCCTCATGATCGAACCCATGAACCGGGTCACCCTGCTCTGCAGCGCCACCCAGGCGGACAGGACCCTGGGCGTTCTCCAGGACCTGGGGGCCATGCACATCTCCAGGGTTCCGGCCTCTGGCGAGGAGCCGGCCGAAGAGGCTCGAACCAGGCTGGACAAGCTCTCCCGCATTCTGGACGCGCTTCCCGAACCTCCAGATGGCTCCCCACTCGCCCCCGATCGTCCGCAAGAGCTCATGGACCGGATCTGGCCCCTGCTGGAACAGAGAGGACGGCTGCAGAGCAGACGGGATGATGTCAGCCAGGAAATCAGCAGGATTCGACCTTTCGGGCATTTCGACCCGAAGGACCTCGCTTTTCTGGAAAACCACGGGGTCTTCCTGACCCTGTGGCAGGCCAGCCGCGAGGTGAGCGTTCCAGACAACGCCACCAGGATCGTCACCTCCCGGGACAAGGAGAACGTGCACTTCGCCCTCTTCTCCCGGACTCAGCCGGAGATCCAGGCTCAGCAGGTCAGTCCGCCCGGACAGTCCCTGGGCAGCCTGGAGCATGAGCTGACCACGGTTGAGGGCGACATCCTGGAGATCGACCAGGAGATCGCCGGGTTTGCCCCTGCCAGGCCGGTCCTGGTCAAGCACCGCCTGGAGCTGCTTGACCGCCTGGACTACGCCCTGGCCAAATCGAGGATGGAACATGTCGACCCGGTGTCCGTCCTCAGGGGCTATGTGCCTGATCTGGCCATGGGCAAGCTGGCCAAAGCGGCCGGCGAGAACGGCTGGGGCCTGAGCTCCACCAGGCCTGACAGGGAAGAAAGCCCCCCGACCCTGCTTCGTCACTCCAGGTGGTTCAGGCCCATCACAGCGGTCTTTGACATGATCGGCGTTGTCCCGGGCTACTGGGAGACCGACGTCAGCCCTTTCGTGCTCATCTTTCTGAGCCTCTTCTTCGGGATGATCGTCGGGGACGCCGGATACGGCCTGCTCTTTCTGGGGCTGACCCTGGCCGGACGGCCTCTTCTGCGCAAGGCCCCCAGTCACCTTTTTCCCCTGATGATCGTCATGAGCGCCTCGACCATGGTCTGGGGGCTGCTCACCGGCAACGTCTTCGGCCTGGCCCAGCCGCCCGGACCTCTCGACCAGCTCCGGGTGGCCTGGCTCTCGGGGCAAAACAGCGAGGCCAACCTGATGTTCTTCTGCTTTCTCCTGGGCGGACTGCATCTGACCCTGGGGCACGCCATCCGGCTGATCCAGCTTCTGCCTGACCTCAGGGCCGTGGCCCAGCTGGGCTGGATCCTGATCACCTGGGTCATGTTCTTTGCCGCCCGGACCCTGGTCCTGATGCAGCCTTTCCCGGAAGCCATGTTCATCATGCTGCCCGTCGGCCTGGTCCTTATCCTTGGCTTCATGCGCCCTTTACGGGCCATGGTTGCCAACTGGACCGACTATGTCCGTTTTCCCCTGGACGTCATCTCCAGCTTTGTGGACGTGGTCTCCTACATCCGGCTCTTTGCCGTGGGCACGGCCACTTTTGCCGTGGCTTCGGCCTTCAACGCCATGGCGGCCGATTTCGGCCCCTTCGGCATCCTGTCCGGCGTTGCCGCCGGGTTGATCCTGCTTCTGGGCCACACTTTGAACATCCTCCTGGCGGCCATGGGGGTCCTGGTGCACGGGGTCCGGCTGAACACCCTGGAGTTTGCCGGCCATGCCGGAATCCAGTGGACAGGGACCCTGTACGCCCCTTTTTCCAGGAGGGCACGAAACATCTCGTCATCCGCGACATCAGACAGTGAAACCCGGAGAAAGCCCCTGGATGGGGAGTGACAGCTGAGAGGGGAGCTCGTGACTGGTCGATCGTGAAACGTCGAGTCGTCTTGAACAGAGTAGAAAGAATTTTTGTCTTCCCCCGTGACGTGACAGCTCTCAGCCGAAACTGTGAGCCGAAAGCAAGAAGTCCCGAGTATTGGTTCGAATTCAATGAAAACTGACATAGTCGGCTTTGCTCCTGGCAAAGCCGACCAAGGAGCATGCTGATATGGACATCCAGCTCATGGCCGGCCTGGGCAAGGCCGGTGCTGCCCTGGCCCTGGGATTGGCCGCCTTTGGCTCCGCCCTGGGAACGGGCACTGCAGGCATGGCCTCCATCGGGGCCTGGAAAAAGGCCTACGCCCAGAACAAATCCGCGCCCTTCATCCTGATCACCTTCATCGGGGCCCCCCTGTCCCAGACCATCTACGGCATGATCCTGATGAACCTCATGCTCCAGGTCAGCAATCAGGCCCTGCAGGCCGGGGCAGGCTTCGTCAACTGGCCGGGGATGCTGGCCGCCGGGCTGGCAGGAGGGCTGGCCATGGGCGCCTCCTCCTGGTACCAGGGCAAGGCCGGGGCGGCGGCAGCCGATGCTTTGGGGGAGACCGGGCAGGGGTTCGGCAACTACCTCATGACCATCGGGATCGTGGAAACCGTGGCCCTGTTCGTGATGGTCTTCATTCAGGGGACCTTCCGATAAATTTCAGCCGACAAAGCGGCTGAAATTTAAAAGTTTTTTTTCGGCTCCTGCCACGTCACGTTTCCATTGTCTCAACGCTTTTTCCGGCTCCCCTCCTTGTCGCCTGTCTTCAGGCGGGAGGGAGGGGCAGGGGTGGGTTCTTTTTCTGCGGCACTCAACACTCAACCATCCACCCTCGACCTTCAGCCCAGCCAGAGGCCGGGCTGCAAACTGATCAGGAGGCTTTCCATGAAAAGATTTCACTCTTGGGCCCCTCTGCTCGTCCTGCTGCTCCTGGCCGGCTGCGCCCAGACCATCGTCCCCCTGCGCTACCAGAACCTGTCCATGTCCACCCCTTCCTGCTCAAGCCCGATCGTCATTGGCCAGATCACCGACGAGCGGGGGACCCCCCTGCAGATCGGATCCACCCTGGAGCAGACCCCTTTTTACGCCGAGAGCATGGTCGACGCCTGGTTCCAGCAGGCCCTCGTCTCTCAGCTCAGGTCCCAGGGCTGCCAGGTCCTGCTCTCCGGCCAGGATCAGCAAACAGAGGCCCTGGTGGTCCATGGGGCAATCAAGAAAGCCTGGCTGAACCAGGTCTCCCGCACTGAATACACCGGGTTGCTGCAGATCGGTCTCGAGCTGTCCCGAAAAGGGCACGCCGTCCACAAGGAGACCTTCAAGGCCGAAATCAGCAAACGGGTCGTACCCAAGAAGACCGTGCCCCAGACCATCATGACCGAGCTTCTCCAGGACCTGATGCGCGAAGTGGTGCCCACGATCGTCAAAGAGGCAGGCTCGACCCAATAGGTCTTGCTCCACTCCGTCAGGGAACCTTTCGGGCACGACACAAACAGAACAGGGCGGACAGGATCTCATCCTGTCCGCCCTGTCCGATTGCTCTGCCAAGACGGCATCCCGGCTTCCGGCCGAGATGGTCATTCCTGCTGCATGGTGGCAATGATCTCCTGGAGATCGCCGGCCAGCCTGGCCAGCTCGGCAATGGCCTGAGCCGTCTCGTTCATGGTCTCGGCAGTGGATGAGGCAATGCGGTGAATCTCCTCTGATGACTGATTGATCTCCTCACTGGCCGAAGACTGCTCTTCAGCCGCAGTGGCGATGTTTCGCACCTGCCCGGCCGTGTCTTCGGCCATCTGCACGATCTCCTCCAGGGAGTTGCCGGACTCGTTGATCAGCTCAGTGCTCTTCTGGACCGCCTCGGCAGCCTTTTCCGTGTTCGAGATGTTCACCTGGGCACTGTGCTGAATGCTCTGAATGAAGTTGGCCACATCCTTGGTTGCGGTCATGGTCTTTTCAGCCAGCTTGCGCACCTCGTCCGCGACAACGGCAAAGCCCCGGCCGGCTTCCCCGGCCCTGGCCGCCTCAATGGCCGCATTCAGGGCCAGCAGGTTGGTCTGGTCCGCAATGTCGGAGATGGTGTCCATGATCTCCCCGATCCCTTCGGCATGCCTGCCCATCTCGGTCATGTCGGACTGGAGCTGCCTGGCCTGTTCATAGACCTGATTGATGACCTCGATGCTCTCATCCATGACCTGGGAGCCCTGCTGAGCCTTTTCCCTGGTCTGATCCGCGGATTCAGCAGCCTGGGACGAGTTCCGGGCCACCTCCAGGACCGAAGCGTTCATCTGCTCCATGGCCGTGGAAGCCTCGGAGGCCCTGTTCTTCTGTTCATCAGCGCCGCGGTTGGATTCGTCAACCTGGGCCGACATCTGTTCAGCCGCTGAGGTGATCCGCTCCACGATCTGGTTCAGCCGCTGAGCTGCTTCATGCATGCCGTGGCGCCGACCCTGCTCGGCCTCCTCCCTGGCCATTTCAGCCTCGTTCTTGGCCTGATCCGCCTTTTCCGCAGCCAGGCTGGCTTCGTTTTCCTTGGCCTGGACCTTGGTGATGGTCTCCTTGAGATGGTCGACCATCTGCAGCAGGGCCAGTCTGAGCTGTTCCAGCTCGCCGAAGAACCGGTCCTCAGGCCTTGCGGCCTCGAGGTTCCCGGACCCGACATCCTCGGCAAAAGCCTGAATCTTCCTGATCGGGGTGATCAGAAGAACCCTGATGACCAGAAAGAGGATGACAATGACCAGGGCATCAACGGCCATGGTCTCGAGCACCGTGGCTTTGAAAATTCCGCCCAGCTTCTGCTCCAGAAAGCGGGTGGTCAGATAGACTTCCACCGTACCCAGTTTTTCATCTTCCTTGACGATATCCTTGACGATTTTGAGCTGTTCCCCCGACCCCAGGTCCGCGTCCTCTGGAATCTCCGCCAGCCCCCACTGCTCGTTCCTCATTCTGCCGGCAAAGACAGCAGACCCATCCTTGTCCCGGTTGACGATGGCGTACACGCTCCGATCCGCCATCTCGCTGGAAATGATCTTCTGGGCCTGATCGGTGTCAAAGTCCCAGATGGGGCGCTTGAGTGTGACCTGCAGTCGCTGGGCAATGTTTTCCCCGTCCTGCTTGAGGTCCTCCAGCATCTGCTGGCGTGTGGCCGTGTACTCATACACCCCGAAGCCGGCCAGAATGGCGGTCAGGATGACCACCAGGAAGAGCACCAGGACCTGGGTGACTGTGAATTGTCTCATGTGCATGGATTGCCTCTGTGTATCGAGTGTCGTGTCCGCGAGATTCCCAAGGATGCCTCTTGCGGAGGATCGCTTGACTGAAAGCTGGGTTTTCAGTTCGCTTTGGCCGCCTTGGCGGCATGGGCGGCCTGAAGGCCGTCCTCAGTGTCGCTTCTCTGACACTCACATCGTGGTCTGTTTCATGTGCAAAGCGACACGCGACTTCCGCCCGAGCACCGCATGATGCAGTATCAAAGGAAAAGGCCCGGTCTGTGAGCTCACACCCCGGGCCTGATCTTTACTTCAGATAGGTGTCCATCACCTGCTGGTATTGACCCGAATCCTTGACAGCGTCCAGAGCCTGCTGAAACTCTTCGATCAGGGCATCCGGGGTCGCCATGTGAAAAGCGAAGTAGAGCTGGCTCTCACTCAGGGTGTGCACTGGTTCGAAGTCAGCAGGATCAAGGCCTTCGCTCTTGATGAGCCACATGGCCACCGTCTCCTCGTAGGCCCAGGCATCAACCCTGCCCCTGGAGAGCTTCTTGATGTTCGAATCAGCCCGGCTGACGATGTCCAGGCTGCTGGTTGAGACCCCCGCCTCTTCCAGAAGCTGTTGTCCGATATCGTCCCGGATGACCCCGACAGTGTATTGTTTGACGTCATCAATGGAGGATATGCTGACATTGCTGTCTTTCCTGGCCACCAGGGAAATCTTGGTCGGGGCGATCGGCCCGACCCACTTGAACATGTTTTCCCGGGCCTCTGAACGGGTGGTGGCAAACAGGACGGTTCCCGGATCGTTCTGCGCCAGGTCGTAGCCCTTGGCCCAGGGCAAAAGCTTGATGTCGCCCTTGTCGAGCCCAACATTCATTTCGTCGAACATGGCCACCAGGACATCGACAGAAATCCCCTTGAGCGCTCCTTGATCCTTGAAATTATAAGGGGGGTACTGCTCTGTGATGTAGGTCAGATCCTTGACTGACATGGCCGAGGCCTGAACCAGGCTCCCCAGGCACAAGGCAAGACACACCGCAAGTGCTATCGCAGTTTTCTTCATCGCTTCTGTCCTCCGTTGTTGAATGGTCAAAACTTCAGGAAAAAATCACTTCGTTGCGATTTTAGCAAATACCATACCAAATCACGGAGACCTCGAAGCCGCCCTGAAGGCCAAAAAAAAGAGCAGGCTGCTTCCTGGGACACATGTCATGAACACCAGGATGTCCTGCTCAGCGACACTCTAATGACACAATTCGTTGCTCGTCGAGCCCCTGTCCGGGTCTGACCCGATCAGAGCCTCAGCTCCACAACATCGCCGTCCTTGAGGACATGGTCCCGCCCGACCATCTGCCCGTCGTAGAGCCCCTGACCCCAGATCCGGGCAGATTTGAGCCTTGAGGCGAAATCCTTGTGCAGCTTGGCCCCAAAGTCCTGAATCCGGCTGCCCTGGGACAGGACAAACGGCGTGTCCAGCTCGGCCTTCTTGCCCGGGGCCTTGGAATAGACGCGGATGACCCGCAAATGCTCGAACACGGCCCGCTTGAAACCATCCAGGTATCGCTGCCTGGCCAGGGACAGGGGGACCATGGTCCATTCATGCCCGATGAGCTCCTCAAGGACCTGGAAGTCCTCGTCCTGTTCCCGGTCGTCGACCTTGTTCACCCCCACCAGGACAGAGACCACTGTCAGCCTGTGCATGTCCATGCCCTCGGAGACCCTCTGTTCGGGGACGATGCGGTGCCTTTCCAGAATGGCCCGGCTCGTGTCCAGCTGATCCATGGTCGTGGCCTGCATGTCCACCAGGAGGACCACCCCGTCTGCCCTGCGGATGAGGTTCATCATGTCCGGATCCACGTACTGCTCGCTCAGGGGCGGGGTGTCCACGAGCTGGATCTGGATGTCCTCGCAGGGCATCATGCCCGGCATCGGCATGGAGGTGGAAAAAGGGAACTCGGCCACTTCGGGCCGGGCCTTGGTCAGCGTCTGCAACAGAGAGGACTTGCCGACGTTGGGCGGGCCGATGACCGCCACCTGCCCCGCCCCTTCGGGCGGGATCTGGAAAGGGGAGACCTGACGGGCGGTGCCTTTCTTCCTGGCCGAGGTCTCCCTGAGCCTGGAGAGCCTCCTGCGCAGATCCCCGCGCAGCTTGTCCGTTCCCTTGTGTTTGGGAACGATGCGCATCAGCTCCTCAAGGCAGCTGATCTTCTCGGCAATGGAGCTGGCACTCCGGTACTGCTCCTCGACCCGGAAGTAGTCCGGCGGCAGGTTGGCGGGCATGCTGCACCTCTTATCGGATGTCAGTCCGGCCGCTGGCCGGGCTGACAGGTCGAGGGTTGAAGGTTGAGGGAAGACAGGATCTTCGACGTGTCGCCCGATGACACCCCACTCGGCCAGTCTGATCTTGGCAGAAACGTTCGGGGGAGCTCTTCTTCCAGACCCCTTCCTGCTCCCCTGTCTGCTTCTATGACTGCTCTTCTGACGGCTCCCCTTGCCAAGGGGAGCCGGCCAGAGGCCTGAGGGGTCCGGGGGGCTGCCCACAGGGCCGAGGAGTGCGGGATTCCGCAACACGTCCAACGTTCAGGAACGCTCAGCCGGAGACATCTCTGACTGGCCCCGGGCCGCCTTTTCTGCTACACAGAACAATCTCATCGATTGTGAACACGGATTGTATCCAAAACCAGCCATCTTTCAAAGGAGCGATGAATGGAACCAACGACCCTGGAACGAACCCCGCCTGTGGCCTGGGTGACCCTGAATCGCCCTGATCAGCGAAACGCCCTGTCCCTGGAGCTCATGCGCCACCTCACGGCCACCCTTGAGGCCCTGGCCGCAGATGAGCAGATCAAGGTCATCGTCCTCCAGGGCAGCGGGCCTGCTTTCTGTGCCGGGCACGACATCCGGCAGCTGGTGGGTGAGGACGCAACCATCCACCATTTCCGGACCATCTTCTCCACCTGCGCCAGAATGATGGGCCTGCTGCACACCCTGCCCCAGCCGGTCATCGCCAAGGTCCACGGCATCGCCACGGCGGCCGGGTGCCAGCTCGTGGCCGCCTGCGACCTGGCCATTGCCGAAACCGGGGCCAGGTTCGCAACCCCCGGGGTGCGCATCGGCCTGTTCTGCTCCACCCCCATGACCCCGCTCATCCGGCTCATCGGCAGGCGGAGGGCCATGGACATGCTCATGACCGGACGCTTTGTCCCGGCCGCCGAAGCCCTGGATTTCGGCCTGGTCAACAAGGTCGTCCCCAGGGAGGATCTGGACCAGGCGGCCAGGGACTGGGCCCTGGAGATCGGGCAGTACAGCCGCTTCACCATCGGGCTGGGCAAGGAGGCCTTCTATGCCCAGGCCGATATGGACGAAGCCTCCTCCTACGCCCTGACCAAGGAGATCATCGCCATGAACTGCCAGGCCGAAGACGCCCAGGAAGGCATGTCAGCGTTCCTGGACAAGAGGGAGCCAAGCTGGAAGAACAGATGAGCTGCCTGAGAGCAAGGAGTGACGCAGGATGATCGAGACTTCGGCCATTGTCGACCGCATCGCCCTCCTGCTGGGGGTTTCCTGGGCCAGCGGCATCAACCTCTATGCGGCCATCCTGACCCTGGGCCTCCTCGGGGCCTCAGGCCAGGCCCAGCTCCCGCCCGGTCTGGAGCTGCTGACCCATCCCCTGGTCATCGGGGCCGCCGGATTGATGTACGCTGTGGAGTTCTTCGCGGACAAGATCCCTGGGGTGGACACCGGGTGGGACGCCCTGCACAGCTTTGTGCGCATCCCGGCCGGGGCCATCCTGGCTGCCGCAGCCACCACCGAGATCGGGCCGGCAGCGCAGCTGGCCGCGGCCATCGTGGGCGGGGGGCTGGCCGCAGGCAGTCATGTGACCAAGGCTGGTTCGCGGATCCTGATCAACACATCCCCTGAACCGGTCACCAACTGGTCGGCATCCATCGGGGAGGACCTGGTGGTCATCGCTTCCATGTGGGCGGCCCTGAACCACCCGGTCATCTTTGTCTGCGTCCTGATCCTGATCCTTCTGGCCATGGCCTGGCTGATCCCCAAGCTGTGGCGGGGAATCCGGGCCCTGTTCAAAAAGATCAGAGGTTTCTTTTCCTCCCAGCCTCCTTCGCCCGAATCCTCAGCCGCCGCGAACCATCAGGGGACACCGGAACAGGACCGGAAAGACGACGCCGGATAGCTTCGCCCTGCAGACCCGGCGACCCTGAACCATGCCTGTTTTCAAGGCGTCTCCGGGGCGACCCGGAAAAAGGACCCGTCGAACTCGGGCCGCTGCTCGTACCTGGACATGAACAACCCGGGCAGCATGTCCGCCTGCTCGAACAGCTTGGGGTCAGCCTGGATCCCGGCCTGATGCAGGGCCTTGACCACCTCTTCCGGGTCAGGGGGACAGCCCTTGATGGGGATCGCCTCCTGAATGACCGGGTTGTCCCTGTGTTTTTTGGTCATGCACTGACCCACCAGGATGGTCTTGTGCATCCCCGGGGTCGGCTCCATGGCCTTGCCGGTCAGGATCTCCACCCTGTCCCAGGGCTGGCCTGTCCAGGCAAAACGGATGGCTGACAGGATGAGCCCGTTCAGCATGGAGCAGTAGGTGCACAGGGTCAGGTCAAACTTGCGGTAGAAGAGCCCCTCGATCCCGTCCCTGGCCAGAGGCACCGGCATGTCCCCCTGGTCAGAGCCGCTGTAGGGGACATCATGCTCGTGTTTGAAGCCCACCTCCTCGATCCGCTCCCCGACAATCTCCAGATCAGACAGATCGCAGGGGCGGTTGCGGTTGGCCGCGGCCAGGGCCAGGTGCGGCACGTCCCCTGGGGGGTGGCCGAGGATGGTCGAGGCCACCATATCGGCCGAGAGCACATCCGCCGAGGCCACCAGGAGGTTGCTGCGGTGCATCCTGCCGTCAAAGGCCGGCCCCCGCTCCAGGGAATAGATGCCGTCCACCACCGTGAGCATGGGCGGCATCCTGTCCGCCAGCCTGGCGACATGAAAGTTGAGGTCTCTTTCTGGATCCGGGCTGTGGCAGACCTTGCGTGATGTCATGTCGATGGTCCCCTTGAGGTTCTTGATCCCCAGGCTGACCACAGTCTGATTGTGAGTCTTCATGGGCGGCAGGTCGACCACAAAGTCGCTCTCCAGGATGTCCACGTTGAAGTTGAGCTCGACACCCTCCCCGAGATCGACCTTTGCAAAAGGCCGTTCCATGACATTGACGCACCTGACCCCGTATCGTTGGTGCAGGGTTTCATAGCCCAGGGTCGTGAAGGCATGGGCCGGGGTGGCCGTGTCCCTCGGCGGGGCGACCACGCCTTCGCCAATGGTGATGTCCCGGACGCCGTGCTCCTTGAGCAGAACGACCACGTCCTCGACCACCCGGGAGGTGGTCAGCACCCCCCATTTGGGGAAATCGGTCATCCTGGTCCAGAAGACGATGTTGGGCTTGATGAACACCCTGGCCTGCGACGGCAGGTGGTCGAGCCCCCGGGCGAGCTCTACCGCCCTGCGAACCGATTCCAATGGCTGGTCGTACCTGACGATGGACACCTGAAACGACATGGATCGCACCCCTCGTGTGTCTGACGGACCGTTTGCTGATGAGGACCTCGAAGGCGGGCCTCAGAGTAAACAAGAATTCAAGACCTTGCAAAAGCCCCCCGGCTGTGGGCAACGGCGAGGCAGCCGGCCATCGGCCGGGCTCGCATGAAACTTCATCACAGGCGTTCGGGTTTCAGCGCAGCCATCGGCTGCGCTGGAAAGTGACACGTCAAGACATTCAGCCTCTTGGCTTCAGGCCAAAGATGATTACAATGTGGACTTGTGTGTAGTCTCAGAACACGACGACCTGAAAAGGAGGCCCAGCATGGAAGACAAACGCAATCTGCACCTTGAAGTCCAGGAGCACATCAACTGTTTTGGGGACACGGATTATCTCAGGGAGATGTCCACCGTCAAAGACGACGCCGACACGGCCCAGGCCGCCCTGAAGTGGCTGGCCCTGGCCGCATTGCACGGCATCAACGCCAACGCCAAAAAGATCACTCTGAAGCAGGAAGGCGAGGGAGACCCGAGTGTCTCGGCCGAGTACCGCAAGACAGAGCTGCCCACACCCGGTCAGAATGTGGGTCAGGAAATCATGAAGGCCGTCCAGTCCATCACCCATATCGAGGGGGAAAAAGGCAAGATGCCCCTGGCTCTTGGCATCCGCGACAGCAATGTCAACCTGGAGGTCAAGATCAAGAATGAGAAGGGCAAGATCAAAATCAGCCTCGAATTTCCTGAGGAATGAGCCGGAGCCTCGAATCAGCCCGGCCGCTGGCCTGGGCTTGACCCACACAGGGTACAGGGGCGACTGGCTCGAAGCAGAAGCACACAGAAAAGAGATATCTCTCGCCCGCTCGCGGACTCGCTCGAGGCGCAGAGCCCGCAGAGCTCAGAGGGCGGAGGAAGAGTTTTTTGCGGGCAAACCCCCGAGCCGGGGTTTTGCCCGCCAGGCTCCACTCGCTCCCGCTTGTGAGGTCAATCCCTTGCCCGAAGGGCGGAGCAGCTTGCCCTGCACATACTTTTCCTGAAGTAGGTGCAGGGGGCAAGAGACCAATCTTGTGTTCTCTTCCAGCCTTACCCTCTATGGATGACACGACTGACTCAGGGGAGCAGGAGGGAACAGCACGCTGCTCCCCTGAGGAT
>CAZNIP010000042.1:0-25210 GCA_964573115.1 uncultured Desulfohalobiaceae bacterium | reverse complement strand
GCCTGAAAGCTTCAGGCTGGCCTTTCTCCGTGCAGCCGGATGTCTATGTTGGCGATACCATGGGTGAGCTCATGATGTTCTATGCCGCGGCCGATATCGCCGTCGTGGGTGGCAGCTTCGTGCCCACCGGGGGGCATAATGTCCTGGAACCCGCTTCCCTTGGGCTCCCGGTGATCACCGGGGATCATCATCACAATTTTCAGAGCATTGTGGACCTTTTACTCCAAAGCAATGGCCTGAAAGTGGTTTCCGACCATCAGAGCCTGGCAGCCTGCCTGAAGTCATTGTTTGACTCGCCGACTCAGAGGCAAGGCATGGGGGATCAGGCTCAAGCAACAGTTCAAGCCCACACCGGGGCCACCCGGTTCACGCTTCAGGAACTAGCCATCTTTCTTGAACAAGAACCCCTCCAGCACAATGACGTTCCCATTTCATTCTTTTGACGCCACGCAAGCCTTTGGTTCAGCCCTGGGACGCTTCATCTGGCCTGTGCTGACCTCCAGACGCAGGCTCGTCTCCCAGGGGTTGGCCCGGCATATGGGGTACGACAGCATCACGGCCAGACGCGCCGGAATGCAGAGCTTCATGCATACAGGCCGTTCCTTTGCTGAGCTGCTCCTCACCCGAACCATTGATCATCGCTTTGTGCATCATCGGGTGAGCTCCAACGATTTTCAGTTGTTCATCGACATGCTGCACCACGACCGTCCTGTCGTGGCGACCACGGCTCATCTTGGCTCCTGGGAGCTCCTGTCCGGACTCTTGTCCCTGTACAACAGCAAAAAACAGGCCCTGATCGTGGTCCGGCACCCCAAGAACAGGCTGCTCGCCGCGCTGATGTCCCATTTCAGACGACACCACAATGTCGACGTTGCCCACAAGGACAAAGCCGCGCCCAAGGTCCTCCGCTGCCTGAAAAAAAACGGGGTGACCGCCTTTCTGGTCGATCACAATACCGGCCGCTCCAAGGCCATGTTCATGCCCTTTTTGAACGATATCGCTGCCGTCAACATGGGGCCGGCTCTGCTGGCTCTCCGAGCCAAGGCGCTGGTCTGGCCCATTTTCCTTGTTCGCAACGGTCCGGGGCATTTCTTCCTCAGCGTTGATGAGCCCCTGGATACGCTGGACCTGATCGGGAGCACAGAAGACAAGATCAAGAGCATTGCAGTCTTCTACACCCACAAAGTCCAGGAGATGGTGGAACGCTTTCCTGAGCAGTGGTTCTGGATGCACAATCGCTGGAAGAACAGGCCTAAAGGGAGTCCGGTCATCGATCCCCACCATTTTCCCACAGGCCAACAGACCTTGCCCCAGACAACAAGAGCCCGACTCCCTTAAAAGAGTCAGGCTCTTGTCGTCATAGTTCACATCAAAAAAGAGATGTTTTCTTGCTGAAGAGCTTTCAGCAAGAAAACATCACTTGACCACGAAAAAGGCCTTGGCCTTGGCGCCGCAGACCGGGCAGACCTCTGGAGGCTCGGCTTCGCAGGTGTAGCCGCAGACCGAACAGACATAGTAGTCAACGTCAGCCAGTCCATCCATGTTGTCCAGAGCCTTCTGGTAGAGATCGGCATGGATTTTCTCCACCTCGTTGGCATAGGAAAAGCTGCGCTCAGCCTGTTTGTGGCCTTCTTCCTGAGCCTCTTTGATCATGTCCGGATACATGGACTTGAACTCGTGCGTTTCCCCGGCAACGGCTTCCTTGAGGTTGTCCGCTGTTGAGCCAATCCCACCGAGAACGCGCAAATGGGCGTGGGCATGGACAGTCTCTGCCTCGGCAGCGGCCCTGAACAGCTTGGCCACCTGGGGGTGACCCTCTTTGTCCGCCTGCTTGGAAAAAGCCAGATACTTGCGGTTGGCCTGGGATTCGCCGGCAAAAGCTTCCTTGAGATTGTTCTCTGACTTCGACATGCTGAGTCTCCTTTAGGTTGAGAGGTAAATGAATGCGATGGCCTTATTGATAACTGTTCCTAATAAAAGTGTCAAGCTTCGCCTCACAAAAAGCTCACTGCGACCCGAGATCGCACATTTGTCTTGTCCGCCCAGTTCTGGTATAGACACATCGTTTCTGGACATTCATCGCACAGCTGGCCGACAACTTCACTGTCCATGCAACTTGGAGAGTTTGTATGCCCACCATTGATCTCAACTGCGACCTTGGTGAAAGCTTCGGCAACTATACCCTTGGCCTGGATGAACAGGTCATGGACCACATCACGTCAGCCAACATTGCCTGCGGCTTCCATGCCGGAGATCCTCTGGTCATGGGCCGGACCGTTGAATTGGCTGTACCAAGGCACGTCGGTCTGGGCGCCCATCCCGGATTGCCTGACCTCATGGGGTTCGGACGCCGAAAAATGACCTGCAGTCCCGATGAGCTTTACCATTATACGCTCTACCAGATCGGTGCCTTGCAGTCCATGGCGCAAGCCCACTCTGGTCGTTTGAACCATGTCAAGCCCCACGGAGCTCTGTATCATATGGTCCTGGAAGACCGGGAGACAGCCAGAGCCGTGGCCCAGGCCGTCCATGACTTCGACCCCTCATTGTTCTGTGTGACCCTGGCAGGACCAAAGGGTGATCTCATGCAGGACGTGAGTGAAGACATTGGTCTGCGGGTCATGAGGGAGGCCTTCCCCGACAGGGCCTACACGGCTGAGGGCCGGCTCGCTCCCAGAGGCACGCCAGGCGCTGTGGTCACGGATCCGAACCTGGTCGCAGAACGAGCCGTGAAGATGGCCTGCGAGCATACGGTGATCTCCACAGATGGACATCCCATCACCTTGAAGGCCCAAACCTTCTGCGTGCACGGTGACACCCCCACTGCCCTTGATCTGGTCAAATCCATAGGCCTGACCCTTGAAAAGAACGGGGTGACCCTTCAGACCATGGCCGGGTAGGATCGAAACGGGCCGGGATAACTGCAGCCTTTGGACTCACGACGATGAACACAGTGCATCACGAGCGCATGCCCGAACCCACATTCAGGGTATCCGGTGATCGGGGTCTCTTGGTCGAGCTGGGCCAATCCATCGACCTGGAGACCAACGCCACCGTCCGAGCAGCAGCTGCTGCTCTGGAACACACCTCGCTTTCAGGGATCATCGAAATCATCCCAGCCTACTGCTCGATCTTGATCATCTACGAACCGGATCAAATCCAGCTGGAAGACCTCAAAGAGGCTGTTGTCGAACACTGCCAGCACCAGGGGACACCTGAGGCTTCCTCTTCAGGCAGGACAGTTGAGATCCCAGTCTGTTATGGAGGAACCTATGGTCCAGACATTGAAGCTGTGGCCCGACACAATGGCTTGAGCGTCGAAGAGGTCATCCACATCCACACGGCCACGAGCTACCCGATCTACATGCTTGGTTTTGCCCCGGGCTTCCCATACCTGGGGGGGCTCGATCACAGGCTGCACACTCCTCGGCTCGAAACGCCGCGGGCCAGGGTCGAAGCCGGGTCAGTGGGCATTGCCAATGCCCAGACCGGCATCTACCCTCTGCAGAGTCCAGGTGGCTGGCAGTTGATCGGCCGGACTCCGCTCAAACTCTTTGCCCCGGAAATGGAGCAACCCGTCCCCTATTACCGGCCAGGGGACAGGCTGCAGTTCGTCCCGATTGCTGAACACGATTTCACCAGGCTCCTCGACCATGATTGAACATTTTCTGATCATCACCCCTGGATCCCTGACCACGGTTCAGGACCGCGGACGTTTGGGACATCAGAAGCTTGGCGTCCCCCAATCCGGTGCCCTTGACGCCTATGCCTCGCTCATCGCGAACAAACTGGTTGGAAACAGTCCTGATGCAGCCGTCCTGGAGATGACGGTGACCGGGCCGGCCATGGCTGTCTTGAAGGAGGCCACCCTGGCTCTCACTGGGGCGGATGTGGAGTTGAAAGTCAATGGCCGCCGCAGGGAGACCTGGACAGCGATCAATGTCCAGCCCGGGGATTATCTTCAGATTGGTCAGGTCAGGCAGGGATGTCGGATGTATCTGGCTGTGTCTGGGGGGTTCGATGTCCCTGTCGAGCTTGGCAGCAGATCGACCTGCACCTCTGCCGGATTTGGAGGACTTCAGGGAAGGCCGCTGCGCAAGGGCGACTTTCTTGCTGCCGGTTCAGACTGGATCGCCTTTCCGGCAACAACGCTGCCACCGGCCATGATTCCCTCGTATGCACCGCACCTCGTTCTGCGATGTCTGGCAGGGCCTCAAGATGACTACTTCAAGGATCCGGACAGAGAGTTCTATGCCCAGACGTTCACGGTCTCTGCCCAGGCCGACCGCAGAGGGATCCGCCTGGAAGGACCCAGGGTGCCTCACAGTCATGGTGCCCCCGGGGGGGTGATCTCAGAGCCCAGCCTTCCGGGCAACATCCAGGTTCCAGGCGACGGGCAGCCCATCGTCATCATGGTCGAGCAGACCGTGGGCGGCTATGCCAAAATCGGGACCGTGATCTCCTGCGACCTGTGGAAGCTGGCCCAGGCTATTCCTGGCAACACCATTGTATTCCAACCCGTTGATCTCCAGACTGCCCACGATCTCGCTTCCAGGCAGGAAAACCTCCTCAACACCTGCCTTGATTGACATCAGCCCAGCCAGGGTCTGGTCTCTACCCACACACAGCACATTGGGTCGAAGAAAGAGTTTCCAGATTTTTTTAACCGCCCGCTCCCGATGGTCGCTTGACAAAGAGGACCAGAGGGATGGAATAAGCCTTTTTGCCCCGGGCGACCCTCCCCGGGGCAAAGATGTCCGCCTGCGGCGCATACCTGAGTTTCATCACCATGTCGCTTTAGCGAGGCGCCCTTTTGCCCTGATCAGCGTCGAGCAGGGCAAAGAGTCAACCCCCGTCCGCACCTGGGTCTGCCTTGTCGTCAAGTGAGCGCAGCGAACGGGTGGTTCAAGACTCTTTTCCCACTGTCTTAAGTGTGTGCGAAGCTCAGGCCAGCGGCAGGGCTGATATATAACTTACTCTTACCCCTCCTGCAGTTCATCGATCGAAGATTTCAGGGCCTGGGCCTGTTGAGCCAGGTCATTGACCGCAGCGGCTGATTGCCCCATGACCTCGGACGTCTCTCCAGAAATACGGTTCACATCGTCCACTGCATGACTGATCTCTTCGCTGGCTGCCGACTGCTGCTCTGACGCTGTGGCAATGGACCGAACCTGTTCTGCAGTCTTCTCCACAGTGTCCACGATTTTCTGCAACGCCTCCCCTGCCTGATCAGCCATGCCGGTGCTCTCCTCGACCACCTGGACTGTGGACTGGGTATCTTGAATGCTCTGCCGGGTGCCGTTTTGAATGTCCGCTACGGCTTGACCGACCTCTGTCGTGGCCGACATGGTCTTTTCCGCCAGCTTGCGAACCTCGTCAGCCACCACGGCAAAGCCCCGTCCGGCATCTCCGGCCCGGGCGGCCTCAATGGCTGCGTTCAGAGCCAGGAGATTGGTCTGATCAGCAATGTCCTCGATCACGGACATGATCCGTCCAATGTTTTCAGCCTTGTCTCCGAGTTCGTTGATGTGGGCCTGGAGTTGGGAAGCCTGCTCCTTGACCGTGGTGATCGAGCTCAGCACGCTTCTGACCATGTCTGATCCCTGGGTCGCAGTCTCCTTGGCTGATTCTGCCAATTCTGCGGCACTGGATGCATTCTGGGCCACTTCCAGAACCGTGGCGTTCATTTCTTCCATGGAGGTCGCGGTCTCTGCTGTTCTCTCCTTTTGCAGTTCAGCACCTTTGTAGGCCTGCTCAACCTGGGCTGCCAGCTCATCAGAGGCCGAAGACACCTGTTCAGCGATGTGATTGGTCTGCTCAGCCACACGTTTGATTTTTTCATTTTGAGCGCTGATCAATTCTTCATTTTTCTTGTTCTCGGTCAGGTCGCTGAGCAGTGAGAATCCCCCAATGAGCATCCCGTCCAGATCATAGAGGGGAGAGGAGTCAAACTGGGCAAAGGCCCGGTTTCCTTTTTTGGTCTGGATTTCCACCTGGACCTTTGTCTTGGAGACGCCCTCCTCCATGCAACGACCCAGAATGGTCTGCCGATTCGGCTCTCCATAGAAAAAGTCAGCCAGTTTCAAACCCTGAATCTGATCAAGGCTTCGGCTGTCTTCCACAAAGTCGACAAGAAACTGGTTGACAAAGGTGATCCTTTCCTCAGTGTCCACCACAACGAATCCCAGGGATATCCCATCGATCACCCCCTGAGAAAAGCCCAGCTTGTTCTTCATTTCTTTGACCATGTCCCGAACGGCCTGGATGGTCTCCCCGATCGCGTCCCGTGCCCGATAATCAAAGTCAGCTGCAAAATTCCCTTTGGCCACCTCCTGGACCATGGTCGCCAGTCGAGTCATCGGCGACATGAGCTGCCGGCTGATGAACCAGGTGAACACCAGGGCCACGGCCAGGGCCAAAACAGTACTGACCCCTCCGCTGCTCAATATTTGCCGGGTCACGCCGGCCATGAGCTCACCTTTGGAGACTGACACAGCAAAGTTCATGCCCCATGGTTCAAAAAACTGCACGGCTGCAAGGTGTGTTGAGCCATGGTCGCGGTAGCGGATCTGTCCCTCATCATGGTCCAGCAGCTTCTGGCCGAAGGGCACGTCAAGGAGCGAGTCCTGAGCCTTCAGCCCTCCCAGCGGTATGTGCATGGTGCCCTGGCGATCAAAGGCAAACGCCTGGCCCTTGCCATTGACATTCGTCCTCGCCACCACATCGATGAAATCAGGGGTCATGAGCTTTCTGCGCACATGAAGGGCACCGATCACCGACTGATCCATGCGGTCCCGAAAAGGCTTGAACAGCGAAACAAAGAGCTCCCCATCGTGTTCTGTGAAACCCTGGAACATTTCGCCAGAGGAGATTTTCTGCACAATGTCGTGGCCGGCAGGGTAGGCATCTCCCAGGGGACGCCGACCATCCTGGGCTTCCCGACTGGTGGAGACACAGATGAGCTTGTCCTCATAATAATGATACACTTCAGCAGTGGCCCCGCCCATGTCAGCGACCCGATCCACGATCTCAGAGTTCATGGAAGCAAAGTTCACTCCAAACATGAGCTTGGGCAGGGTGAACGTCTGGGTCTGTCCAGACATCCTGTTCTTCACGCGAAGCTCAGCTGTTTTGATCTGGTTGACGGCCGGCTCCCCGGCAATGTTCTGCTGAGCCTCGAGAATGCCCAGGTCTGTGGTCGCCTTTTCCATGATCATGTCATGGTAGAGCCTGACCGTCTTGAGCAGGACCTCTGATACGTCTTCGATTCTCTGTTTGCCCTGGCTCAGGACATTCTTCCGGCTCTGATAGGAATTGATCCCGACCATGATCAACATCACGCTGATCACAACGCATAATGTGCCGATAAAGAGTTTCTTGGCTAAACTGAGCTTGTCGAGCATGAACATCCTCCTGAGAGTCCCTATCGGAAACTGGCTGAAAAACTTGAGGTGAGCCCGGGGCTGGATAGAGCAAATGATGTCTTTTGTCCAGGAGCGTTCACTGGCCGCCGGTCAGAAAAAAATCAGGACCACACCCTTTGACCGGGCTCAGTTGACTGGACATTGAAATTCCACTACAAAGGCCCAAAGTCTGCATCAGCAAGAGGCTGGACGGACTGGTGCAATGTCCGGGTTCGGGCAACATCTTGGAGTGCAGGAGGGTCTGTCTGAACGTCTTCACTGTGCATGTCCTGGCCGACCCGGAATGAAGAACCTTTTTTGACCATCCACAACAAAGGAGTCTGGTATGCTCAAAAGAAGTCTTCTCCTCATGAGTGTCATGTGTCTGGTCTTTGCTTCGCCGGCCCTGGCCAGAGACATGAAAATGAACTGCAACGCCGTCTATTCCGCTACGAGCATCCATACCCAGGGGGCCATGAAGTTTGCTGAACTGGCCAAGGAGTACTCCGACGGCTCCATCCAGATCACGGTCCATCCGGGTGGCAGCCTGGGCTTCAAAGGCAGTGAGCTCCTCAAGGCCGTCAAGGACGCTTCCGTGCCCATGTCCGACATCCTGATGGGGGTCGTGGCCGGCAGCGAAGAGATCTTCGGGCTGTCCACCTATCCACGGATGGTCCACTCCTTTGACGAGGCCTGGGAACTCTATCAGGCTGCCAGGCCCTCCTATGAAAAAGCCTGTCAGAAATGGAACCAGAAGTTTCTCTATGCAGCGCCCTGGCCCCCCAGCGGCCTGTTCACCCAGGAGCCCCTCCAGGAACTGAGCGATCTGGAAGGCCTCAAGACCAGAACCTATGACAAGAACGGGGCCGAGTTCCTGCGCAAGGCCGGTGCCAGCCCTCTGGCCATGCCCTGGGGAGAAGTCTACTCCGCCCTGAACACCGGACTCATCGATTCGGTCCTGACCTCCTCCCACTCCGGCAAGAACGGCAAGTTCTGGGAAGTGCTCTCCAACTTTACGGACATCAAGTATGCCTACCCCCTGAACATGCTGACCATCAACATGGACTACTGGCAGGCGCTCTCTGAAGACCAGAAGGCCGCCATGCTCCAGGCGGCCGAAGAGACCGAGGCGGCCCAGTGGAAGGCCTCTGAGAACCACACTGTGGAATCAACCGAGATCATCGAAGACAACGGCATTGCCGTTGCCGAGACCAACCCAGAGCTGGCCGGGGAGCTGGACCGCATCGCGGACGAGATCTTCAAGGAGTTCAAGTCCAAAGCCAGCAGCGACACCAAAAAGGCCCTGCAGGCCATTGGGATGTAGCATGGACAGGATCTGCAAATGGATCGAAGGCCTCTGCAACGCAGGGGCCTTTTTCTCGGCCATTTTCATGGCCCTGATCGTGATTTTGATCATGGTCGAAATCATCCTGCGGGCCGGGTTCAACGCCTCGACCCTGGTGGCGGCCGAGTTCAGCGGATATTTTCTCGTGGTGGTCGTTGTCCTTGGCTTTGGTTACACGCTGCAGCACAAGGCGCACATCCGGATCACCCTGGTCTGGGACCGTCTTTCAGCCCGCTGGAAAAAGATCTTTGATGTGATCGTGGCCTCAACATCCCTCATCATCACCTTGTACGCCCTGATCTACTCGGTCCGCATGGTCTATGACACCTACTCCCTGGGCATGCGTGAAGACAGCCTGGTGGAGACCCCGCTCTGGATCCCTCAGGCGGTGATCCCGGTTGGGCTGCTCATGCTCTTCCTGCAGCTTGTGGCCTTCATCCTCAGGAGGCTGCGATCATGATCAGCGATCCATTGACCCTCTCCGTGGTCCTCCTGCTGATCATGTTCACCCTGCTCCTGGCCAGCAAATGGATCGGTTTTTCCCTCATCAGCACCGGCATTGCCGGGCTCCTGCTCTACGATGTTTTTCTGCCGCCCACCCTGTCGATCTGGGACAAGATCGGGGAGCTCCTGGCCAACTCCATCTGGAACAGCCTCAACTCCTGGGCTTTGAGCGCTCTGCCGCTGTTCATCCTCATGGGGGAGATCCTCTACCGCACGGCCATCTCCACCCGGCTGCTCAACGGCCTGGTTCCCTGGCTGACCAAGATCCCCGGACGCCTCTACCACATCAATGTCGTGGCCTGCTCCCTGTTTGCCGCAGTTTCTGGCTCCAGCGCAGCCACCACGGCCACTGTGGGCAAGATCACCCTGCACGAGCTCACCGAACGGGGCTACCACAAGAGCCTGGCCCTGGGCTCCCTGGCCGGGGCCGGGACTATGGGCTTTCTGATCCCGCCCAGCCTGATCATGATCATCTACGGGGTCCTGTCCGACACCTCCATCGGCAAGCTGTTCATCGGCGGGATCATCCCCGGGATCATTCTGGCCTGCCTCTACTCGACCTACATCATCCTCATGTCCATCACCCATCCCAGGTATATCCCGGCCGAGGACCAGGAGTACTCCTGGTCGCAGAGGCTGGCCGGAATCAAGGACATCTTCCCGGTCCTGCTGCTCATCGTGCTCATCCTGGGAGGGATCTACGTCGGGGTGACCACGCCGACAGAAGCTGCGGCCATCGGCGTGGTGGGGGCGCTCGGCCTGGCCTTCTGGTTCCGGAACCTGACCTGGGCCACGCTCAAGGAGTCATTTCAGGCCGCTGTCCGGACCACGGCCATGATCTGCTTCATCATTGCCGGGGCGGCCTTTCTGTCCCAGATCGTCGGCTTTATCGGCATTGCCACGGCCCTGAGCTCCTACATCGCCTCCCTGAACCTCTCGCCATACACCCTGCTCTTCGTCATCGGCATCATGTATCTGCTCCTGGGCATGATCCTGGACGGCATCTCCATTGTGGTCATGACCCTGCCCATTGTCCTGCCCATTGTCGTCAAGGCCGGGTTCTCCCCGTTGTGGTTCGGGATCTACCTGGTGATCATGGTCGAGCTGTCCCAGATCACGCCGCCAGTCGGCTTCAGTCTCTTTGTCATCCAGCACATCTCCAAGGAGGATCTGTCCACCATCCTCAAGGCCACCCTGCCCTTCTTCATGATCATGATCCTCATGGTCGTCATCGTGACCATGTTCCCGGAGATCGTCTTCTTCCTCCCGAACAAGATGGTTGGTTGATAAAAATCCTCCGGTCCGCCGGAGGATTTTTACAGCATCTGCACGGGATCGAGATCCAGACTGAGCCGAAATGGCGACCCTGGCTGGTTGCCCTCCAGGACCGGCCTGCAGATGGACCTGATATCAGCCCAGTTGCCGGCCTTGATCAAACACTGGTATCTCTGCCGTCCCCGGAGCATTCGAATCGGAGAGGGCGCCGGCCCCAGCAGCCGGGCACCAGATTTTCCGGCCTGATGTCGCAGTGAAGCGGCAATCTTCTGGACCTGATCAGCTCCCTGGGACCACGACTGGGGAAAGCTCATCCGAAGCAGTCCCAGCTTGACAAAGGGCGGATAGCCAACCCGTTCCCGCCTGATCATCTCCTGCTCAAAGAACCCCTCGTAATCATTGTCTTTGACATAATGCCAGCAGTAATGGTCCGGGTTTCTGGTCTGAATGAGGACCTTGCCGGGGTTGTCCCCCCGTCCTGACCGGCCTGCCACCTGGACCAGGAGTTGAAAGGTCTTTTCCGTGGCCCGGTAATCGGGCACATTCAACCCCACGTCGCCGTCAACCACGACGACCCTGGTCACATTGGGAAAATGATGTCCCTTGCTGCACATTTGGGTCCCGATGAGGACCCGGGCCCGACCAGCTGAGAACCGGTCCAGGATGGCTTCCATGCTGCCCTGTCGCCTGGTGCTGTCCCGGTCCAGGCGGAGGATCTCATTCTCCGCTCCCAGCCTGGACTGGAGGACTTCTTCCACCTGCTCCGTGCCATGGCTCAAAGGAATGAACTGGTGGCTGCCGCATTCCGGGCAGGGCAAGGGAAAGGCATGGGAAAAACCGCAGTAGTGACAGACCAGGCGTCCCAATTTTTTGTGGTAGGTCAGACCGACTTCGCATTGCCGGCATTTGACCACCTGGCCGCAGGACGTGCAGTAGACCAGTGGGGCGTATCCTCGTCTGTTCAGGAGAATGATGGCCTGTTCCCCCCGCCCCAGGCAGTCCTGAAGGGCCTCAAAGGCTTTTGCACTCAGAGGTCCCTCGTCGGCTTTCTCCTGGAGCAGGTTGACAAAGTGGACCTCCGGCAGCGGATGGGGGCCGATCCTCTCTTTGAGCTGAGAAAGGCCAATGGTTCCCTGTCGGGCTGAGGCAAAGCTGCGCATGTCCGGCGTTGCCGATCCAAGGAGCAGGAGGCCTTTGTGCTGGCGGCTCAAAAAAAAGGCCACCTCCTTGGCCTGATAGCTCAACCGTTCCTCCTGCTTGAACGAGCTGTCATGCTCCTCGTCCAGAATGATCACGCCCCAGTCCGGGCAGGGAAGGAACACAGCCGAGCGCGTGCCCACCACCACCAGGGGTTGATCGTCACGTGAACAGCGCTCAAAGAGCCTGGCTCGCTCTGCTGCACTCTGATAGCCATGATACAGGGCCACACGGCCCTCCTGAAAGACGTCCCTGACCTGGGCAAAGATGTGCAGGGCCAGGGCGACCTCGGGCACGAGGACGAGTGCCGATCGACCCTGTTCCAGGCTGGCCTTGACCAGGTGAAGATACACCAGGGTCTTGCCGCTCCCGGTCACGCCTTGAAGCAGGTGGATCTGAGATTCGCGGCTGTTGAGCCCGGCCCTCAGTGTTTTCAGAGCCTCTTCCTGTTCCGGGCTGGGTTGAAGAAACGACGTCCTGTGCAGACCCTCGCTGTGATGGGCTGTCCCCGCCTCCTGGACCTCCAGCCGGATGAGGCCTTTGCCGTGCAGGGAGCGGACGCCTCCAGGGACCCAGGACCCCAGGGTTTTGGACATGACTTGAGGTGAGACCGGTCCCTTGTCCCACAGAAAGTCGAGGATCTCCATCTGTCGAAAGGCATTCGGACGCAGGGGCCATGGGGGATCGCAGTTGAGGACACAGATCTTTTCCGGCTCTGTGGAGGCAGCCGAGGTGAGCCGTGCCTCATGGTTGGCCCAGTGGTGTGCCAGGAGTGCGAGCTCCTCATCACTGAGACTGGCCGCCTCTGCCAGCGAAAGTTTGCTCTTCAACCGCCAGGAGGCGGCAGAGATCTCTATGTTGAAATGTCGTGATTTCAGGGCTGCAGGCAGGGCAGTGGACAGGACCTGTCCTTCATGGACCAGATACCTGGATGCCAGGGCCTTGACGAGCATGAGGTAGTCAGGGGTCAGAAGAGGTGTCCTCTCAAGGGGCCAGAACAGGGCTCTGGTTCTGGCCGGATCAGGCTCTTCTTCCCTGCTGTCGGCCATGACACCGGCTCGAAGTGTCTTCCCCACCGGGACACAGACGCGTTGGCCTCTGTGCCAGGACGAGGGTGGCAGGTAGGCAGGGATGGCATAGGTCAGCCTGAGAAATGGGGGGGAAAGCAGGATGACGTCCCAGAAAGACATTATGGCAGGGCAGCAGGCACTTGGGTGAAAAAGATGTCATAGACCTCTGAATCGACTTCAGGAACTCCTGCCCCAGAAAATGTGTCTGCAAAAGCCTCAGAGCTGAAGAGCTGTTCCGGGATGTTCTTGTTCACGGCCCGCCAGTTCAAGGCCATCTCCACTGATGTGCCGAAGGGAAGATGAACTCGAGCCTCATGTGGCAGGCGAAAATTGCCCACCCGATAGTATTCTGACCACGTCCAGCGAACGCCCTTCCAGGTGACGACCTTTCTGGGCACATGCAGTTCCTTGTCGATCCATATCTGGGCCCGATTGGACTCCCCGTACCGGGCTCCCAGGACAAGGCAGGGCCGATTTCCCTGAAACTGATAGCTCATGACCGAGGTATCGATGCCCATGTCCTGGAGCCAGCTGTCCAGGGGCTGACGATACCAGAAGTTGAGCACAGGTTGAGGAAAGTTCTGGACATCCGGGTATGAAGCCAACAGCGTTGACCCAAAACCGACACCCGCCCCGACAACCGCCTGGCGGTCGCTTCTTTCCTGAACCCACTCCTGCCTCCAGGATTCGCCTTTGTGCCAGACAAAGACGCTCATTGAAAGATCATCAGGAAAGGTGATCTCTGCCTGAAGAGACTGCAGGCCCTGGAACTCTTTCTGGATCTGATTCACGACCTCACTGACTTCAGGGAAAAAAGCCTGCCCCGGAACCGGGAAGGACCACAGCAGGCACGTCAACACGACGACAATGCTCTTTACGGACACGGCATGAGCTCCCTCAGTCTCTGAACCAGATCGTCACGAAGTTCCTCGTCCTGAAGACCGAAATAGATGTTCGCCGTCAGATAGTCCACCCAGTCGCCGATGTCAAAGCGCATCCCTCGCAGCTTGACAGCCAGAAGCCTGTTGTTCCGGGCCATGAGCTGCAGGGCATGGGTGAGCTGAATTTCTTCATTGCCGCCTTTCTGGGTCAATTCCTCAAGGTGGTCGAAGACTTCAGGAGTGAGAACGTATCGGCCCACAATGGCCAGCCTGGAAACCGCTTTCTGGACTTCAGGTTTCTCCTGGAGGTTTCTGACCCGGTACATGTTGGGCCCGATCTCTTCTCCCTGAATGACCCCGTAGCTGCTGACCTTCTCTTGAGAAACAGGCATGACCCCGATCACGGCCATGTTTTCCGAGCGGGCGACCTCCATGAGCTGCTGGAGTCCGGGTTCGACGTTGAACATGAGGTCATCGCCGACCATGACCGCAAAAGGTTCGTCCTTGACCACTTCCCGGGCACAGAGCACGGCATGCCCCAGGCCGAGCTGCTTTTTCTGCCTGACTGAAATAATGTTGACCATTTCAGCCACCTCGCGAACCTGTTGCAGGAGCTCGGTTTTCTCATTTCTCCGAAGGACCGTCTCCAAGGCCAGATTGTAGTCAAAGTGGTCTTCAATGATGGTTTTGTTCTGGTTGTTGACGAACACGACATCCTTGAGCCCTGACTGAATGGCCTCCTCAACGATGTACTGAATCGAGGGTTTCTTAAAGACCGGCAGAATCTCTTTGGGCAGATTCTTGGTCGCCGGCAGGGATCTGGTTCCCCATCCAGCCACGGGGATGATGACCTTTCTGATCTCCATGGACATCCTCCTTGTCAGGGCTGTTGCTGGATTCTGCAGTCAAAGCTCAGGCACCTTCAGGGCCATGCGCAGGTGAAGCCAAAGAGAAGCCAGGGCCAATAGGGTGACCTGTGGAGTTCGGATGCGGACATCGTCTTCATCACACGTCCCATGTCAGCACAGATGCTCCTGGACGACCTGGGCCATCTCCTGAGTCAGCTTGTCGACCAGCCCTTCATCCTGGCCTTCAACCATGATCCTGGCCTTGAGCTCCGTGCCGGAGTATCGCAGGAGCACCCGGCCATTCTGACCCAGGGCCACTTCGGCCTCCCGGGTGCAGCGCTGGATTTCAGCAACACTCTCAAACGGGACCTTCTTTTCAACAGGGACATTGATGAGCTTCTGGGGGAAGAGCTCCAGGAGCGTGGCCAGTTCAGAAGCCGGCTTCTGTCCCTCCTGCATGATTTTGAGCATCTGCAGGGCAGCCAGAATTCCATCCCCGGTGGTGCTGTATTGGAGAAAAATCAAATGTCCGGACTGTTCGCCGCCAAGGATGCACTGGTGCTCCCGCATGGCCTCCACGACATTCCGGTCCCCGACCGGGGTTCGGATGAGCTTTCCCTGTCGTTGCTGCATGAACACTTCAAGGGCCATGTTGGACATGACCGTGGCCACGAGCTTCTTTTCCGGGAGCAGATCCTTGGCCAGGAAATCGTTGGCGCAAATGGCCATGACCTGATCCCCATCCAGGATCCTGCCCTTCTCGTCCACCAGAATAACCCGATCTCCGTCACCATCAAGAGCAATGCCCAAGTCCGCCCCATGCTCCAGCACCTTGGACCTGACGAGTTCCGGATGCAGCGAACCGCATTCGTGGTTGATGTTCAGCCCGTCCGGGTCCATGCCGAGCTTGATGACCGTGGCCCCCAGCTCCTGAAAAATGAGCGGTGCCACCCGGTACGTGGCTCCATGCGCGCAGTCCAGGACGATCTTCATCCCCTCAAGGGTCATATTGGCCGGAAAGCTGTTCTTCAGGGAGACGATGTAGCGGCCAGGACTGTCTTGAATCTTGAAGGCCCGGCCGATCTGATCGGGTTTTGGGGCCTGCCACCTTGTTTCCCGGGAGAGGACAAGGTCTGCAATCTCCTGCTCGGTCCTGTCGCTGAGCTTGAAGCCATTGTGGTCGAAAAATTTGATGCCATTGTCCATGAACGGGTTGTGGGAGGCCGAAATGACCACCCCCAGGTCGGCGCGCATGTTCTTGGTCAAAAAAGAGATCGCCGGGGTCGGCATCGGGCCGACCAGGTAGACATCCATGCCCGAAGCACACAGACCAGAGGTCAGAGCGGTTTCAAAAACATAGCCAGAGAGCCTGGTGTCCTTGCCAATGACCACCCGATGCCGTTTGTTGCCGTTGCGGAAGTACTGACCCGCAGCCAGGCCGAGTCTGATCACGGTTTCCGGCTGCATTGGATAATCATTGACCTGGCCCCGCAGACCGTCAGTGCCAAAAAGTTCAGGCGACATTGCTTCCTCCGCTTGCCTCTGAAGACTGCTGAGAAGAGTCGGCTCCCCGCGTGTGAAAAGATCAGATCACGAAACGATGGAGGTCGCCGTGTCTCATCTCAGCCGTCAACAGCCCATGGTTTGTCAATTCTGTGCACACAAGTGGTTTTCCATTTCACTCCCGGGACAGCCCCTCCCAGCTCAAGAGACCAGCGCCGCAAGCCGGCAGCGCAGGTCAGGCCGATCGATGCTTCGAATCCAGCTCCTTGCCCAGGAGCACAAGGCCAGTCGAGCAACCATGACAGGAATGGGGACCAATCCTTCCAGGGGGGACAGAACAGCAATGCAAATTCAATGCCCAATCTTGCAGTCCGGGCCTTACTGGTGTTGACCGTCAAGGGCCTGAACAATCTCAAGTGTCTGGACAGTGAGCCTGACCTCGTGGACTCTGTGAATTCGGACCCCTTTATGGGCCATCAAGGCTGTGGCCACCTGGGTCGCGGTCTGCCTCTGCTCTGGTTTGAGCCCAAGCAGCTTCTCCCACATGGACTTGTTGGACAAGCCGATGAAAACCGGCCGGCCAAGTGATGAAAACCTGTCAATATGCCGGAGTATGGACAGGTTGTGCTCCAGACGCTTGCCAAATCCGATGCCCGGGTCAAGAACGATTCGATCCTCTGAAAGCCCGGCTCGAGCGAGCATGGTCAACCTGGATTCAAAAAAAGCTGAAATATCGTCGACAACATCTGTATAGGTTGGATTCTGCTGCATATTTTCTGGCCGACCCTGACTGTGCATGAGCACATAACCTGGTTGATGCGCTGCCAGAACATGTTTGAGTTCCGGGTCAAAACCACATGCCGAGACATCATTGATGATCGCAGCTCCTTTTTCCAAAACCCGGGACGCCACAACCGACTTCGTGGTGTCGACAGAAACGGGGACCTCCGGCCGCTGTCTCAAGACATGGTCCACTGCCGGCTCTATCCGTCTCAATTCTTCCTGAACACTGACCGGCTTGGAAAAAGGCCGTGTCGACTCGCCCCCGATATCGAGGATATCGGCCCCCTCTTCGAGCTGATTGTCCGCATGACGGATGGAATCGTGTTCTGAAAAAGCGCGCCCCCCATCATAGAAGGAATCAGGGGTGACATTGACGATGCCGATCACAAAAAAGGGGGCGGGTCCCAACACCCGACCCCCCGAAACAGGCCATTGTACAGAGGCGTTCATGGTTCTCAATCTCCGGCCATATTCTGCTCAACCTTGGACGACAACAACAGCCAAGACGAGATGATGGCTCAATCACTGCCGGTCATCATCGTCTTCTTCAAGCTTGAAGTCCGGCTCCTCCCCGGTTTCCTCTTCAGGGCGCTCATCCTGAGCTGCTTCCTGCTGTGATTCGTGCTGCTCAGGTTCATCGCCAGCGTCATGCCCCTGGCTGTCCCGGGAGGGGGCTTTTTTTTGCAGGTCCTCTGGTTTTTGAATTTCCGGGAGTTCTTCTCCTTTCATGATCCTGGTCAAATCGTCGCCGGAGATGGTCTCCCGCTCCAGCAGTGCTTTGACCAGATTGTCCATGATCTCTTTGTTGTCCTGGAGGAGCTCTTTGGCCGTGGCGTAGGCCTGCTTGATGATCTCCCTGACCTCGGTGTCGATGATCCTGGCTGTTTCTTCGCTGTACTGCTTATGCTGGACCAGCTCACGGCCCAGGAAGACCTCCTGGCCATTGTCGCTCAGGGCGACAGACCCGAAAGCATCACTCATTCCCCACTCACAGACCATTTTCCGGGCCATTTTTGTGGCCCGTTCCAGATCATTGCTCGCCCCGGTTGTGAGCTGGTTGAGGAAGAGCTGCTCAGCCACCCTGCCGCCGAGCAGGACGGCCAGGGTGCTTTCCAGATAGTCTTTGGAATAGTTGTGCCGGTCATCCACAGGAAGCTGCATGGTCACACCCAGGGCCTGGCCCCTGGGAATGATGGATACCTTATGCACAGGATCAGCCTTGGGGAGCAGCCTGGCCACGAGGGCGTGCCCGCCTTCGTGGAAGGCCGTGGTCTTTTTCTCCTCTTCACTCAGGATGACGCTGCGGCGTTCCTTGCCCATCATGACCTTGTCCTTGGCCGCTTCAAGGTCTGTCATCTCCACCTGCTCTTTATCGAGCTTGGCGGCAATCAGAGCGCCCTCATTGACCATGTTTTCCAGGTCCGCTCCAGAAAAACCAGGCGTTCCCCGGGCAAGGACGTCCAGCTCGACCTTGTCCGACAGGGCGACCTTGCGGGAGTAGACTTTGAGGATCTGTTTGCGGCCGTTGAGATCAGGGTTGGGCACCACAACCTGACGGTCGAAACGGCCCGGGCGGAGCAGGGCCGGGTCCAGAACATCCGGACGGTTCGTGGCGGCAATGAGAATCACGCCTTCGTTGGACTCAAAACCATCCATCTCCACCAGAAGCTGATTCAGGGTCTGTTCCCGTTCATCATGGCCCCCCCCGAGCCCGGCTCCCCGCTGCCGCCCGACAGCATCGAGCTCGTCGATGAAGATCAAACAGGGAGCATTCTTTTTGCCCTGGACAAAGAGGTCCCTGACCCTGGACGCCCCGACACCCACGAACATCTCCACAAAATCCGATCCGGAGATCGAAAAGAAAGGCACGCCTGCTTCACCAGCCACAGCCCTGGACAGGAGGGTTTTTCCAGTCCCTGGAGGCCCGACTAAGAGCACACCCTTGGGAATGCGGCCACCAAGCCGGGTGAATTTTTTCGGATTGCTCAGGAAATCGACGACCTCGGTCAACTCCTCTTTGGCTTCATCCACGCCGGCGACATCCTCAAAGGTCACTTTCGTGGTTTCCTCCGAGACCATCTTGGCTTTGGAACGGCCAAAGGAGAACGCCTTGCCCCCTCCTGCACCTCCCTGCATCTGACGCATGAAAAAGATCCATACGCCGATCAGCAGGAGCATGGGAAACCAGGAGACCAGAAGGGTGATGTACCAGGGAGACTCCTCCTTGGGCTTGGCTTCGACCTGAATGTCCCTGTCGATGAGATTCTGGACCAGGTTGGGGTCGTCCGGGGCAAAGGTGTAGAAAGGCTCGTTGTTCACCAGGCGGCCGGTGATCTTGTCCCCTTCGATCTGCACAGCCATGACCTCGCCCTGGTCGACCTTGTTCAGGAAAGCGCTGTAATTGATTTTGTTCTGCATGGTCTGGGGCTTGTTGAACATATTGAACAAGGCCACCATGACCAGGGAGATGGTTGCCCAGATGATCAAATTTTTTGCAAAGTTATTCAAAGATTTCTCCTCCGTGACTTGACAATGGCTCCTGACCGGTCATGGCCGCAGCCGCCTTGAGTGTTCTCTTGACGATGGGTCATCAAGCATGGATGAACGCAAGAATAATAAGGGAATATAGCACACACGCCGTGATCTGTCCATGTTTGAACCAGCTCCGCCAGGCTGGATTGACCATGGGGAGCTTGAATTTTGACTTGATCAAGCAGGGTGTGTAGGTTAGAAATCCTTTTTGTGCGGAAGCGTTTCGTCACCGGTGTGGCGCCTGGACTTCAAATCCAGTGGATGGGTTGACCCCCATCGGTAGGTTCGACTCCTATACGCTTCCGCCAAGCTCAGACTCCATGTCTTTCAGCCACGTCCTGATCATTTCGATCTGAACTCTCACCGAATCCAAACCAGTGCCCCCAAACATCTTTCGTCTGTTCACCGCCTGAACGATGTCCAGACAGGGGTAAACATCGTCCTCAATGAGCGGTGAGGCGTGCTGCAGCTCACTGAGGCTGAGGTCTTCGAGACCCACCCCCTTTTCCTCGGCATGGGCCACGAGCTGCCCGGTGAGGTGATGGGCCTGACGAAACGGGATCCCTTTCATCACCAGATAGTCGGCCAGTTCAGTGGCGTTGAGAAAGCCTTCTTTTGTGGCCTGGGCCATCTTCTGCCCGCTGAACTCCAGTGACTCGATCATGCCGGTCATGACTTCAAGGGACATGACGATGGTCTTGTCTGCATTGATGAATCCGGGCTTGTCCTCTTGAAGGTCACGATTGTACGCCAGCGGCAGGCCCTTGAGCATGGTCAGGAGCGCCATGAGGTGGCCATAGACTCCTCCGGTCTTCCCGCGCATGAGCTCAGCCACATCTGGATTTTTCTTCTGAGGCATGATCGATGACCCTGTGGAATAGCCGTCTGGAAGACGGACAAAACCAAAGCCAGGGTTGGCCCAGAGAATGATCTCCTCGCATATCCTGCTCAGATGAGTCATGATCATCGACGCGGCAAAAAGACCTTCGGCGATGAAGTCACGGTCGGACACAGCGTCCATGCTGTTGTGAAAACGCTCCGAAAAGCCAATCTGCAAGGCCACATAATCAGGATCGAGTTCGTACGTGGTTCCAGCCAGGGCAGCCGCGCCAAGAGGAGAAACCTTGACCCTCTTCTGGCTGTCCCTGATCCTCTCTGCATCCCTCTTGAACATCTGGACATAGGCCAGAAGATGGTGCCCCAGAGACACTGGCTGTGCCGGCTGAAGATGCGTGTACCCCGGCAGAATCGTCGAGGCATGCTTCTCTGCCTGATTGGTCAGCCCGGACACCAGGGCACAGAGCTTCTCCCTCCAGTCCTCAAGACGCCTGGAAACAAAGAGCCTGAAATCCAGGGCCACCTGGTCGTTGCGGCTTCGCCCGGTGTGCAGCTTCTCAGCCACCTGGCCCACGAGTTCGCTGAGCCGCTTCTCGACATTCATGTGCACGTCTTCGAGGTCCCTGCGCCAGGCAAACTGCCCGGCTTCAATCTCCCTCTGGACTTGATCCAGGCCGTCATGAAGGATCCGGGCTTCCTCAGAAGACAAAATACCCTGTTTGGCCAGCATGGAGACGTGGGCCTGGGAACAGGTGATGTCTTCCCGGTAAAAATGCCGGTCGACCTCCAGCGATTCAGTGTAGTCCTGAACGAGCTCCTCCGGTGCATCCCGGAATCGCCCGCCCCAGATCGGCTTTTCTGACATCGGGGCACTCCAGTGGACGGGGGCTTCCCCCCTGGTCAGGATGACTGATCCTGACCACTCATGGCTCGCTGACGGCCAAGGCCCTTCCGGGCCAGAAGACGAAGACCCTGCAGGCGTATGAACCCTGCCGCGTCAGCCTGGTTGTAAATCTCATCTGCTTCAAAGGTGGCCAGATCGGCCTGATAGAGCGAATAAGGCGAGCTCCGCCCCAGGGGCATGGCGCTGCCCTTGTAGAGCTTGAGCCTGACCGTGCCGCAGACCTTGGCCTGCAGGTCATCGATCATCAGCTGCAGGCTTTCCCGCTCGGGCGCATACCAGAAGCCGTTGTAGACCATTTCAGAGTATCTGGGGATCAAACTGTCCCTGAGGTGCATGGCTTCGCGATCCAGACACAGGCCTTCGAGGTCCCTGTGGGCGATGTGCAGGATCGTCCCGCCCGGAGTTTCATAGACTCCCCTGGACTTCATGCCCACGAAGCGATTCTCGACCATGTCCATCCTGCCGATCCCGTGCTTGCCTCCAAGGGCGTTCAAGTGCTTGAGCACCGTGGCCGGGGAGCCTGGCTCTCCGTTCACGGCCACCGGATTGCCGGCGTCGAAATCAATGGTGATGATTTCAGGGCTGTCGGGAGCCTCCTCAGGGGGGACACAGAGGTGCCAGGTCCCTTCTCGGGGTTCACTCCAGGGGTCCTCGAGCTCACCGCCCTCAAAGCTCAAATGGAGCAGGTTCCGGTCACAGCTGTATGGGTTGTCCCTGGTCACGGGCACTGGGATGCCATGATCCTTGGCAAACTGGATCAGATCTGACCTGGAGGTCAAATCCCATTCCCTCCAGGGAGCGATGGTCTTCAGATCTGGAGCCAGGGCCATGGTGGCCAGTTCAAACCTGACCTGGTCGTTGCCTTTTCCGGTCGCCCCATGGGCCACGGCCTGGGCCCCTTCCATCCTGGCCACCTCCACCAGCTGCTTGCTGATCAGGGGGCGGGCCAGCGACGTCCCCAGGAGATAGCGCCCCTCATAGATCGCCCCGGCCCTGAAGGCCGGAAAAATGAAATCCCTGGCGAACTCTTCCTGGAGATCCTGAATATAGGCCTTGGTAGCCCCGGTTGCCCTCGCTTTGTCGTCAACGCCCTCAAGCTCCTCCTCCTGACCCAGATCCGCTGTCAGGGTGATGACCTCGCACTGGTAGGTCTGCTTGATCCACTTCAGGATCACCGAGGTGTCCAATCCACCTGAATATGCGAGCACCACACGCTCAATGCCTGACATCTCTCACCTCATCTTTGGGGGTTTCCACATTCGTGGTTTGAACCTTGCCGAACCTGCTGCCGGGGCAAACCCGGCTGAGCAGAACCCGAAGAAGGCTGGAACATGCCTCGTCCAGGATGTTCAGGCCACGAGATGCATCTCCTGCCTGCACGCCCCTTGTTCAGCGCTCTTGAACCCTCAGCTGTAGAGCCACTCCAAGACAGCTTTTTGCATGTGCAGACGGTTTTCGGCCTGTTCAAAGACCAGGCTCTGCTGCCCTTCAATGACCTCTGCAGTGATTTCCTGACCTCTGTGAGCAGGAAGACAGTGCAGGACCCTGGCTTTGGCTCCGGCCTTGCGCACAAGGTCCGCATTGACTTGAAAGCCGGCAAAGTCCTGCTGACGAGCCTGTTCCTCATCCTCCTGCCCCATGGAAAACCAGGCGTCGGTATTGATGTAGTCGGCCCCTGACACGGCCTGAACCGGATCATGCCCCAGATGGAGCCTGGCTCCACATTGCAGGGCCCTGTCCACGATTTCGGGGTCTGGAGAATAGGTGACCGGAGTGGCCACCCTGAGCTCAAAAGGCAGGAGGCAGGCCGCATTGATCCAGGAATGGGCCATGTTGTTGCCGTCCCCCACCCAGGCGATCTTGAGCTCGGGAAAATTCGGGGTGTGTGAGGATATGGTCAACAGGTCACTCAAGACCTGACAGGGATGAAACCGATCAGACAGGGCATTGATGACCGGAATCGAGGCATATCGGGCCAGTTCTTCCAGTGTAGTCTGGGCAAAGGTGCGCACAATGAGCCCATGAACGTAGCCTGAGGCCACTCGAGCCGTGTCTTTGAGAGGTTCGCTGCGTCCGAGCTGGGACTCGGATGAGGTCATGAAGATCGTCGATCCCCCCATATCCTGAACAGCACGTTCAAAGGACATTCGGGTCCTGGTGGAAGCTTTTTCAAAGAGCAGCACCAGGCATTTGCCCTTGAGCATCTCCGAGGAGGCACCCTTTCCCTTGAAGCGCTGTCCCAGGCTGATGAGATCCTTGAGATCCTCTGCCGAAATATCAGTGATTTGAAGGAGATGCTTGATCATTGTCTCTGGCCCTGCATCGCAGGGCGTGGTTGAAGAAAAAGGATATTAAATATCCTTTTTGGTTCGGTCTTGTAAAGAGGAAAAGATCGACGCACTCTGATCAAACTCCCGCAAGACATGGGCTGTGGCCTCTTCAGTCAGATCCTCCATTGAAGGGCCATGGTCATACTCTGCAAGGTGCAGGACAGCGTGAGCCAGTAAAAAAACGGCGTGTTCGCAAGGGTCCTGGCCGTAGAGCAGCGACTCCCGCCTGACTGCATCAGCGGAGAGGCACACCGACCCGAGAAACGAATCCCCTCCGAATGTCTCCTCATGACCTGGAAAGCTGAGGACGTTCGTGGGCCCGCAAACCTTCATGAACCGCTCATTGAGTCGGGCAATCCTGCTGTCGTCGGTCACCGACAGCTCCACCTCCCTGCCGCTGAGGCCCAGAAACTCCAGCAAGCGCTGGAGGACAAAGACGTACTCCCGCCGGGTCAGAGGATAGGCAGGCTTGACCTCGAGGCGGACCAGGGGTCCTCTGTTCATCCTGGCCTGTCCTCATGCTGCTCGTAGGCCTGGACGATTTTCCCCACCAGCTCATGCCGAATCACATCCTGCTTGTGGAAATGGATGAAGGAGACATCCTCCAGATCGGAAAGCACCTTCCTGGCCTGCACCAGTCCAGAAACAGACCTGCCAGGAAGATCAATCTGCGTGATGTCCCCGGTGACCACTGCTTTGGACCCAAAACCCATCCGGGTCAAAAACATTTTCATCTGCTCGGGTGTCGTGTTTTGAGCTTCATCCAGGATGATGAAAGCCTTGTTCAGGGTCCTGCCGCGCATGAAGGCCAGGGGGGCCACTTCGATCACTCCAGTGTCCAGCATTTCCTGAACCTTTCGAAAATCGAGCATCTCGTGCAGGGCATCGTAGAGAGGCCGGAGATAAGGATTGACCTTTTCCATGATGTCGCCGGGCAAAAAACCCAGTTTTTCGCCGGCTTCGAGGGCAGGCCTGGTCAGGATGAGGCGCTGGATCTTGCCCTGCAGAAGCGAGGACACCGCCATGGCCACAGCGAGATAGGTCTTTCCTGTTCCTGCAGGCCCGATGCCGAACACGAGCTCCCGGGAACGGATGGCCTGGAGGTACTCGCGCTGACTCAGCGACTTGGGGGTGATGGACTTCTTGTTGGACACGGCAAAGACGGTGTCGGAAAAAAGGGACTTCAAATCGCCGCCGGGCTCTCTGGCCAGAAAGCGCACAGCATCGTCCATATCCTGAGCGTACAGGGAGTGCCCGGACTGCAGGAGATCGTACATCTGCAGCAGGCAATTGCAGGCCAGGTTCATTTCCTGCTCGTCATCGGCAGTGATGTGGACGTGCGTTCCCCGGGCATTGGCCTGGACACCGAGTTTTGAGCGTAAGATCTGAAGATTGTTTTCCTGAGGACCAAAGAGTTCCTGAGCCAGGCGGCTGTCCTGGAACTCGAGCTCTTTTTCATAGGCGAGGGATGGGATCATACAAAAAGACCCACCTCCTGGAAATCATTCCAGTATCAGTTTCATGGAAAAAGAAAAAATAGCAACTTTACAACGCTTCGAGGCTGAAACGAAAAGGATGTCATCAAGGGGGCCTGTTGAAACAAGTTCTTGAGAAACAAAATTTAAAATTAAGCATTCTTGCTGAACTTGCAAGGAAGGATGGGGAATGAGAGATGGCGATGGAGACGGTCCTGACTCAAAGACGGATTCAAGTTGATAAGCGATAGCAAGCAACCAGTGCAAGCTCACCCCCCGATCGACGACATGACCCGGTGACACAGAGAGGAGTGGTCGCCCTG
>CAZNIP010000041.1:0-25568 GCA_964573115.1 uncultured Desulfohalobiaceae bacterium | reverse complement strand
TCCGCGAAGGCGGCCGGACAGTTGGCGCAGGTGTCGTCTCCGAAATCATGGAGTAAGGAAGGGACTCAGATGGTAGCGATGAACAGCGACAGGATCAGAATTAAGCTCAAAGCTTATGATTACCGGATTCTTGACAAGGCAGTGGCTGAAATCGTGGATTCAGCCCACAACACTGGAGCCAGCATCGCCGGTCCTATTCCTCTGCCGACGCGAATCCACAAATTCACGGTCAACCGTTCTGTCCATGTGAACAAGAAATCCCGGGAACAGTTCGAGATGCGGGTTCACAAGCGGCTGCTCGACCTCCTCGAGCCGACGCAGCAGACTGTGGACGCTCTGGGCAAGCTCAGTCTGCCAGCCGGTGTTGACGTCGAAATCAAGCTCTAAGTTGAGAGGGATGTATGAAGGGGTTAGGTCTGATAGGACAAAAGCTCGGAATGACCACCATCTTTGCAGAGGACGGCACCAGGGTTCCGGTGACGGTGATCAAGGCCGGACCCTGCCCTGTGATTCAGGTCAAGGACAAGGGTCGAGACGGCTATGAAGCCGTCCAGGTTGGCTTTGAGGAGATAGCTCCTGGGAAAGTGACCAAGCCGCAGCGCGGCCATCAGGATAGAGTGGGCCAGGGATACTTCCGGCGGCTCAAGGAGTTCCGGACCGAGGTCCCTGCAGAGTTCGAACCCGGACAGGAGCTGACTGTGGACCTCTTCTCCATCGGCGAAAGGGTTCAGGTCAGCGGAAAATCCAAGGGGCGCGGCTTTGCCGGGGTCATGAAGCGCTGGAACTTTGGCGGCCTGCCGGCCAGCCACGGCCATCACAAGGTCCATCGAAGCACTGGAGCCATCGGGCAGTGCGCCGACCCGGCCCGGGTGTTCAAAGGCAAGAAAATGCCCGGTCAAATGGGCAACAAAAAGGTGACCGTGTCCAATGCCGAAATCGTCGACATTCGGGCTGAAGACGGTGTGCTCCTGCTCCGCGGACAGGTGCCCGGACCGAAAAAATCGTATCTCATGATCCGAAAGAAGAGCTGAGGATCCGACTATGGCTGTTGTAACGATATTTGATCAGGACAAGAAGGCTGTCGGGGAGCTGAACCTCCCAGCAGAACTCTTTGAGGTGGAGGTCCGCCCGGAACTCCTGAACCTCGTGGTCAAGGCCCACAACGCGGCTCAACGAACCGGCACCGTGGCCGTCAAGACCCGGTCCACGATTCACGGCGGGGGGAAAAAACCCTGGCGGCAGAAGGGAACGGGCCGGGCCAGAGCCGGGACGAACCGTTCTCCTCTGTGGACAGGCGGGGCAGTGACCCATGGACCCCAGAACCGGTCCTACGACCTCAAGGTGAACAAGAAGGTCCGGAAACTGGCCCTGAAAATGGCCCTGTCCAGCAAGCTGGCCAGCCAGAGCCTCATCGTCCTGGACAAGGTCGAGCTGGCCGAAGCCAAGACCAGGCGGTTCGTCGAGCTGCAGAAGAGTCTGAATCTGCACAAGGCCTTGATTGTTGTGCCCAAAAGAGATATGACCCTCGAGCTTGCGTCCAGGAACGTCAAGGGGATGCGCGTCATCATCCAGAGCGAGCTCAACGTGTTCGACATCCTCAAGGCTCAAACGCTCGTGGTCACCCCCGAGGTTGTTGAGAATCTGCAGGAGAGGTTGCAATAGCTATGGATTACACACAAGTTTTGATCAGGCCGGTGGTCACGGAAAAGACGACCGCCCTGAAGGACGAGGCCAATCAGGTCGTCTTCCAGGTCGCCGGCAGCGCGAACAAGATCGAAGTCAAGAAGGCTGTTGAAGAGGCTTTTCAGGTCCGGGTGCTCTCGGTCAATGTTGTCAGGAACAAACCCCGGGCCAGGAAGCGTTTTGGCCGTTCCATGGGCACGGTCCCGGGATACAAGAAGGCCTACATCCAAATCGCCCCCGGCGATAAAATTGACTATTTTGAAGGTGTCTAACCATGCCGATTCGGAAGCTCAACCCCACATCACCAGGCCGACGGGCCCAGACAGTCTCTGAGTTCACCGAGATCTCCCGGGCTCATCCGGAAAAGAGTCTGACTGAGGGCCTGGCTCGGAAGAGCGGGCGGAACAACTATGGGCGGATGACCTCCAGGCGCTGCGGCGGAGGTCACAAGCGACGCTACCGGCTGATCGATTTCAAGCGGAACAAGCTCGACGTCCCAGCCAAAGTCGCTTCCATCGAGTACGATCCGAACCGGACAGCCCGGATTGCCCTGCTCAACTACAGCGACGGCGAGAAGCGCTACATTCTGGCCCCAAAGGGCATCAAGGTCGGGGACATGGTCCTGGCGGGAGAAGCAGCCGACATCAAGCCGGGCAATGCCCTGCCGTTTTCCAGGATTCCTCACGGGACGGTGGTCCACAATCTCGAGCTCGTGCCAGGCAAGGGCGGCCAGCTCTGCCGGGCAGCCGGAACCTACGCCCAGCTCGTGGACAAGGAGGGCAAGTATGCCCTGATCAAGCTTCCCTCCGGTGAAATCCGGAAGGTCCTGGTGACCTGTTACGCCACGATCGGGCAGGTTGGCAATGTGGAGAACGAGAACATCAAGATCGGCAAGGCTGGCCGCAATCGCTATCTGAACAAGCGCCCGAAGGTCCGGGGTGTGGCCATGAATCCCATTGACCATCCGCTTGGCGGCGGCGAGGGCCGGAGCTCCGGCGGCCGTCATCCGGTGACCCCCTGGGGCGTTCCAACAAAGGGTTACAAGACCAGACGGAAGAAAAAGCCTTCCGCTCGATTGATTGTCAAGAGACGCCAGACCAAATAGGAGAGAGTCATGCCTCGGTCTTTGAAGAAGGGACCTTTTGTTGATGATCATCTGATGAGCAAGGTCCAGTTTGCTCAGCAAAACAGGGATCGCAGCGTCATCAAGACCTGGTCGCGGAGATCAACGGTGATCCCCGAGATGGTCGGACTGACCTTTGCCGTTCACAATGGGAAGAAGTTCATCCCGGTTTTTGTGACTGAGAACATGGTCGGCCACAAGCTCGGGGAGTTCGCCCCGACGCGAACGTTTCACGGCCACGCCGGTGACAGGAAGAGTCAGGCCAAGGGCAGGAAAAAATAAGGTTTTTTGAGGTCGACAATGGAAATTAAAGCGAAAGCACGCTTCATTCGGGTTTCGCCGAGGAAGACTCGGCTGGTTGCTGAGAACATCAAGGATCAACCAGTGGCGACGGCTTTGGACCTCCTCCGCTTCACCCCGCAAAAGCCTGCCAGGGCCCTGTACAAGGTTCTGTATTCTGCTCTGTCCAATGCAGAGAACTCGGCCTCCCTTGACGTCGACAGCCTCTATGTCAAGCGAGTCCTCATTGATGAGGGCCCGACCGCGAAGCGCATCAGACCGAGGGCCATGGGCCGGGCCACCCGCATCAACAAGAGAACCAGTCACATCACGGTCATTGTGGACGAGTACTAGGAGGATTTGTTTTGGGTCAGAAAATTCATCCCTATGGTTTCAGGCTTGGGTATAACAAGAACTGGCGATCGAGATGGTTCAGCTCGAAAGACTATTCCCGCTTCGTGTATGAGGACCATCAGGTCCGAACGTTCGTCAAAAAGAAGCTCTACCATGCCGGTATCTCGCACATCGAGATCGAGCGGGCCACCGACAAGGTCAGGGTGATCATCTTCACTGCCAGGCCAGGGATCGTCATCGGCCGGAAAGGAGCTGAAATCGAGAAGCTCAAGACCGAGCTGAAGAACAAGTTCAAGCGGGACTTCGTGATTGAGGTCAACGAAGTCCGGCGGCCTGAAACCGAAGCGCAGCTCGTGGCCGAGAACGTGGCCATGCAGCTCGAGCGCAGGGTGGCCTTCAGAAGGGCCATGAAACGGACCATCAGCCTGGCTCAGAAATTCGGGGCCGAGGGCATCAAGATTTCCTGCGCCGGTCGCCTGGGTGGTGCGGACATCGCCAGAACCGAATGGTTCAGGGAAGGCCGGGTGCCCCTGCACACTCTGCGGGCCGATATCGACTACGGATACGCCATGGCCAGGACGACGTACGGGATCATCGGGGTCAAGGTCTGGGTGTTCAAGGGCGAAATACTCGATGAGAGGAGTTCACATGCTTAGCCCCAAAAAAATCAAGCATCGCAAGCAGCATAAGGGTTTTCTCAAAGGCAAGGCATCCCGGGGAACAACTGTTTCTTTCGGAGAGATCGGGCTCAAAACGGTCGAGCACGGACGGATCAGCAACCAGCAGATCGAGTCAGCCCGTATTGCCATCATGAGACATATTCGCCGCGGAGGAAAGGTCTTCATCAGGATTTTTCCCGACAAGCCCTACACAGAAAAGCCGGCTGAAACCAGACAGGGCAAAGGGAAGGGCTCCCCTGCGGGATGGGTGGCTCCGGTTCGCCCCGGGAAAGTCTTGTATGAGATCATGGGAGTCAATCTGGAGCAGGCCCGCGAAGCCCTGATTCGAGCCTCACACAAACTCCCGGTCAAGACAAAGATAGTGGTCAAGGAGTAGACGTCCATGCAGGCCGATAAAATTCGCGAGTTGAAAACTCAGGAACTGGACAAAAAGCTGGCCGACTACCGCAAGGAACTCTTCAACCTGCGGTTTCAGCACGCAACAGGACAGCTGGAAAACACCCAGCGACTCAGCACGGTCAAGAAAAACATCGCCCGGGTGCTGACGATTCTTCGGGAAAAAGAGATGGAGAGCAGACATGAGTAGAGCGAACAAACGTGTCTTGACCGGCTATGTGGTCAGTGACCGGGCTGACAAGACGATCGTGGTCCGGTGCGAAACCATCCTGCAGCATCCGCTGTACAAGAAGTATATTCGTCGGCGGAAGAAGTTCATGGCCCACGATCCGGAGAACACCTGTCAGATCGGGGACAAGGTGCAAATCGTCGAAAGCAGGCCCTTGAGTCGGAGAAAGCGCTGGCGTCTCAAAAATGTCCTGGAAAAGGTTGTCTAAGAGGGAGTAAACCATGATACAAGTTGAATCAAAACTTGATGTTGCCGACAATTCAGGCGCAAAGCGGCTGAGTTGCATCAAGGTCCTCGGCGGCAGCAAGAGACGCTATGCCAGTGTCGGCGACTTGATCATTGTCTCGGTCAAGGAAGCCATGCCTCATTCAAAGGTCAAGAAGGGCGATGTCTTCCATGCCGTGATCGTGAGGACGAAGAAGGAGATCGGGCGCCCGAACGGCTCGTACATCAACTTTGACACCAATTCGGCCGTTTTGCTGAACAAGAATATGGAGCCCATTGGGACTCGCATTTTCGGTCCGGTGGCTCGTGAGCTTCGCCAGAAAAATTATATGAAAATCGTGTCCCTGGCACCAGAGGTCCTCTAGAGGGTGAACCCATGTTGAAAAAGCAGAAAATCAAGGTCAAAGACAAGGTCATGGTCCTGACCGGGAAAGACCGGGGGAAAATCGGGACGGTGAAAGGGATCGACCGCAAGAACGACACGGTCATCGTCGAGCAGGTGAACATGGTCAAGCGGCATGTCAAGGGCAATCCCTACACCGGGAAATCAGGCGGGATACAGGATATGGAAGCACCCTTGCACTATTCCAATGTGGCCGTCATGTGCGACAACTGCGCCCAACCCACCAGGGTCGGCATGAGAACCACAGATGATGGTCAAAAGCTGAGAGTTTGCAAAAAGTGCAAAGAGATGCTCGACTGAAACGCTTCGTCGACGTGACGATGGAGCAGACCCACATTTCGAAGAAGCAGTAAGGTGCGCACATGAGCCGTTTACAACACACATATACGGAAAAGATAGCCCCGGCATTGCGGCAGGAATTTGGCTATTCCTCACCAATGCAGATTCCGACCCTCAAGTTCGTGTCCCTGAACATGGGGCTTGGCGACGGAAGCCAGGACAACAAGCTCATCCAGGACGCAGCCAAGGAGCTGACCCAGATCGCCGGCCAGAAGGCCGTGATCACCCGGGCCAAAAAGTCCATTGCAGCCTTCAAGCTTCGGGAAGGCATGCCGGTTGGCTGCAGAGTGACTCTGAGACGGGAGAGGATGTGGGACTTTTACGACAAGCTCGTGAATTTTGCCCTGCCCCGTGTGCGCGACTTTCGCGGCATCCCTGACCGCGGCTTTGACGGACGGGGGAACTTCACTCTCGGTATTCGCGAGCACACCATATTTCCAGAGATCACTCCTGACTCCATTGATCGGGTCAAGGGATTGAACGTCACCGTCGGGACCTCGGCAAGTACAGACAAAGAAGGCAAGTCCCTGCTTCAGCTTCTGGGAATGCCGTTTATCAAGTAAGGGAGGATGCTGTGGCACGTCAGGCTTTGAAGGCAAAAGCCCGGAAAAAAGCAAAATTTAAGGTCCGAGAGTACAATCGCTGCCCCATATGTGGCCGTCAACGTGCTTTTCTTCGTCAATTTGGCATTTGCCGGATCTGTTTCCGCAATATGGCCCTTGCAGGCGAACTCCCGGGCGTCCGTAAATCCAGTTGGTGAGAGAGGAGACATTGTATGCCTGTTGTCGATCCGATCGCAGATATGCTTGCCAGAATTCGCAACGCCCAGTTGGCGCTGCACAAGGAATGTCTGGTCCCGAAATCAAAGATGAAGCTCTCGATTGCCCAGATCCTGAAGGACGAAGGTTACATCACCTCATTTGAGGAGCGGGACCGCGACCTGCAGATTCGATTGAAGAGAGTCGGTAACAGATACGCCATCACCGGGATGCGCAGGGTGAGCCGTCCGGGTTGCCGCCGGTATGTCGGCATGGGCGGGATCCCGCAAGTTCAGAACGGGCTGGGTATCAATGTGCTCTCCACCTCTCATGGGGTTTTGGAGGGCGCACGAGCACAAGAGAAACACGTTGGTGGAGAGCTGCTCTGCCAGATCTGGTAGAACGGGGTGCACACTATGTCACGAATTGGTAAACTTCCTGTGGTGCTGCCGGAAGGGGTCGACGTCGCGTTTGGCTCTGAGCACATCGAAGTCAAGGGTCCCAAAGGCCAGCTCAAGGTGGTTCGCGATCCGAAGATCTCCTACGAGCAAGCAGAGAACAGCCTGGTCCTGGCCCCGGTGGACAACTCCAAGAGAGCCAGAGAGCAGTACGGTCTTCGCCGGACGCTTCTGAACAATGCTGTCGTCGGGGTGACCAAGGGGTTTGAAAAAGGACTCGAGCTCGTCGGGGTTGGATACCGGGTCGCTGTCCAGGGCGACACTGTGCTTCTCAATGTCGGCTACTCGCATCAGAAGGAATTCAAGCTGCCCGAAGGGATTCAGGCCCGGGCTGAGGGCATGAAGCTCTTCATTTCCGGCATCGACAAGTACCTTGTGGGTGAGGTTGCCGCTCAAATCAGGCGTATTCGGCCTCCGGAACCATACAAGGGCAAGGGCATCAAATACATTGACGAGCGGATCCGCAGAAAGGCCGGAAAGTCTGCGAAAAAATAAGGAAGACCTCATGAAGCTGAACAGGACAGCAGCCAGAAACAAACGCAAACAGCGGATCATGAAAAAGATCAGGGGGAGCGAAAGCCGTCCCCGTCTGGTCGTCTTCCGGTCCAGCAAGCACATCTATGCCCAGCTCGTCGACGATGTGTCCGGAACCACGCGAGCAGCCTCCTCCACGCTGGCCCTGAAGGACAGCAAAGGTTTGACCAGGGAGGCGGCTGAGAAAGTCGGACTGGACCTTGCTGAGAAGTCGAAGCAGCTTGGCATTCAGGAAGCCGTGTTCGACCGGAATGGCTATATTTATCACGGCCGGGTCAAGGCCCTGGCCGACGGAGCCCGCCAGGGCGGCCTGAAATTCTAACTGGGGTTCATACATGGAAGTCAACGAGCTTGGATTGATCGAAAAGGTTGTGCATCTGAACCGGGTTGCCAAAGTGGTCAAAGGCGGCCGGAACTTCAAGTTCAGTGCCCTTGTTGTTGTGGGCAACGGACAGGGGCGTGTCGGGTATGGCCACGGCAAGGCCAACCAGGTCCCTGACGCCATACGCAAGGCGACTGAGCGGGCCAAAAAGACCATGATGGATGTCCCTGTAGTCGACGGCACCCTGCCCTATGAAGTCCTCGGGCAGTATGGTGCCGGCCAGGTCATGCTCAAGCCGGCAGCCAAGGGCTCGGGCATCATTGCTGGAGGTCCGGTCCGGGCTGTGATGGAAGCAGCCGGCGTGCAGGATGTCTTGAGCAAAGCCCTGGGGACCAACAATCCCATGAATGTCATCAAGGCCACCATGCAGGGGCTGACCTCTCTGCGCAGTGCTGAGGAAGTGAGCCATCTTCGAGGCAAAGAGGTCAGACTGGCCCGTTAGCTCAAGAGGAACCAATGATGAAAGTGAAGTTGATTCGAAGTCAGATTGGCTGCACGCAGAGCCAGAAAAGGACCCTGAAGGCCCTTGGATTGCGCAAGGTCAACCAGATCAAGGAGTTCCCCGGGAACAGGGCCACCAGCGGCCAGATCCAGAAAGTGCAACATCTCGTCGAGGTCATTGAATCATGAAGCTGCACGAACTCTATCCTTTCCCCAGTGAAAAAAGGGCTCGAAAGCGAAGGGGCCGCGGTCCCGGGAGCGGGTTGGGCTGCACCTCCGGGAAAGGGAACAAAGGACAGAAGGCCAGAGCAGGCAGCGGACCGGCTGTCGGTTTTGAAGGTGGTCAGATGCCCCTGGTTCGCCGTCTTCCCAAGCGGGGTTTCAAGAACCTCTTTCAGGTCCGATACGCTGTGATCAATCTTGAGCAGATCGAGAGCCATTTCCCGGACAGGGAAACGGTGTCCATCGACGATCTCTCCTCCCTGTGCCCGCGGAACCTGCCGATCAAAGTGCTCGGCCGGGGCGAGATCACCAGGGGGATCACGGTGGAAGCGCACCGCTTCAGCAAGAGTGCGGCAGAGAAAATTCAGCATGCGGGTGGTCAAGCCAAGGCGCTGGAGGGGTAGGCTGTGATCCCCAAGATGGAAAATATCGCCGGCTCCAAGGAACTGCGGAACAAGATCCTGTTCACCTTTGCCATGCTCATCGTCTATCGACTGGGCATTCACATCCCTGTTCCCGGAGTCAACGGCCAAGCCGTTGCCGATTTCTTCGCCAATGCCCAGAATACGCTCTTCGGCCTGTTTGACATGTTCTCCGGCGGAGGCCTGAGCCGGCTCTCTGTCTTTGCCCTGGGCATCATGCCCTACATCTCGGCGTCAATCATCCTCCAGCTTCTCGTGGTCGTCAGTCCGGAGCTGGAGCGGTTGAAGAAGGAAGAGGGCGAGGCTGGTCGGAAAAAGATCACCCAGTACACCCGATACTTGACGGTGTTGATCACCCTGGTTCAGGGCACGGGCATCGCCTTCGGGCTGCAGAAGATGACCAGTCCCATCGGGGCCCCGGTGGTACCGGAACCGGGGTTGCTGTTCATCTTCACCACGGTCATCACCCTGACCACCGGGACGGTGTTCATCATGTGGCTGGGCGAGCAGATCACCTCCAGGGGCATCGCCAACGGGATCTCGCTGATCATCTTTGCCGGCATCGTGGCCCGGATACCGGGTGCTCTGACCAAGACCTTCCGGCTTCTGGGAACAGGGGAGCTGACGATCTTCATCGTCATCATCGTGGCCGCGATCATGATCGGGGTCCTGGCCTTTATCGCCTTCATGGAGACGTCCCAGCGCAGGATTCCGATCCAATACGCCAAACGGATGATGGGCCGGAAACTCTACGGCGGTCAGACGACCCACCTGCCTCTGCGGGTGAACACAGCAGGGGTCATTCCGCCCATTTTCGCCTCCTCGATCCTCATGTTCCCGGCCACGATCGCCAACTTTTCCCAGGTCGACTGGCTCCAGCAGCTGTCGGCCTACTTTCGGCCTGGCTCGCTGGCCTACACCGCCATCTTTGTCGGGTTGATCATTTTTTTCTGCTTCTTCTACACCGCCATCATTTTCGACCCCAAAGACATTGCCGAAAATTTGAAGAAGCAGGGCGGCTTTATTCCCGGCATCAGGCCGGGCAAGCACACCAAGGACTACATCGACAAGGTCCTGTCACGGATCACCTTCTGGGGGTCTCTCTACATCTCGGTGATCTGCGTGCTGCCCATGATCATGATCAATCAGCTCAACGTACCCTTCTACTTTGGGGGTACCGCGTTGCTGATCGTGGTTGGCGTGGCCATCGACACCATGTCAAAGGTCCAGTCCTATCTGATCAGCCACCAGTATGAAGGGTTGATGCAGAAGAGCAAATACAAGTCACGCTTGTGAGTAGTGCTGAGCTGAACAGAGGAAGGAGTTCACCATGAAAGTCAGACCATCCGTGAAAAAAATCTGCCCCAAGTGCAAAGTCATTCGCCGCAGGGGGGCTTTGCGGGTCATATGTGAGAATCCAAGGCACAAACAACGCCAAGGCTAGATGTGGAGGAAGTGTACTGTGGCTAGAATAGCGAGCGTCGATTTACCCAAGAACAAGCGTCTGGATATTGCCCTCACATATATCTATGGCATCGGGCATACCACATCACTCAAGATTTTGGATTCAACCGGAGTTGACTGGACCAAAAAGACTGATGATCTGACTTCAGACGAGATCACCCTGATCAGGAAGGAGATCGAGCAGACCTACAAGGTCGAAGGTGACCTCCGTCGGGAGATGAATGCCAACATCAAGCGGCTGATGGAAATCGGATGCTACCGTGGAGAGCGCCACAAGCGGCACCTGCCTGTTCGAGGCCAGCGGACAGGAACCAATTCCCGGACGCGAAAAGGACCCCGACGAGCCCTCATCGGGAAAAAGAAGAAATAAGCCGTCTCGACACGATTTTCAAATCACTTGAGGTTACAGACCTATGGCTAAAGCAAAGCGCCGTACCACGAAGCGGAAAGAGAAAAAGAATATTCCAACCGGCCTGGCTCACGTCAGGGCCACGTTCAACAACACCATCATCACGTTCACCGACATGAAGGGGAACGTGGTCAGCTGGGCAACCGCCGGGATGTCCGGGTTCAAGGGGTCCAAAAAGAGCACCCCGTATGCGGCCCAGATCGCGGCCCAGAGTGCAGCCCGGAAAGCCCATGAAAACGGGATGCGGACGGTTGGCATTTTTGTCAAGGGGCCAGGGGCCGGGCGCGAATCTGCCATGCGGGCCATCAACAACGCCGGATTCAAGGTCACCTTCATCCGGGACATCACCCCCATTCCACACAACGGTTGCCGTCCGCCGAAGAAGCGACGAGTCTAAGATCTCAGGAGGACATGACCTTGGCTAGATATACTGAAGCAAAGTGCAGGCGCTGCAGACGTGAAGGCACGAAAGTGTTCCTCAAGGGCGATCGCTGTTATACCGACAAGTGCCCTTTTGAACGCCGCCCTTATCCTCCGGGACAGCATGGCCGGCGGCGGAAGAAATCCTCTGACTACGAATCCCAGCTCAGAGAAAAGCAGAAAGTGCGTCAGATGTACGGGATCATGGAAAAGCAGTTCCATACCTATTTTGAGAAGGCAGAAGCCCAGAAAGGGGTGACCGGCTTGAACCTTCTCCGTCTCCTGGAGATGCGCCTGGACAACATCATTTATCGGCTCGGCTTTGCCAACTCCAGGGATCAAGCCAGGCAACTGGTCCTGCACGGGCACTTCAGTGTCGGAGGGAAAAAGGTCGATGTGCCCTCGTATCAGGTCAAGCCGGGATCTGAAATCACGGTCCGCGAAAAGAGCAAGAAGATCCTCGTCATTCAGGATGCTCAGGAGGTCATCGCCAGGCGGGGGTGTCCGGAGTGGCTGGAACTGGACAGCGACAACCTCAAGGGGACGGTCAAGGATCTGCCCTCTCGGGAAGACATCACATTCCCGATCAATGAAAACCTCATTGTTGAGCTGTATTCCAAATAAGCACTGTTGAAATCAGATTGAATCACCTCGTAGCCGTCCATGGAAAGTCATATCGCATGATGCTTCAATCAGGGCGAGGATGATCGAAATGAGGTGGAGTATATGATCGTCAAGCAGCATGACAGGCTGATCAATTGCAGGAATTGGACTGAACTGGTCAAGCCGGAAAAGCTCGAACAGGATTCAAAATCCTCTGAGATATACGGTAAGTTCACCTGTGAACCCCTGGAGAGGGGCTTTGGGACCACCCTGGGAAACGCCCTGCGGAGAATCCTGCTCTCATCACTGCAGGGTGCGGCCATTGTGGCCGTGAAGATCGACAATGTGCAGCATGAGTTCACGACCCTGCCCGGGGTCAAGGAAGACATCACGGACATCATCCTGAACCTCAAGCAGGTCCGTCTGTCCATGAACACGGATGAGCCCCAGACCCTCGTCCTGAGCGCAGATTCGGGCGGAGAGGTCACAGCCGCCGCCATTCAGGAGAATCAGCATGTCAAAGTCCTCAACCCTGAGCTGACCATTGCCACGCTGACTGAGGACAGGGAATTGCGGATGGAGCTCGAAGTCCAGATGGGCAAGTCCTACCTCCCTGCGGAACAGCAGCAGAATTTCGGGGAGCAGATCGGAACCATTGTTTTGGATGCCAGTTTTTCCCCCATCAGGCAGGTCTCCTACAGGGTCGAGCAGGCCCGGGTCGGGCAGATGACCAACTATGACAAGCTCATTTTGGAGGTCTGGACTGACGGCTCCGTGAGCCCAGAGGACAGCGTGGCCTACAGCGCCAAGATCCTCAAGGATCAGCTCAGTGTCTTCGTCAATTTTGACGAGGATCAGACGCAGTCCACCCAGCCCGAAATTCATTCCGAAAACATCGATGACAACCTCTTCAAGAGCATCGACGAACTCGAGCTTCCGGTGCGGGCCAGCAACTGCCTGAAGAAGGCCAACATCTACAGGGTTGGGGAACTGGTTCAAAAATCGGAAAACGAGCTGCTTCGGGCCAAAAATTTCGGGCGCAAGTCATTGGATGATATCTTGAAGGTGCTCAATGACATGGGTCTTGAATTGGGGATGAAGGTCGACAACTACGAAGAACAGTATCAACAATGGCTGAAAGGGAAAGAGGACAATGAGACATAGGAGAGCTGGCAGGAAACTCAATCGGACCTGGGAGCACAGGAAGGCCATGTTCAGGAACATGGCCAAGTCCTTGCTGACGCACGAACAGATCCGGACCACAGAAGCGAAGGCCAAGGAACTGCGCAAGCTTTCGGACAAGCTGATCAGCTATGGTCTTGAGGATTCGCTCCACGCCCGTCGCAAGGCCTTTCGTGTTCTGGAGAGCCGTGTTCTGGTCCAGAAACTCTTTGATGACATCGCTCCCAGATTCAAGGACCGTCAGGGTGGCTACACAAGGATCCTCAAGCTGAGTGAACCGCGCAGGGGCGATGCTGCCAGACTGGTCCTTGTTCAATTGACCTCTTCTGCTGAGGCCCAGGACAACTGAGCCTCAGTGGGGAGATAAAAAAAATGCAGAGACTTCTGCATTTTTTTTGGGCTGATCGATCATGAAATGGCATGGCAGCGATCAGAATTATGGATATACATCGCCTCCAGACATTTGTCCGGGTCTATGAGCTCAAGAGTTTTTCCAGGGCTGCCCAGGATCTCTATCTTGCCCAGCCCACGATCAGCTCGCACATTGCCGCTCTTGAACGCGAACTGAATGTCTCCCTGTTCGACCGCTACGGACGATCGGTCCTGCCGACCAAAGCTGGAGACATTCTCTACTCGCATGCGAGAGAGCTCATTGCCCAGCTGCGGAGGACAATCAGCGACATGCAGATCCTGAAGGGGCAGGTCGCCGGAGAGCTCAAAATCGGGGGAAGCACCATACCCGGCCATTACCTCCTGCCGGACATCCTCGCCGGCTTCAAGAAACGCTACCCGCTGGTCGATCTCGAGCTGAAGATTTCCGACAGCCGGGCCATCGAGGAGGATGTCCTCGATGGGCGCCTGGATATCGGGGTGATTGGTTCCCGGGGGAGCATCCAGGATGTCCACAGCAACCCGGTGATGAAGGATGAGCTCGTGCTCATCGGCTCCAGCGCGCACATCGCTGCCCAGGGAAGCCGGCTCACGGTTCAGGAGCTGCCTCATCTGCCGTGGATTCTGCGGGAAAAGGGCTCCGGGACCAGGCAGGCCATGGAGGAGGGGTTCAAGAGCATTGGGCTGTCATTTGACGATCTGGAGGTGTCCATTGTGGTCACCAGCACACAGGCCATGCTCGGGTGCGTTCAGGCCGGGATGGGCGTGAGCATCACCTCCTGGCTGGCGTACACCGAGTCCCTGGCCTCCCTGGAGCATGTCACCTGGGCCTCTATCCCGGAGATGAAGCTGGAGAGAACGTTTCATGCCGTTTACCATGCCAGGCGGGAGCTCTTTCCGGCAGTGAGCACTTTTCTGGAGGTTCTTCAGGAACAGGACCGCTTCCCGGCAGGTTCTGCCTTCAAGGCCCAGGACCAGAGTGTCCGCAGGAGCGGGTGAACCTCTGGAGCAGCGGACATTTGTGAGGAGCACACGCCATGTCAGATGTGACCCTTGTCGATCAAGTCAGGGCCGCCGGTTGAGCCGGCAAGCTCTCTCCAGGGGACCTGGAGGAGGTTCTGGCGGATGTCGCCCATCCGGATGATGTGGACAGGTTCATCGTCCCCCCCGGGCATTCCGAGGATGCGGCGATTCTCAGTTTTCCGCCCGGCATGGCCATGGTTCAGACCGTGGATTTTTTGACCCCGATCGTCAACGATCCAGAGTGGTTCGGCCAGATTGCCGCTGCAAACGCCCTTTCAGACATCTATGCCATGGGCGGGCGACCCTCCACGGCCTTGAACATCGTCTGCTTTCCAGGCAAGGGCATGGACCTGTCCATCCTCAAATCCATTCTCAAGGAAGGGGTGGAGAAGATCCGGGAGTCCGGGGCCCTCATGGCAGGCGGGCACAGTGTGGACGATCCGGAAATGAAGTATGGTCTGGCTGTGACCGGGGTCATTGAACCAGGACGGCACGCTTCCAACCGTGGCTGCCGTCCGGGAGAGCAGCTCCTTCTGACCAAGCCCCTGGGGTCGATCCGCTCATGGTGGACATCATCTTCGACGCCCAGACATCGGGGGGGCTGATTCTGTCCGTTCCGGAGGACAAGTTGGGTCAGGCCGGGGATCTCCTGGGCCGGGGCGGGGATATGGCCGCCCATATCGGGTCGGTGGAGTCGACCTCTGGAGGGGAGCCGGGAATCGTCATTTCGTGAACCCTCATGGCTGCCAGCGGCGGCCATGAGGTGTGCGGTTCAGGGGCGGGCAATGATGGACAGCATCGCGGCCGCGACCTGCTCCAGGGTCAAGCTGGTGGTGTCGATGGTGTGAGCGTCAGGGGCCGGTTTGAGGGGGGCGATCGGTCGGCTGCGATCCTGATTGTCCCTTTGGGTCAGCTCACGGGTCAACAGGTCCAGATCACAGTCCTCTCCCCTCTCCTTGAGCTGCTTCCAGCGCCTCCTGGCCCGTTCCTCCGGAGTGGCCTCCAGAAAGAACTTGTATGCTGCCTGGGGAAAGACCACGCTCCCCATGTCCCGGCCTTCGCACACGATGGGGTGGTGGGCGGCAATGGCCTGCTGCGCCTTTTTCAGGAACTCGCGGACGATGGGCAGCGTTCCCAGGTTTGAGGCCCAGCGGCCGACCTCTTCGCTTCGGATGACGGGGTCCAGAGGCCGATTGTTCAGGAGCAGTTCTGACCCGGCCTGGTCCCCGGAGAGTGAAAAGACCATGGTCTGCAGCTCTTGCTGCAGGAGCTGAGTGTCCAGCTTCCAGGACTCACGGCCCAGTCTGGCAGCACAGGCCCTGAACATGGCTCCGGTGTCCAGGTAGGGAATATCCAGCTCTGCAGCCAGAATTCTGGCCAGAGTGGATTTGCCCACGCCTGCCGGGCCGTCCAGGGTGACGATGAAGGCCTCCTGTTCAGCCATGGCGGGACAGAATCTCCCCCAACGCCTTGAGGAAGAGTGAGTTTTCAGCCTGGGTCCCGATGGAGACCCGGAGGAGATCCGGCAGGCCATAGCTGTCCAGAGGCCGGATGATGATCCCTTTGCGGAGCAGTCCCTCGTGGACCGTCGAGGCCTGCACCGGGGGGGCAAACATGAGAAAATTGGCCTGGGATGGATAGACTGAACACCCGAGCCGATTCAGTCCGTTGAGGAGGTCATGCCGACCCTGGCGGATGACCTGGAGGGTTCTGGCTGCAAAGTCCTCATCCCGCAGGGCTGCAATCCCGGCCTGCTCAGCCAGCAGGTTCACGCTGAAAGGCAGCTTGATGCGCAGGAGCATGGAGGCCAGCTCTGGAGGCATGATCCCGTATCCGAGACGAAGCCCGGCCAGGCCGAACATTTTGGAGAAGGTCCGCAAGAGGACCAGATTGGGCAGGGCTGGCAAGGCCTGCAGCGGTGTGTGGAGCTCTGGTCGGTCGGCAAAGTCGATGTAGGCCTCGTCCAGGACAAGAAGGCATTCCTGAGGCAGCTGCCCGATGAACTCGAGGAGCTCGCTGACCTGGGGAGCATGCCCAGACGGGTTGTCTGGACTGGTCAGAAAGACAAGAGCGGTCCGGGCGTCCACCTGTTCCAGCAGCCTGGCCCAGGGAAAGCTGAAGTCATCGTTCAGGGGGACGCACCTCTGGTTCACGCTGCACAGGGTGGCCTGGAGGCGGTAGATGCTGAAGCTCGGGTCGCAGAGGACGATGTTGTCAGTCTCTGGATGGGGCACAGCCCTGATCAGGAGGTCGATGAGCTCATCCGATCCGTTGCCGACCACGAAGCGATTCCTGTCCAGACCGTGATAGGCAGCCAGGGCAGCGGCGATCTCCGGACTGCCGGCCCTTGGATAGCGGAAAGCCAGGGGGGCATTCTGTTCCAGGGCCTTGACGACCAGGGGGGACGTCCCCAGGGGGTTTTCATTGCTGGCCAGCTTGACGACTTTGTCGAGCTGGTACTCCTCCTTGATCTGGGCGATGGACAGCCCCGGAGTGTAGGGCCGGAACGATGTGACCTCTTCACGAATGCGCATGGGTGTTTCCGCCTGGGCTGGTCTCGATCGATGCCCGTCAGAGTGGATGGCCTCTGGTGGCGATGACCAGACATAAAAAAACGGGAATGGGCTTCCCGTTTTTTTAGTATGAGCACCTGGCCTGGTCAATTCAAATGATTTTGGGCCGGATGAAGATCAAGAGCTCCCGCTTTTCCTTGGACGCGAACTCATTCTTGAAGAGCCAGCTCAAGAGCGGAATTTCGGACGCCCCGGGGACGTTGTTCTCATTTTGGGTCTCGTCGACTTTCTGCACCCCGCCAATAACGATGGTTTCTTCATTGTTGGCGATGAGCTGGGTCTTCGTGCTCCGGGTCTCGATGTCTTCACCACCGCCAACCGGGCTGTCGTCGGTGATGTCCAGGGTCAGGATGAGCTTGTCGTCTGGGGTGATCTGCGGGGTGACCGACAGTTTCAGGGTCGCATCCTGATAGTCGGTCGTGGTTCCGCCACTCTCAGACTCGGTTTTTGTCGCGATCTTGATGCCCTGCTGGATCTCAGCCTGCTGGTTGTTCAGGGTCAGAATCCTGGGTGAGGACACGGTCTTGACCTGATTCTGCGTCTCTCCGAGCTGGAGCTGGGCATCGAGAAAGAAGGTGTCCACGCCGGCTATCTTGGCCAGGCTTGGGGTCAGCGTGAAGGTGTTGGTCCCCAGTGCCGGCAGGTTGCCTATGGTCCCCCCAACTGAACGGGTGTAGTCGCCGTCAGAGTCGGGGAAACTGTAATTGCCGGACCAGGAGATGCCCATCTTGCGTTGGAACGTGTCAGTGGCGAAGACGATCCGGGCTTCGATCAAAACCTGGCGTTCAGCCCGGTCCAGTTTGCGGACCACGCTCCTGACCTTGCCGATGACCTTGGCGGTATCGTTGATGATGAGCTGATTGGTCCGGCTGTCCTGGCTCACTTCCCCTCTGGAGGAGAGGAACTTCTTGACCTGAGATTCGAGCTGTGACGCGGTTGTGTAGTTGACCTGAATGTATTCGGTCTTCAGGGGGGCGAGCTCCTCTTCGCTCTTTTTGGCCTCGATGGCGGCCTTCCTGGCCTCGATCATCCGGTTCTGCTCTTCCTCGAGCTTCTGGGCCGGAGCGATGCGCAGGATGTTGCCCCGCTTGATCATGCCCAGGTTTCTCTGGAGCAGGACCAGATCAAGGGCCTGGTCCCAGGGGACCTCATCCAGCTTGAGAGAGATCTTTCCGGAGACTGACTGGTCCAGGATCAGATTGTACCCCCCGACCTCGGCCACCAAGCGCAGGACATGCTCGACATCAGCATCCTGGAGGTCGATGGAGATTTTCCTGCCGGTGTAGTTCGCTTTCATCCCTGGAAAGAGGGTCGTCTGCAGGCTGTTTTCCTGCTCGGCGGCCTGACCCTGCTCCGCGGCCTGTTCTGGCCGGGTTTGGGAGGTTTCGGGCTTGGCCGGGCTGGTCTTTTCATCCAGCAGTTTTGCCCCGTCTGTCTTGAACCCAATGACCAGGGTCGACCCCTGACGGTCGATGCTCACCGGGACCCGGTGGGATGAGGACACAGTCAACTGGCCCCCTGTGCTGGACCGGCTCAAATAGGCATTTTTCACCGGGGCCTGAAACTTGTGCAGGCGATAGAGCTTGGCAAAGGCCTGGGGTATGGACAGCTTGGGAAAGGAGAAGGCGATCTTGTCAGCCGGGCTTGGTTGTGGCCGATAGGAAAAGGATCGATCGGCAAAGAGCTTGATGTAGAACATGGACTGCTCATCATGCGTGAAGCGAATGTCCTGCAAGCGAGGCAGATCATGGGACTTTTGGGTTCTTTGGGCTGTCCGCTCTGGTTTGGGGACGAGCAGGATCCGCACCGAGGATTGAGTCGGGCGGGAGATCAGAAACTGAACCCGCTTGTCCAGTGTGATATCCAGTGAGGTGAAGGCCTCAGATCCTGTCTCGGCCTGGTGCAGGGAGAGATCGTTGATCAGCTGATCCTGGACCGGGTCCGGAAGGATCAGATCAGGGAGTGCAGGATCAAAGTCGATGACGAGATGGGGGTGCTCATAGCGTGGAGAGATGTCGATGCTCTTGTCAAAGGGCAGGGTGATGACCGTCTTTTCGTCCATGGCCGTCAGGCGGATGCGCGACGGTTCAGAACCCTGCGACGGGTCCTCCTGCTCGTGCGTGGCCACTGACGCTCCCGTGGTCGATTCTGGCCCGCCTTGATCAGCATGATGGGCAGCACAGCCTGCCAGAAGGAGTCCGACCAGGGTGAGGGCCAGGGCCAGCCTGACGATTGAGTTCTGGTGACAGGTCCAAGCGTGATTAGTCATGACTCTCTCCTGCAGCCTTATGGAGCTTTAAGACCACCTTGTTCGTCTTTTTTTCTCCAAAAATGTTGGTCACTTTTTCCTGTATGGTCACTTTGCCGGGGGCTATGGACACGACCCGGCCATCACTTCGCCCGATCCGGGTCCCTGGCCTGAGGACATAGCCTTTGCCGTCTGGAAGCTCGACAAGGGCCATGGATCCAGCCCCCTGTCCGTTGTTGAGGAGGACGCCCACCAGGTTGAGCTGTGTGGGCTGGACCCGCTCCAGAGGCGTCAGGGGCCGCGATGGCTTGGAGGCCTTTTGATCATCAGATGCCTGGGGCGTCTCCGGCTGGACAAAGGATCGAAAGGGATCAGGCTTGTCCCGGGAGGTGTACTTGAAGTCAGGGGGCTTGATCCATTCCGGCATGGAATCCTGGGCCGAAAGGCTTGAGTCGGAGTCCTTGACGACCTGGACTGCTGCCCAGCTGTTGGAAACGAGCATGAGCAGAGCGAGAAGGCTCAGGGCCAGCCATGTGCATCCTGTTGGTCGAAAGTATTGATGGCGAGTGTGCATGATCAGGGCAGCTCCATTCAAAGCACTTGAGGTCCGATATTGATCAGAATCTTCCGGGCTTGGGGTCAGCGCTTCTTTTTCTTGTTTTTGGCTGCCAGCTCTGCTTCGGTCAGGGTGCGGTAGATGAGAATCTGACTGTCCGAATTGAGGACAATCTCCCCATTGGGCCCGCGGCCCTTACCCGGCCTGAGCTGGAGGTTTTCCAGGGTCACCAGCCGATTCAGCCGCGAAATGAGACTGAAGAAGTGCATCAGGTTGTGAAAAGGGCCTTGAAGTCGAAGCTGGACCTGCCGGCTGGCATAGAAGTCGTGGATTTTTTCATTTCCTGGTGAGAAGAGCAGGAAATCCAGTCCGTTGTCATTGCCGAGCTTCTCAATTTCCGACAAGAGGTTCTCCACATCGCTGCTGCTCTCCGGAAGCAGGGTTTTGGCATAGACGAACTCCCGCTGCTGGGCTTCGAGCTTTTTTTCCAGCTTGGGCAGCCTGGCCACCTTGATCCGGTAGTTCCGGATCGTGTCCTCGAGCTGAGCAACGTCCTTTTCCAGCCTCTTGAGGTTGTCGTATTCGGGCCGGAAGAGGAAGTACCAGTACGCGGCGCCGAGCAGGGCGACAGTGAAAAACAGGATAAGAAGCTTCTGAGCCCGGCTCAGGGTTTCGAGTCTCTTGACCAGGGCTTCTCTATCCATGGCTCTTTCCTCTTTCTTTGTTCTTTACAGCCATCGTCTCTTCTCTCTTTCCGGCCTTGATGCTGCACTGAAAGGCGACCAGGCCAAGACCGCGGAAGCTCTTCCTGCTGGTTCGGTTCAGAATGACATCCATGACATACGATGATTGACGGAGGTTTTTGACGTACATGGCAAAGACCTGATTGTCCAGGGCAATCCCGTTGAGCTGGATGCCGCCGTTGGAGTTCAGGCGCAGAGACTGAAACCACATCTTGTCCTCAGGCAGGGTTGTGACCAGTTCATCGAGATAGCGAACCGGAAGGCTCTGCTCTGCCCTGATTTGCTTGATCACGTTGATTCTGGTTCGGGTGGCCTGAAGCTTTTTTTCAATCTCGTTGATCCGTTTGATTTTTTTCAGCAGCCTGTTTTTTTCCTGGGTTTTCTCCTGTTTGGCCACTTCAAGGACGTTGACCTGGCTGCCGAGCCAACGCTGAGTCATGGCCATGCTCAGACCGACAATGATCAGAACCAGGACAAAGAGAACGAGCTCTTTCTCCACATTGGAGACTTTAGCTCGTTTCTGGACCGGGAGTAGGTTGATGTGAATCATGGTCACCCTCGATACTCTGTGGTTGCAAGACCTTCAGTTGCCGCTAGATGATGGTTCGCAAGGCCAGACCGGTGGCGATGGCGAATTGAGGGCCTGTCTGCTGAAGGTATTTGGATTCAAACTTGCTGTCTTCAAAAGACACCTGCCGCCAGGGGTCGAGAAAATCAACCTCCAGATCCATCTGCGAAGAGAGGCTCTTGTTCAGGCCAAAGCACAGGCTCCCGCCTCCGGAGAGAAAAAGCATGTTTGCCGGTTTCGGGGCGTTCAGGGAGTTCATGTAAAAATTGATGAGCCGCTGAATCTCCTGGCCCCAGGACCGGAAGATCTGTTCGCTTTCCTTCAGGTAGGTGGCCTGCTCATCAGGATTGAGCCCCGCAGGGCCTTGAATTTTCAGTTGCTCGACCTCTTTTGGCTTTTTGTCCAGAACCGAGCAGAGGTGGTCGGTCAGCTGCTGACCTCCGAATCCGGCGTCCCGGATAAAGATCGGCTGCTGATCGGCATAGACGCAGAATGTCGAATGGACAGCGCCCACATCCAGGAGGTAGGTCTGTTTGTCCTTCCTTTCAGGATAGTTGAATTCAAAACAGTTGCTGAGGGCAAAGCCGTCCACATCGAGTATGGAGGCCCCGAGATTGGCCTTGTCGAACAACTCCTGGAGTTCCTGGACGACTTTCTTTTTGCTGGCCACAAGGACCACATTCTGGGTTGTGTCAGCAGAGCCTGACCCCATGACCTGGTAATCCAGATAGACGTCATCGATGTCAAAAGGGATATGCTGCTTGGCCTGTTTCTGTATCGTGGAGTCGAGCTCTTTGGGTTTGACCGCAGGCAGGTCCACGCGCTTGATGATCACAGCATGCCCGGCCAGGGACGTGATCACGGTCCTGTCCTTCAGATTCAGCGAACTCCAGAACGTTTTCAGTTTGGAGCTCATCTGTTCACTCTTGTCCTTTTCCGTCCTGCTCCAGGCGAGACGGCCGGCTCGATCCAGAACAGCCCCGTTTCGTGCCGGGAGGAGGCGAACGACCTTGGCCCAGTTGTGACCGACATCGAGTCCGCATGCCGTTTTTTTGCGAAAAGAGGAGAAGAGTTTCACGGGAATTCGTCTCTGTGGCTATGGGTTTGACAAAAACTGTCTTCCTGAGCCGGGATGTTGTCAGTCTTCATCCCTGACCTAAACCGTTGCCTGAGGCCTGACCGTCAGAACCGGCACATTGGCGCTCTTGACAACCCGTTCCGCAACCGAACCAAAGAGGATCCGGTCAATGCCCTTTCGGCCGTGCGTCCCCATGATGATGAGATCCATTGCATTTTCGTCGGCATATTTGAGGATTTCCTCGGCTGCGTATCCAGTGAGCACATGACCTGTGACCTCAATGTCGGCGAAATGTTCTTGCAAAAAGTTTTCCATTGTCTGCTCTGCTCCAGAAAGAATTTCCCCGACAAAGTTTTCGATGGAGCTCGGTGCCACTTGAAAGCCCACATACTGGGAGAGAGTGGGGGCCACATAGAGCACATGGACTGCAGAACCCAGCTTTTGTGCAAGTGTTTGGGCATATTCGGCAACTTGGGGACTGTACTCGGCAAAGTCAACTGCACAAAGAATCTTTTGAATGTTTTTCATCGTAATCTCCATTTATTTAAGGTTTTTATAGGAAAAAGCTATGCTAAAACCCCTGTTTTCACTCACTATTTGCAGAACTTTATTATCACAGGCAATGCCCAGAGACAAGGATGATTTTCCCAAAAAAAGAACTCGCCATTGATTCAGCTCATTGCTGCATGGTTCTTTAGTTCGATGATAAGAGCACCTCAGATTGACACTCTTTTCTCGTGTTTCGTTGATTGACGACACGATGGGTTCGTAACATTGCCTGAAAACAATAATGCTGTTGCGGGGGAGTAAAGACAGTGCTTTTCAGGGGAGAGCAGGGGCCCTGTGAGGAAGGATTGAGGACACAGCTCGAATGAGGGGGTGAAGAGTCTCTCTGTCCAGGGCTGTAACAGGGATGCCCTGGGGGAAAAAAAGGCTCATTGTTTCTCTGCTCTCTCTGGAGAGAAGATCCCATTTGTTCAGGGCCAGAATCGTTGGTACATGTCTGAGCTCCATATCATTGAGAATTGATTCCACTGCAATGACTTGAGTCCTGACCTCCGGATGGCTGGCATCCGCCACATGAATGACAATGTCTGCCGACTCCAGCTCTTCAAGAGTGGCCTTGAAGGCCTCGACCAGGTTTTCCGGAATGGAGCGGATGAAACCGACGGTGTCCGTGAGAATGACCTCCTGGTCTTCAGGGAATCGCAGACGGCGACTGACAGGGTCCAGGGTGGCGAACTGCTTGTCCGCGGTGAAGACCGAACTGTGGGTCAAGGTGTTCAACAGCGATGATTTTCCGGCATTGGTGTACCCAACCAGGGCCACGATGGGCAGGCCGGCATGCTGACGTCTGGTTCGAGTGGCGTCCCTGTTTCGGCGTACCTTGGCCAGCTCCTTCTTGATCCTGGTCCGTCTTTCGCGTATCCGGCGTCGATCGAGTTCGAGCTTGGTCTCTCCCGGACCTCTGCCGCCAATGCCCCCGGCCAGTCTGCTCATGGCCCTGTTCTTGCCGATGAGCCGTGGCAGGGTGTAATCCAGTTGAGCCAGTTCGACCTGGAGCTTACCGGCCCGGCTGGTGGCGTGCTGGGCAAAAATGTCCAGGATGACCTGGGTCCGGTCCAGGATCTTTCGCTCGGTGATGTCCGCCAGGTTCCGCATCTGGGCCGGAGTGAGCTCGCCGTCAAAAACCAGAGTCGAAGCGCCGTTCTGCAGGGCGGCCACCTCGAGTTCAGCCAGCTTCCCCTTGCCCATGATGTGTTTCGGATTGACCCTGCTGACCCTTTGAATCATCGTGTCCACTGGATTCAGCCCGGCTGTCAGGGACAGATCCCTGAGTTCCTCCAGGGAGTTCTGCTGGGTCTCCCTGGGTGCGGCGCCGACGCTGACGAGCAGAGCGGACTCGCGATGGGAAGCTGCATGGACCGGCTGGCTTGAATGGAGGAGCTCTCCTTCCAGGGCTTCGGCCTGGAGGGTGAAATCGACGTCGACCCTGTCCCAGGGCAGGGGCTGAGAGATCATGTACGGCTTGTGCCCGGGGTTCAGGGGCAGGATCTGAGCCCATTGAAAGGAGAGAGGGGAGCCTTCAGAACTGACGTTGAGGACGCCAATGGAGTCGAGACGGAGAAAGACCAGGTCCATGAGGTCCTCCTCGGTCAATCCCTCCCTGTTCAGGTGGGTGTGCAGGAGGCGGAGGCCGCGCAGCCGTCCTCCGCTCTGCCTGAGCCGGCCGAGCTCCGGGATGAGGATCTGGTCGGGCTGGCCGAGGATGACCATCACCGGCTGTCCGTGCCTGTTGATGATCAGTCCAATCTGACGGCCGGTGGAAGAACTCAGGTGGGCCAGTTCCCGGGCCTGGTCGCGGCTGTACCCTCCCTGGTCCGGATAGCGCCTTCGATAGAGGTGCAGCAGGGCCTTGAGGTGGCTCGGCTTCAATCCGCTGGTGTTGCCCCAGATCTTTCCAGCTATACAGTCCTCCCTCAGGCCAGGGCCTGGGCGATCATGGCGTCGTACTCGGAGATCATCTCAAACACGCGGGCAGCCATGCGCTGCCTGAAGCCGAGGCTGACCTGAAACGCGTTCGCCTGCAGCTCTGCGATGAACTCTGCATACGTCCCGGGGTCGGGCAGGACCGTGACGCTGCGGAAGTTCTTGGCCCCGGCCCGTAAGAGCGTTGGTCCGCCGATGTCGATGTCTTCAACCAGTTGCGTCACCTCAGCCGTCTTCTGGCGGGCTTTGGCAAAATCGTAGAGGTTCACGCAGATCAGATCAAAAGGGGCGATCTGATTGTCCTGAAGCGTCTGGAGGTGGTCCTGATTGTCCTTGTCCGCCAGGACGCCGGCATGCACCGTGGGGTGCAGGGTTTTGACCCGGCCGCCGAGGATTTCGGGAAAGCCGGTCAGATCACTGACGGATTGGACCTCGTAGCCGGATTCGAGAATGCGTTTCCGGGTTCCACCTGTGGAGACAAGGTGAACTCCGCCTGAGGCCAGGACGCTGCAGAGGTCGTCCAGCCCGGACTTATCGGTGACGCTGATCAGGGCCCGTTGGATCGGCAAGAAGTGCATGCCAGCCTCCTGAGGTGTTGAATCAGATAAAATGATCTCAAAAACTGAATTGTTTGGCAAGGCGTCCGGGCTGCCCATGGAGGATGCGGCTGCAAAAACTCAAGATGCAGCCGCAGAAGTCAGAATAAGAAGCCAGAATAATCAATGAATTATAGATAGCAATTGACGCCGGGAAACCGCTGCATGGACTTTTTGCACTGGCGTCAGGGATGCCTTTCGGTTGGAATGTCAATTGCAAGGACCTGGAGATCTCAAGGACCTGAGCTGGGTCCCAAAAGGCGTCCGTCAGGCCGGACCGCGGCACCGTTCCTGCAC
>CAZNIP010000040.1:0-25756 GCA_964573115.1 uncultured Desulfohalobiaceae bacterium | reverse complement strand
GGGAGAAAAGATGCCCGAGGTGCCGGGGAAAAAGTCGACCGGCCAGTTTGATCAGCCAAGAAACTTGATTCCAGAATCAAGTTCATACGAAAAACAAGCTTGGTGATGTTTTTCTTCCTTGACCAAACTGGCGAGGTTGAGGGTTCTGACTCGACACGTGGAGGGTCTTTTCTTCCCTCCACCCTCCACCCTCGACCTCTCATCATGGCCGCAGGCCATGATGATCAGCTGCATCCCAGGCAGCGCCGGTACATCCATTCGTAGCCGGAAACATCGATATCTCTGGGGTTGCCCGGGGTCTGGGGGTCGTTGTACGCCTCTCTGGCCAGGCCGGGGATCTCCTCTTCGAGCACTCCCAGATCGGCCAGGGAGGGGATGTCGATGTCCTCGGCCAGCTCGTAGACCGCCTCGGCCCCGAGGAGGCAGGCCTCGCGGTCCGGAAGCCCTTCAACATCCACGCCCATGGCCTTGGCCACCCGCCTGAACTTTTTCGGGCGGCCGATCCAGTTGTACTCCATGAAGGCCCCGAGGGTCGCGCCGACAGCCGGCCCGTGATGAATCTCAGGCTTCATGCCCCCCAGGGTCTGGGTCAGGGCATGAACCGCACCGGCACTCTCTGTGCCGTAGGAGATCCCGGCCAGGTGAGCGGCCATGGCCATGTAGTAGCGGGCCTCGACATCCTGGCCGTTGCCCACGGCCCGACGCAGGTAGTTGGAGCAGTACTCGATGGCCAGCAGGGCCACGGCATCGGTGTGCGGCTGGGCAAAGTGGCAGGTGTAGCACTCGATGGCGTGGCACAAGGCGTCCATGCCGGTTCCGGCTGTCACCTGGGGAGGCATGGACATGTGCAGTTCGGGGTCGACGATGGCGATGTGCGGGGCCAGAAGCGGTCCGCCGACATTGAACTTGAATCTGCGTTCAGGATCGGTGATGACCGCCCAGACCGTGACTTCGCTTCCTGTCCCGGCTGTGGTGGGAATGGTGATCAGGGGGGCGATCCGGTTCTCCAGGTCCCGCTCAGCCGCTTCCCAGGTCAGGATGTTGCCCTCGTGGGTGACCTCGACCCCGACCCCTTTGGCCGTGTCCATGGAGCTCCCGCCGCCCAGGCCGATGAGCCCGTCGCAGCCGCTGTCCTCATACACCTTCGTGGCCTGGCCCACGGTCTCGATGTAGGGGTTGGGCACCACCTGATCGAAGACGGCATACGGAATGCCCGCCTTGTCCAGGGGCGCGGTGACCCTGGACAGCAGCCCGGCCCCGACCACGCCTGGATCGGTGACGATCAGGGGCTTGCTGACTCCGAGCTCCCGGAGGGAGTCCGGAAGGGCGATCAGGGACCCCACGCCGTGCTTGGCCCTGGTTGTGCATTGAAATTCCCGCAGCTTGTAGTAGTTGTCCATGTTCATTCTCCTTTTCAGATTTGCCTCCAGCAAATCTGAAAATATGGGTTCAAGTGCAAAAGATAGACTTCTTTTCGAGCAGATTGAGTCGAAGCCCTGCTCGACACGTCGGGGATCTTTTCTTCCCTCAACCCCCGACCCCCAACCCACGACCTTCAGTCCGGCCAGAGGCCGGGCTGAAATCAGGGGCTTGTTGCTCTGATTCGAACCTCATCATTCAGCTTCGCCGGAGGCAAGGCTGAACGTGGGGCTGTCAGGCCCCAGCCCCAGCTTCTCAAGGGTCTCCTGCCTGGGCCTGCCCTCGGGGTCCCAGCCCCGAAGCCGGTAGTAATCCCGGCGCAGGACGTCCATGTCCTGATCGCTGATGCGATGGCCCTTGAAGGGCCCGCTGGGCAGAGGCTCATCCACGAACCTTCTGGGCAGAGTGTCCGAGGCGGGTGAGATGCCTTCCCGCAGATTGAAGAGCCTGGTCAGATTCCAGATTTTTTCGCCGAGGCGCTCAAAGATCCCGGCCTGGAAGGGCTGCCCTGTGGCCGAGCTGAGCATGCCGGCATACGTTTCCGGCTGGATCCCGAAGCCGCCGAAATCACATTTGACCAGCGTGTCGGTCCCAGCCAGGTAGTTTTGCATCTGGATGAGCATGGCCGCTTTGCCTTCCAGGGCCAGAGCCTTGACAGGCCTGCCTTCCCATTCGCCCTGGGTGACCTCCAGGGGGGCAGGCAGTCCGCGCTGATGACAGCCGCCGCGATCGGCAGTCATGAAGGCCAGCCCGGTTCCCGGGGCTCCACGTGGACCCCAGGCCGGAGATTCGAGGCCCTTGACGTGCTGGGCAAAGGCCTGGCTGTCCTGCCCCAGAACCTGCGACGCCCGCATGACCCCTCTGGCCAGCAGCTGTCCAAGCTCACTCTCGTTGGCGGCAATGGCCCGGATGAGGTGTTCGGCAGCCCGGACGTTCCCGAATTCGATGGTCACACCCCGGGGCGAGTCCAGGAGGCCTTTTTCTGCGGCCTCCATGGCAAAACCGATCACTCCCCCGGTGGACATGGAGTCCAGGCCGAAACGGTCGCAGAGCTTGACCAGGTGAGCCACGGCCCGGATGTCCGAGATATCGAGGTTGGACCCCATCAAGGCGGCTGATTCGTACTCCACGATGTCCGTGACGGTCCCGGCATACGTGCCGGTGCGCACGGCCCCCATCTTGCTGCAGCGGATGGGGCAGCCGAGGCAGGCGGCACTGGACAGCCAGAGGTGCTTTTTCTGGCCGGGGTCACCGAGTGCGGCAGCGCGGTCAAAGGTGCCGTCCGAGAAGTTCCTGAAGGGCAGCAGACCGGTCTCGTTGGCGAACTCGACCGCCATGGCCGTGCCGGTGGCCTTGAGGCCCTGGACATCCTCGGACGCCTCCAGGTCATGGTTGGCCTGGAGACAGGCCCTGCGGAACCCGGCAGGGTCGGCGACACGGACGCATCGCGTTCCCCTCACGGCCACAGCCTTGAGATGCTTCGAACCCATGACCGCCCCGGCTCCGCCCCTGCCGGCCTGGCGATTGTATTCACAGCTGATGAGGGCGTAGAGGACCTCGTTCTCGCCTGCCTGGCCGATGCTCAGAACTTTGGTGCTCTGATCGTTGAGCTCTGCTTTGATCGCGGCATTGGTCTGAAGGGCATCAAGACCCCAGAGATGGGTCGCGCTCTCCAGACGGATCGCATCGTCCTCGATGAAGAGCGTCACTGGCTCAGGTGCCCGGCCAAGGACAATGAGGCCGTCGTAGCCGGCATACTTGAGCTCCGGGGCGAAGGAGCCGCCAAAGTAGGAGTCCAGAAAGGTCCCGGTCAGGGGGGACTTGGTCACGATGCACCCCCGCATGGACGGGGCCATGGTCCCGGTCAGGGGGCCGGTCATGACCATGAGCAGGTTCTCCGGGCTCAGGGGATCGGTCCCTGGCGGGAGCAGGTCGACCAAGAGCTTGGCCCCGAAGCCCTTTCCCCCCAGATATCCCTGGAAGAGCCAGTCAGGAACCGGTGTGGCGGACGATCGTCCGCTGGTCAGGTTGACCACGAGCAGTTGTCCCTGCGTTGCGTCAGTCATGGTCGCCTCCCAGGCTGATGAGTTCCAGGGCTCCGGTGGGGCAGGCCTTGACGCATTCAGGGTCTCCGCCGCACAGGTCGCATTTCACGGCCTTGCCGGTGTCCTGGTCCAGATGGATGACCCCAAGGGGGCAATAGTCGGCACACAGGCCGCATCCTGTGCAGGTCTCGGGGTCGACGACCCAGGAACGGCCTGAGACGTCCCTGGTGATGGCCTGGACCGGACAGGCTGTGGCGCACATGGGATTCTGGCACTGAGTGCAGACAACCGGGAAGTGGACCAGGTTCTCCCTGGCCTGCTCGATCCTCAGGACAGACCGGCGGGGGTTGAACCCTCCGGTGATCCTCTGGGAACAGGCCAGCTGGCACAGCGAACATCCGGTACAGAGGTCGAAATGGGTTCGAAGAAACATGTTTTGTGACCTGTTCAAGGGTTCTCTCAATGTGAGGCATCCGTACAAACACTGATTGTCTGCTTCAGAAAGTTCGGAACTGGGCGCTGCGAGGCTGTTGCAGTGCATGGGCACAGTTCCTGTGAATCTTCATGCCGAAGACAAGGTTCTTCTTTGGTCTCACTGCCTGCTCCAGGATGGCACACCCTGCTTCAAAGAGAGGTTTCTCTTCAGCTCAAATCCAATCATTCAGCGCAGCCAGAGGCTGCGCTGAATTCAACGAAGCAGTGTACCATACCACTGCATCTCATTTTGTCAACTCAGGTGCACAACAGGTATGGTTGATTAATCAACATGCTCAGACTCTCACCGGCAGCAGGGCGAACAGGACCATGCGTCAACAGCTGCAGGCGTGTACTGGCGTCTCAGGAGGGAATCAGTCTGGGCGGCGGATGTTTAAGACGATGTGCTCCAGGAGTCTCCGCAGCGCGGCAATGTCCTCAGCGGACAGGCCTTCAAAGAGATCTCTGGAAAAATGTTCAACGATCTCGGTAACGGGCTCCTGGAGGGCCTTGCCGTGATGAGTCAGGAAGACATTGGACCGTCTCTTGTCTTTGGGGTCGGGACGGCTGGAGACGAGCCCCTTTTTTTCCAGCAAAGAGACGATCCTGGAGATCGTGAACTTGTCCCGTCCGGTCTTTGTGGCCAGTTCACTGTGGTACTGACCATCAGTGTGCCACAGGCAGCTCAGCACGGACCACTGTTCGGGCGTCACGCCGAGACCGGACTGATGGAGCGTCCTGTACAGGGCGGTTTTCATGTGCATCGCGGTCCTGATGACCAGATAGTATTGGGAATCCGCAAGGGGAGTGGAATGGGACAGGGCTGACTGCAGATGATGGTCGTCCATGGCAGAGTCTCTCCACAGGGCACAATGTCGAGACCGAGGGGCCGCGACCTTGGAAGGGTCAGACCAGCGGTACTCTATTTTGGCTGTAAAGGCAAGACAGGATGCGGTTTGAGGAGCCCCGGCAGGACGTGTCCCGGTCAGGAGTCTCGTTCAAGAACATGGCCACACGAGGGGGGCGTCAGTCGATACCGGGGGTGAGCAGAGCTTTCCAGAAGCGATCCGCCTCCCAGGAGAAGCCGCCCGGGACGCAGGGCCAGATGGAGTTGTTCTGAAAAATGGGATCGGCATCCAGAGGATAGTCGGAAGACTCCATGGCCTGCTCAAAAAGGGGGCTGCCTGGAATGGGCGAGTACTGGGCCAGATGCGGTCTGACCCCAGAGGCCTGAGCCAGTTCGATGGCCTGTTTGACCTCCTCCTCCCGCTGCCCGGGGAGCCCAAAGAGGATGTAGGCCCCGAGGTGGCTGCCTGTGAACCCCGCCTGGAACAGGTTGGCCAGCCCGGCATCCCACTCCTCCATGGACAGCTTGGCATCGAGACGGTTTTTGAAGTCTCCTGTTTCCAGACCCAGGCGGACGGTGGTCAATCCGGCCTTTTTCAGCAGGGTGCACATCTCAAGGCTGAGCTGGCTGACGTGCAGGGCATTGGGGGTGTGCAGGCGAACGGGCAGGGAGGCATCGACGATCTCCTCCAGAAGCGGCAGGAGCCATGTCTCCGGCTGGATGAGCAGGGCGTCGTCGTAAAAGGCGAAGTCCTGGACGCCTCTGTCCAGCTCAGACCTTGCCTCGGCAAGGACCTGGGCCGAGGTTCGCTGTTCAAAGGCCGGGTGCAGGGCTTTGCTGGCGCAGTAGGCGCAGTGGAAAGGGCAGCCCCTGGAGCCGAGGATGATCGAAAATCTGGGGGCTCTGTAGCTGTCCAGGGCCATGGTCACCCTGGTCGGGTCGGGTCGCGGGGGGACAGGAGTGTCGAGCCGGTTCCACAGGGCTGCCCAGTTGTCGGGCCTTTCCAGGGGACCGGCGATGACCAGGTCAAAGACATCCAGGGCCGTGGCGTGATCCTGGCAGAGGGTGGCGTAGACCCCGCCCAGGATGATCGGAGTCCGGGGCCAGGACTGCCGGATGAGCCTGGCCATGGCTGCCGCACCTGGATACCAGTAGGTCATTGAGGTGGTCATGAGCACGGCATCCGGTGGATCGAGCCGTTTCAAGGCCTGGGACACAGCGTGGTACGGCAGGCCGTAACGGCTGAAACGACGGGGGACATGCTCCAGGCCAGAGGGTGCGGGCAGGGGGGCCTTGGGCCAGGGGCCATGACCGTGAGCCCGTTGTTTGGGCCAGGCGATGTCGGACCAGGTTTGGTGCAGACAATCGAGAAGCGCGGTCTGCGCACCGGCTCTGCGGAGCATGTCCAGGCACAGGAGCAACCCTGCCGGCCTGGTCCAGAGGTTGTAGGCCGCAAAATCTTCGATCCAGGGATTGATGCCCAGGATTCGAGGGGCAGGAGATCGTTGCCGCCCTGAGGTTGATCGGTCACTCGGGAAGGATGTCCAGGTAATCTCTGGCCACCTGGGCAGGCTCTGATTCTGGCTGCAGAGAGAGGATTCGCGCGAACCAGTATCTGGCTTTGTCATGCTGTCCCAGTCGAAGTTGGTTTTCAGCCAGCCGGAGCATGAGCTGGACACTGTCAGGATTGGCATCCACCCCCTGTTTGAGCCACATGCTGGCCTGCTCGATGTCCCCTTTTGAGGTGGCCATGTCTGCCAGCAGTTCATAGGCCGGGAGAAAACGCCAGTTCTCGTCCAGAGCCTTTTGAGCGAGCTCTCTGGCCTTGGCAGGCCTGGACTCGTCCCGGTGAAGAAGGGCCAGATTGTAGGCTGGAAACTCAGGGGTCAGATAGGTCGGGATGGACAGGGCATTCTCAAAGGCCTGCCGGGCTTGGGAGGCATTGTCCAGGCTGACAAAGACCTGCCCGAGGCTGTTCCAGGCCTCTCCGTAGCCCGGGTCGAGCTTTGTTGCCCGAACAAAGTGGTCCCTGGCCTGCTCAAGGCTGTTGAGCTGTTGATAGGTGGTTCCAAGGAGGAAATGGTACTTGGGGACCTTGCGGGCCTTGTCCTTGACCGCCAGGAGCTCTTTCAGGCTTCTCCTGGGCTGGCCCTTTGACAGGTAGGAGGTGGACAGGTCCATTCTGGCCTGGACTTCCTTGGAGGCTGGCTGTTGAGGAGCCATGTGGGCGCAGCTCATGAGCAGGCCGAGGCTCAGCATCGCCAGGGCATATCCTGAGAGGCGGAGTGATCCAGTGAACATCAGGCGTCGCTCCTGGTTTTGTGGTCCGGGTCAGTTTTGCCGCCGGCAAAACTGAATCTTGCGATTGTGCCTCGTGTCACGACAGTGCTCTCTGCGGATGCGTCATCCCGGCCCCTGGCTGCGATGACACCAGACACAGAGATGTCAGCGCAGCCAGAGCTGCGCTGACATCAGATGACCTTGTTCAAGGGGTACTCGATGATCCCTTCCACCTCAATGGCCTGGAGCTTGGGCACCAAATCCCTGACAATGGACTCCTCGACCACGATCTCCAGCGACAGCCAGCCCGGCTGGTGAAGATGGGCCACTGTCGGGGAGGTCAGGCTCGGAAGCAGTTCGATCAAGGCATCGAGGTTGTCCTCGTGCACGTTCATCTTCAGACCGACCAGGTTTTCCGCCTGCAGGGCGCCCTGGAGCAGGGTGTTCATCTGCTCGATCTTCTGCCTCTTCCAGGGATTCTCCCAGGCCTCCCTGTTGGCGATGAGCTGGGTCGAGGTGACCAGGAGTTCGGCGATGATCTTCAAGCCATGAGCCCTGATGGTCGTTCCGGTCTCAGTGACTTCGACAATGGCGTCGGCCAGGCCGTTGACCACTTTGGCCTCTGTGGCCCCCCAGGAAAACTCGACGTCCACTGGGATATTGGCATTGTGAAAGTAGTTTCTGGTGAAGTGCTCCAGCTCGGTGGCGATCTTCTTGCCGGCCAGATCCTCTGGCCGGCGGTATGGCGAATCGCCGGCCACGGCTAAAACCCAGCGGGCCGGGCGATTGCTCGTTTTGGAATACACCAGCTCAGAGACCGTGACCACGTCGGCTTCGTTCTCCAGGATCCAATCCTTGCCGGTCAGCCCGACGTCCAGGGTGCCGTCTTCCACATAGACCGGCATCTCCTGGGCCCGGCAGAGGCTGCAGTGGATGCCCGGATCGTTGATGTCCGGAAAGTAATTGCGGTGGTGGAGGCGAATCTTCCATCCCGAATTGGCAAAGAGCTTGATCGTGGAATCCTGAAGGGAGCCTTTGGGAATGCCAAGCTTGAGGACTTGAGAATCAGCCATTTATGAGTAGACCTCCTGAGGATCAAAAATGAGCGGCGAGCATTGCCTGGTCCCTGACTCGCTGAGCTCAGTGTAAAAGCAGCTCCTGTACCCCTTGTGGCAGGCGGCTCCCCCGATCTGGCGGACCAGGAGCAGGACCGTATCCTGATCGCAGTCAAGGCGAATGGCTTTGACCTCCTGGCGATGCCCGGACGTTTCCCCTTTGCACCACAGCTTGTCCCTGCTGCGGCTGTAAAAGTGGGCCTGCCCGGTGTCCAGTGTGGCCTGCCAGGCTGCCTCGTTCATGTAGGCCAGCATGAGGACCTCCCCGCTTTCGGCTTCCTGGACAATGACCGGAACGAGACCCTGGCCCTTGGCAAAGTCAGGTGTGATCATGCTCAATCCTTGTGTCTTCGCGATCGAGGTTGTGCTGGGCCCGTGTGCTGCGCAGCTGCCCGCAGGCAGCATGAATATCCTGTCCCTTGCTTTTGCGCAAGATCACGGTGTGCCCCTTGTCCCAGAGGACCTGCTCGAACTTGAGGATGTCCTCCATGGCCGGGGGCTGAAAATCGATGCCTCCTCCAGGGTTGAAGGCAATGAGATTGATCTTGCATCTCAGGCCGGACAACAGGCGGTTGAGGTCCCGGGCCTGCTGAACCGAATCGTTGACGCCCCGGAGCATGATGTATTCGATGGTGATCCGCTGCCGCGGTTTGAGCGGGATCTCCCTCAGGACCGAGACGAGGTCGGAGACGGACATCAAACGGGCCGCTCTGGGCATGAGCTCTTCCCGAAGGCGCTGGTCCGGGGCGTGGAGGGACACCGCCAGGGATGCCAGCTCAGTGCCGGCGCAGTCCTGAAGGACGTCAGGGACCCCCACGGTGGAGACGGTGACCCTGCGGCGGGAGATGTTGAGCCCCAGAGGGTCTCTGATGATCTCCAGGCTGTGCCGGACCTGGGGCCAGTTCAGAAGGGGCTCTCCCATGCCCATGAAGACGATGTTTCTCAGAGGCAGAGGGTTGCCGGTCCGCTGCAGGTGATCCCTGGCCACGAGCACCTGGCCCAGGATTTCCCCGGGTGTCAGGTTGCGGTGGAACCCCATGCGGCCGGTGCTGCAGAAGGTGCAGCCAAGGGCGCACCCCACCTGGGAGGACAGGCACAGGGTGTAGTGGTCCTTTTCAGGGATGAGGACGGTTTCGATGAGGCCATCGTCAGCCAGGCGCAGGAGAAACTTGATGGTCATGTCCTGGCTGGTCAGGCAGTCCTGGACCTCAGGTCGTTTCAGGCTGAAGCGGGCTGCAAGCCTGGAGCGGAGCTCCAGCCCCAGGTTGGTCATGTCCGAGAACTCCGAGCACCCTTTCTGCCAGGTCCACTGCCAGACCTGTCTGGCCCTGAACGGGGCTTCTCCCAAATCCCGAAGACAGGCCTGAAGCTGGGGAAGTGAGTATTCAAGCAGGTTGGCGTGCATGGGCGTTCTTGATGGGGAAAGAGCTTGACCTTTCAGACCGGGCGATGCTGAAACAGCTCCGCCGCCAGGGAGGACAGAAAAGAGCATTGATGGCTGAACACCGCGCCTGCGGGAGGCTGTGCAGGCCCGACCAGCATCGGGCGGGTCTGCATGGCTCTATCCTCCCCATCCTCTTCATCACGTGAGCGAAGTGAACGGGCGGTTGAAGACTTCTTTTCTGAGGCACCTGCTCGATGACTTGCTCGAGCCCACTGCGTCCTCTGTGTGCCATGTCCATTCCAAAGGCTGCGCTGAATCAATGACCTAACAGCCCGGTGCTGACGGGGTCAACTGCAGCGGCCTGATCATCACGGTTCCAGACTGGAACCTGCTCAGGACGCTCAGGAAAAGCCGGCCGAAGGGGCGCATCCTCCGCCGGACGGAAAGCCGGTTTCGCCCCCGGCCCTCTGGGACCTGACGGCAGAGACCAGTCTCTGAATATCGTGGCTGCCGCATTTCGGGCAGACAAGGGTCTCATCGGGGTCCTGAGTGGACACCAGCTCTTCAAACTCGTGGCGGCACGTGCCGCAGATGAATTCGTACAGGATCATGGCTTCCTCCTGGTTTCATGTTCAGCCGGCTGACCAAACATGGTTTTTTTTGCTTCTTTGTCAAGGCCTTCCTCCCCTGGAGACCCCCAGGAGGGGATGAAAAATCTTGACTTCAGGGAGGACGAATATATACATTTCTTGTTCTCCAGGCGCGATTGTGATTTTGAGAACGAATCCCGAACAACACCAGTTTTCAAGCCAGGTTTTTCAAGGAGTCAAGAGATGACCGAATATCGACAGTTGAGCACAGCCCAGACCAGGGTTGAAGTCCTGAACGGGTTCATGCGCGGGGTGTACCAGTGGATGGCCGCGGGGCTGGGCCTGACGGCAGCTGCCGCCTACATGACCTCGACCAGTCAGCCCTTGATGGAGTTCATCTTTGGCAACACCATGGTCCTCATGCTGCTCATCATTGCAGAGCTTGGGCTCGTGGTTGCGGTCAGCGCCGGCATCAGGCGCATGTCCGCAGGGACGGCCACAGGGCTGTTCATGCTCTACAGCGGTTTGAACGGGGTCACGCTGTCGGCCATTCTGACCGTCTACACCGCCGCCTCCATCTTCAGCACGTTCGTCGTCTGCAGTGGCATGTTCATCGCCATGAGCGTGTACGGCATGACGACCAAAAAGGACCTGACCTCCTGGGGCAGCTTCCTGTTCATGGGCCTGATCGGGATCATCCTGGCCTCTGTGGTGAACATCTTCCTTCGCAGCCCCATGCTCGACTTTGCAGTCAGCGGCATCGGGGTCATCGTCTTTGTCGGCCTGACGGCCTACGACACCCAGAAGCTCAGGGCCATGGGCGAAACCGCTCCGGCTGACGACGCCACGGCAGTCAGGCGGGGAACGATCCTGGGCGCGCTGACCCTCTACCTCGACTTCATCAACCTGTTTTTGATGCTCTTGCGCTTCACGGGCCAGATGCGCGAGTGAAACGCTGATGACCCTTGGTCTTTCGAGCGGGGGATGGAGGGGCGATGGTCCCTGCCAGCTCCCGCTCTTTTGTATCCGAGCGCAGCCTCAAGGCATGATCAAGTGAGCTGCCCGCCGTGAACCGCGTCCTGCAAGGTTTGGGATCCGTCTATGCCCGGGCGATGAGAATGAGGCGGGGCCTCTATGATCGCGGCCTGCTCCGCTCCTGGCGTCCGCCTGTGCCCTGCATTTCGGTGGGCAACATCAGCTGGGGCGGCAGCGGCAAGACCCCGCTGTGCTCATGGCTCCTGAAGTGGTGTCTTGAGCAGGGCTTGACGCCAGCCCTTCTGACCAGAGGCTACAAGGCCAGTCCACCGCACCTGCCCTACAGGGTCGTTCCGGAAAGCCCGGTTGACGAAGCTGGAGACGAACCTCTGATGCTGGCCAGGTCCTGCCCTGGTTCAGCCCACATTGTGGTCGATCCCAGAAGGACACGGGGAGGGCGATGGATCTTCGAGGCTGAAAGCCCGGGAGCCTGCCTGCTCGACGACGGGTTTCAGCATCTGGCTGTGCAGCGGGACATCGATCTGGTCCTGCTCAGGCCGGCGGACCTCGGCCCCCAATGGTCAGCGGTTCTCCCCAGCGGGTCCTGGAGGGAGGGGGCAGACGCCCTGAGAAGGGCCGACGCCTTTCTGGTCAACGCCCAGCCGGACGAGGTGGATCGATTGCTCCCGGAGATCGAGGCCAGGCTCTCTCCCCTGGGCAGGCCAGTTTTTTGCTTCTCCCTGCAGATTCGGGCTCTGCACAGGGTTGTCGATCAAAAGCCTGTTTCCGGTCTTTCGGCCCGGGACTGTCTCCTGGTGAGCGGCGTGGGCAGCCCGGAGAGTGTCGAGTCCTCGGCCAGGACATTCCTGGGGGCGGCTGTCAGAGAACACCTTCGCTTTGCGGATCATCGCAGCTACACAGCAAGGGACTGGGCATTCATGGTCGATCGGGCCAGTGCCCTTGGCTGCAGCACGATCCTGTGCACCACCAAGGATGCCGTCAAACTGGAGCGGTTTGCCGACGCCCGGCTCATCAGCCTGACGCCCGACCTGGTCTTTGCTGACTCCTGCCACCGCAGCGGTGATTTTGCCTCCTGGCTGGCCGCAGCCCTCTCAAGCTGCAGCTGAAGGGGTGAAGGCCGTCATGTCTCAGGGCTGCCCGAGTCAGGGCCGTCCATCAATTCGATCCGCACCGATTCAGTCAGCTCTGACTGTCGGCACAGGTGGAGCTGGTCCAGGACATGGACCTGCAGGGAGCCTGGTCCATGGGACCTTGAGGCGGCGCGCTCCCCGCAGACCCCGGTCAAGGCCATGCCGTGCAGGGCGGCCAGGGCAGGCTCCGGGTTGACTGCGGCAAAAGCCCCGATCAGGGATGTGGCGGTGCAGCCCATGCCGGTGACTTTGGCCATGAGGGGATGCCCGTTGGCCACCTTCCACTGCCGCTGCCCGTCTGTGATCACATCGACAGGACCGCTGATCGCAAAGGCGCAGCCATACAACCGGCTCAGCCCCATGGCCCCGGCCAGGGCCTGGAAGGACGAATGCCGGCTGTCCACGCCCTTTGCCGTTCCGGCCGAACCAGCCATGGCCAGGATCTCGGAGCCGTTGCCCCTGACGATCTCGGGGCGCAGGTGCTCCATCAGCTCCAGAGCGGTCCTGGTCCTGAGGGCGGACGCCCCTGCTCCGACCGGATCGAGGACAATGGGGACGCCTTTGGCCCTGGCCGTTTTGCCGGCCTGAAACATGATCTCGATCTGGTCCCTGTTCAGGGTGCCGATGTTCAGGACCAGGGATTGGGCCAGGTCCAGCAGCTCGTCCTGCTCTTCGCCAGAGGCGCTCATCAGGGGGGAGGCCCCCAGGGCCAGGAGGGCGTTGGCCGTGACATTGGTCACGACCTGATTGGTCAGGTTGAGGACCAGCGGGGCGGTCTGCCTGATCCTGCACACATCCCGCCAGATGGACGCACTCTCGGTCATGTCGCAAAACCCCCCAGGCTGTCGGTTGGGTCTGCACAACGATGCATGTCAGTATCCGTGCTCAGCCAGTTCCTGGTCGGTGATGGTGTGGCTGAAGGTCTTGTAGGCCCAGAGCTGATAGAGGATGACAATGGGGACAAAGACCAGGGCCACGCCAAGCATGATCTTCAAGGTCAGGGTGCTGGACGAGGAGTTGGTCACCGTCATGGAGTACGCCGGGTCCAGGCTTGAAGGCAGGAGTGCGGGGTAGATCCCGATGACCCCGAACAGGGCCGTGCCAAAGATGGTCAGCACGGCCATGAAGCTCTCCAGCTCTGCCCTGCCGTTTCTGATCACGTAGCCCACGGGGTGCTGCATGAAACCGTTGGCCAGGATGATCCACAGGGCGGAGAGGTTGGAGGCGATGGCCACCAGCCAGATGGATGTCAGATGCAGTTTTGGGGACACCCTGTTCCAGCCGAAGATCCAGACCCCAAGGAAGGTGGATTCCAGAAAAAAGGCCAGGGTGGCCTCTATGGCCGGGAGCGAGCCAAAGATGTCTCCGACGTATTCCGAATACCGGGACCAGTTTGTGCCGAACTGGAATTCCAGGGTGATCCCGGTGACAACACCCAGGACGAAGTTGATCACAAAGAGCTTGCCCCAGAATTTGGTCATCCGTTTGTCTTCGGTATTCAATGGCGAGGGGTTCAGGACCCCTGCAGGATTTGCTTCAATTCGAGGGTCTGAAACTGCCTGTCCCAGTAGATGGTCAGCTTCTGGTCTGCATCCCTCCCGGGAGGGATGCCGGCCGTGGCCCCTGGGATCTGTGCCAGGGCCAGAAAGGACAGGAAGCGGCACATGAGGTTCTCTTCACGCTCAGAAGCCTGCATGAGCAGATCCGCGCTGGGCAGGATCAGTTCCGGCCTTGACTGGGCCAGCCGGGCTATGCCCCAGTAGGCGCCTTCCCGCAGGGGCAGGTGTTCGAGGTAATTGTCCGGCCCCTGCCTGTCCTCGATAAAGGAGAGCAGCAGACAGTGATACTCAGAGGCCAAAAGGTGGTCGCAGGCCATGATCTCTCCCATGGCCTCCGGAGCCCCCCAGCCAATGCCCCCGGACTCGTCGTTCAGGCTCCACAGGAAACGGCGCATGATGATTCTGGCAGACTCAGTGTGCCGGCGTCTGATGAGCGGCACGAGAAAGCCGAACCAGCTGACAGCATGCCATTTGACCAGCGGATCGAGGGAACACAGGGCCGAGAAGAGAGGGCCGACCAGCTTCTGCGGGTCGAGATCGGCAAACTCCTGCCATCTCGATTCCCAGTCTTGGGCTGCGAGGCTCTCCAGCACGTTGTGCTTGAGGCGCCTGGAAGAGCTTGTTGAGGTGAGCATGAGAGAACGTGGAGAGCCCGCCGAAGCGGGCTCTCAAGGGCTGTGATCACTCTTTGGTGAACTCGTCTTTGCTCGCCCCGCAGACCGGACATTCCCAGCTGTCGGGGAGGTCTTCAAACTTGGTTCCGGCAGGAATGTCGTTGTCAGGGTCGCCCTGAGCAGGATCGTAGACATAGCCGCAGACATTGCATACCCAACGTTCCATTCTCGTCTCCTTTGTGTTTAGGCCTCAGACTTCCAGAGCCCATGAATGTTGCAATATTCCCTGGCCGTGACCTGCGAGGCTTGGATGCAGAACTCGGCTTCAGGGGTCTCCCCGGGTTTGAGGAACTGGCGATACGCCGAACCGTCGGCCACGAGCTCGATCCATTCAATATAATGCTTGTCCTCCATGGGGTGAGCCACAGACCCGACAGAGACCTTGAATCCATTGGAGGTCTTTTCGATCACAGGAACGTGCTTTTCTTTGGCCGCATCGACCGTGTTTTCCGTCATCAACTGCATGGGCTGACCGCAGCAGACCAGCTCTCCGGCTCCACCGTGGGTCACTTCAACAATGTTTCCACAGGCATTGCATTTGTAGATTTCGAGTTGTTTGGCCATGATGACCTCCTTTGGTCTTGATGGGGTTGGAAAAAGAAAAGATCCGCAAATTGAGATAATAATGACTTTTTGATCAGGATCAAGGGGCGGAGGAGCAGATGTTTTATAATTTTTGATAATAGTTCCTATTCGCTGTATTGTCAAACTGGAACTATTTTATTGAATTTTAAAAACAAATCGGCGCATGGACACATTGAGGACGAGCCCAAGCAGACAAAAATTGACAATGGTCGAGGTCCCCCCATAGCTCAGGAAGGGCAGGGGGATGCCCACAACGGGCATCAAGCCGAGAACCATGGACATGTTGATGAGCACCTGCCAGAAGAAATAGAAAAAGACGCCCACAGCCAGAAAATGCCCGAAACTGTCCTTGGAGTCCTGGATGACGGTCACGATCTGGTAGAGGAAAAAACAGAACAGGGCCAGAAGGCTGAAGCACCCGACAAAGCCCCATTCTTCGCCAAAGACAGCCAGGACAAAATCGGTGTGCTTTTCCGGGAGGAACCGAAGCTGGCTCTGGGTGCCCTCAAGGAAACCCTTGCCCCAGACCTTGCCGGAACCGATGGCGATCTCCGATTGCAGGATATTGTATCCAGCACCCAGAGGGTCTCGCTCTGGATTGAGGAAAACCAGGATCCGGTCTTTCTGGTATTCCTTGAGGCCGAACCAGCCGCAGGGCAGAAGCAGGGGCAGAGACAGGGCCAGGGTCCAGAAGATGCGCTTTTGAACCCCCTTGTACAGAATCATGCCGGCGCAGATGAGCAGAAGGTTCAGACCTGACCCGAGGTCAGGCTGAATGATGATCAGCACTGTGGGGAGCAGGATCAGGGCGGCCAGCTTCATCAGCCGCGGCCAGTTCAGACGGGTGGCCTCGCTGGAGAGAAAGAGGGAGGCGATCAGGAGCAGGCTGAACTTGGCCAGTTCCGTGGGCTGGATGTTGAACAGCCCCAGCGAGATCCAGCGCTTGGCCCCGTAGATCGTCTTGCCGAAAAACAGGACCCAGATGAGCAGGATGACCGTGATCCAGAAAAGTGGCCAGGAGAGGCTCTTGAGGTGCCGGTAGTCAAAAGACATGCAGACGAACATGCCCAGGAGCCCGACACCACCCCAGAGGAGCTGTTTCTTGTAGAAGTAGATCGTTGTCAGGCCGCTCTCATTGATCAGGGAGCTTGCCGAATAGAGGTTGATCACCCCAAGGCTGAACAGGACCAGGGTCAGGCCGACCAGGGCCCAGTTGAGGTGGGTGAAGAGACGTCGATCAAAAGGGGCCATGATTGAGAACTCCAGGCAGGTGGTGAGTGTCACCACGTGAAGAGTCGAACATTTTTTCTTCCATCTACCTGTCAGGCCTACCAGCGGCAGGGCTCGTATGAAACATCATGAGGAAGAACCCTCAGCCCTGCAGGCAGCTCCCCGGACCCCTCAGGCTTTCGGCCAGCTCTCCTTGGGAAATGGGAGCAGTCAGGGGAGCAGTAAGAAGAGCCACCCCGAATGTTTCTACCATGATCACACGGGCCGAGTTGGGTGTCATCGGGCGATAAATCAGAGGCCTTTTCTCCCCTCAACCATCCACCCTCAACCCTCAACCTTCTTTGGCCACGAGATAGTCATAGATCGCCTTGACCACGGGACCGGCAGCGGAGCTGCCATGCCCGCCATGCTCGACGAGCACGACGACCACATAGCTCTGCTCCCCGATGTGGCCAAAGCTGGCCATCCAGGCGTGGTCCCGGAACTTGTAGCGGATTTCCTCGGTTTCCTTCTCCCGGTCCTCTTCCTTGAGCTTGACCACCTGGGCGGTGCCGGTCTTGCCGCCAATGGTGGCGTTCTGGGTGCGCAGCCTCCAGGCCGTGCCATGGGGTTCCTCCACAGTGGCGATCATGGCCTCTCGGATGAAATCCAGTTCCGTCTCTGAAAGCCCCAGCTCTTTCTGGACCACAGGCTCACGGCTTTGCACGAGCAGGGGCTTGAGCAGATGCCCCCCGTTGACCAGGGCGGAGACGAACCTGGCCACCTGCAGGGGGGTGACCAGGGTGTACCCCTGGCCTATGGACATGTTGATGGTTTCCCCCCCCTGCCAGGATTCACCGAACCTTCGCAGCTTCCATTCCCGGGTCGGAATGAGCCCCCTGGCTTCGTTGGGCAGCTCAATGCCCGTCCTGGTGCCGAAGCCGTTCTCCAGGGCGTAGGAGCTGATCAGGTCGACGCCCATCTCGTGGCCCAGGGTGTAGAAGTACACATCACAGGACTGCTTGATGGCCTCGCGCATGTCCAGCCAGCCGTGCCCGTGTTTTTTCCAGCATCGGAAGAGCCGCCTTCCGAGGCGGTAAACCCCAGGGCAATACACGGTCTTGTCCAGGTCAAAGACCCTGTTTTCCAGGGCCGCACTGACCATGAGCAGCTTGAAGACCGATCCGGGAGGGTAGGCGCTCTGGATGGCCCGGTTCTGCAGGGGGTGCCTGGGGTGAGAGCGCAGGGCGTCCCATTTTTGCTGTTCCACCCCGCGGACAAAGAGGTTGTTGTCAAATCCCGGCTTGCTGACCAGGGACAGGATGCGTCCATCCTCCGGGGACATGACCACGACCGATCCGGCCTGAGAGCCGAGCTGCTGCCAGGCGAAGCCCTGCAGGTCGAGGTCAATGGTCAGGTAGAGGTCCTGCCCGGGCTGAGGGGCAGAGGTGACGCTCGAGCTGAGCTCCCGGCCCTGGGCATCCACCTTGAGCTGCTTCAAGCCCTTAGTCCCCCGGAGCAGCGAGTCAAAGGCCAGCTCAATGCCCTGCTTGCCGATGTTGTCCCCGAGCTGGAGCTCAGGGTTGTCGCGAAGCTCCTCCTCGTTGGCCAGGGCCACATAGCCCAGGACATGGGCCAGCATGTCTCGTTGAGGGTAGGTCCGCAAGGGCCTGGAGACGATCTTCAGCTCGGGCCATTCAAGCAGCCGGGATTCGATCAGGGCCAGCTCCTGGAAGGGGAGATGGGAGATCAGGAGCTGCGGCTGGAACGGTTTGACCTTGGCTCGATCCTTGTCCAGTTTCTTGTGCAGCCTGGAGGCAGGAATGCCTGTCCATTGGCTGACATGGCCCAGGGTCGTGTCAAAATCCGGACAGTCCTCACGAACAATGGCCAGGCCGTAGGCCGGCCTGTTTTCAGCCAGCAGATGCCCCTGGCTGTCCAGGATCAGGCCCCTGGGAGCATAGAGCGATTGTCGCCTGGAGATGTTGGCTTCAGCTTTTTTTATGTATTCCTGGCCCTTATAGATTTGAAAATACCACAGCCGCAGACCAATGGTCGTAAAGAGCAAAAGGATCAACCCCTGGAGGATGAGGTCCCTGTTCCTGGAAGGCTTGAACTGGTCGCTAGTGTACATGGTGCTCTGGAACCCATCGGAGTCGGGTGAGCATGATCAAACCCCAGATGACCGGAAAAAAAGCCGCCGTGAGCAGGCTCTCGGAGACGATCTGATCCAGGGGAACGGTGATTTCCTGGAGCCTGGTCATGAGCACGAGCTCGAAGAGGTGCATGGCCCCTGAAAAAGCGGACAGGCCAAGGATAAAGACGGGGCTGTGAACCGCAAAGAACGACTGGGCCAGAAAGAAGAACAGGATCAGACCGGCATAAAAGACAACAACCCCGCCAAAGGCCAGAGAGCCGGCGCCCTCCTGGATGATGACCCAGAGGAGCCCGAGCCAGAACAGGTGAGAGGTCCGTCGTGACTGCAGGCAGACGATGATCCCCGGGGCAAAGAAATGGACTCCGGGAATCAGGGCTTCGAGCCAGATGCACACCACGGTGAACACGAGCCAGTAGGAGATGTTTCGACTCATTCCTGACCAGGGTCACGCTGAAGGTGACCGGGTTGTGCAGATGGGTGGAGCAGCAGGACCTCTTCCAGGTGTTCCAGGTCGACCCGTGGACTGGCCTGGACCGTTTGAAAGAGAGAGAGCTCGGAGTGCTCAATGGAATCCACGGTGGCCACGGGAATGCCCTTTGGGTAGGTCCCGCCCAGCCCTGAGGTGATCAGGACCTCCCCTTTGTACAGGAGCTCGTTCTGGGGCACATAGTTGACGCTGAGGCCCTGCCGGGAGCCCTGACCTCTGAGGATCCCATTGGTCCGGCTGCTCTGGCCCAGGACAGGGATCCTGCTGTTGGGGTCAGTGAGCATGAGCACGCTTGAGAAATTGGGGCTGACCCGGAACACGCGGCCGACGATGCCTTTGGACGTGACCACCGGCGTGTCTTCGGTCACGTTTTGCAGATGGCCCTTGTTGACCAGGAGAGTTTGAAAAACGGCGTTGGGTCCGACACGCTGACCGATGATCCGAGCCCCGGTCCGGTTCCAGGCAGGGGGAGGCGAGAATGAGAGCAGGGAACGCAGGCGCTTGGCTTCAGCAGCCTCTTCACGAAGCTCATTGAGGTCGATCTGGAGATCGTGGAGCCTCTGCCTCAGGCGAAGGTTGTCCTGGCTGACGTGAACGAGATCGATGTACCGTTCCCAGAGCGATGTCGTCCGGTCGTGCACCCAGTGCCCCGGGGCCAGAACCCAGCCCACAGCCTCCAGGCCTGTCTGGGCAGTCAGATCATCGATGACACCTGTTCTGGAGTTCCAGGTGTAGACGCTGAGGTAGACAACGACCAGAAGGACCAGGAGCGTGATGATGCTTTTTGTGTTCGAGGAAAACACATCAATCGATGGTCACTTCTTTGAGAATGTCCAGGTTGTCGAGGACCTTTCCGGATCCGAGCACGACCGTGGTCAAAGGGTCGTCAACCAGGGTGATCGGCAACTCGGTTTCCTCCCGCAGGAGCTGATCCAGGCCGCGCAGCAGCGCCCCGCCCCCGGTGAGCACGATGCCCCGATCCACAATGTCGGCTGCCAGTTCAGGCGGCGTCTGCTCCAGGGCCATCCTGACGGCATGAACGATGGTGTCCACTTCTTCGGCAATGGCCGTGCGGATCTCTTCGGTGTTGACCTTGAGATGCTGGGGAATGCCCGAGACCAGATCGCGACCCTTGACCTCATATTCGGCCGAGTCATGATCCCCGGGATAGGCAGAACCGATTTTCTTCTTGATCATTTCGGCGTTTCCCGGTCCGATGAGCAGATTGTACTTGCGCTTGATGTGGTGGAGGATGGACTCGTCCATCTTGTCCCCTCCGACCCGGACCGATTTGCAGTAGACGATGCCCGCCAGGGAGATCACGGCCACTTCAGTGGTTCCTCCGCCGATGTCCACGACCATGTTCGACGTTGGCTCGGTGATGGGCAGATTGGCGCCAATGGCAGCGGCCATGGGCTCCTCGATCAAATAGACCTCCCGGGCCCCGGCGCTCTGGGCCGACTCTTTGACCGCCCTCTTCTCCACCTGGGTGATGCCGGTGGGCACGCAGATGATGATCCTCGGCCTGACCAGGCGGCGACTGTTGTGGACCTGAGAGATGAAGTACCGCAGCATGGACTCGGTGATTTCAAAATCGGCAATCACCCCGTCCTTCATGGGTCGAATGGCCACGATGTTTCCAGGGGTCCGGCCAAGCATCTTCTTGGCCTCGTTGCCCACGGCCAGGACCCTGTTCGCACCGCGGTTGTCCTTTTTCACGGCCACCACCGAGGGTTCGTTGATGATCACACCTTTCCCCCGGACATAGACCAGGGTGTTGGCTGTCCCCAGGTCGATGGCCAGGTCGTTGGAGAAGATTCCTAACAGCTTACTGAAAATGTTGGGCATAGAGGTCCTCAAGAGTGCATGCGAAAGTGGTGAAGTGGTGATCGTCGTCCGCCATGAGTATGACAGGGCCTTGAAAATGTAAAGAGGACAGCAGGATCGGACATCGAGAGGGCCAGGGGCGGGCTGGCCATCTCCAGGCCGGAAGGCGTCCCTTTCACTCCGTTGCCGGCTCTCCGGTCACATCAGTGCCGACTATGCAAATTTTGGACCGATCAGCCAGGTGCACGGTCTTCTGGCGATCGAAGAAAAGGCTCTTCTCAGCCTCCACAGCCAGGCAGGTCGCTTCGGCTTTGAGCATGGACCTGACCGTCTGCAGTCCGACCGAGGGCTGGTCGATGTGCTCCTCCTGGCCGGGCTTGAAGACCTTGATGACCACGCTTCCCTTGCCCACAAGCTGCCCAGCCCTGGCAATGGTGGCGTCAGAACCGTCCATGGCCTCCACGGCCACGACCATCCGGTTGCGGACCACGATGCACTGGCCGATGTCCAGGCGCCCGATCTCTTTGGCAATGGGCCAGCCGTAGGCAATATCCTCTTTTTCCCGTTGCGTGGGCTTGCGTCTGGTCAGCACCCCTCGGGGGGTGCTCAGGCTCGGAGCGATCTGGGTTGGACCGACAATCCTGAAACCTTCGGCGGTCAGGAGGTTGACCACGGCCTTCAAGAGGGCGTTGTCGCTCTTGTCCCGGATGTGAAAGAGCAGCCTGGCCGCTTTCAGATCCGGCCGCAGCTTCAGGGCTTTGGGTTTGTTGATGCCTCCGGCAAAGACCACGTCCTGGACCTTGTGCCGGGTCAAAACAGAGATGAGCTTCCCCAGCTGCCCGATGTGCAGCCACTCCAGGTGGTCGACTTCTGACTGGAATTCCGGGCGGGTGTGCCCTTTGAAACCCACAGCGACCACAGTCCTTCCTGACGATCTGGCTCCCCGGGCCACGAGAAAGGGGAACTGACCTTCCCCGGCAATGATTCCAAGCGATGATTTTGGATTCATGGCGCCGTCATTTGACAGCCCCTCTGGGGGCGATCACTCCTCGTTCACTCTGATCCACGAAAGACAGCAGTTCGTGCACTTCCGGCTGCTCTCCGCATTCGGCCCTGGCCTGATCCAGGGCGTCTTCCCGGCGAAGGCCAGAACGCCAGAGGAGCTTGAAGGCCTTTTTCAGGGCTGCGATCTGTTCAGGGGAGAAACCCTGGCGCTTGAGACCGATCAAATTCAGGCCGTGCAGCCAGGCCCTCTCCCCTGCGATGAGCATGTACGGGGGAACGTCCTGGGAGACACCGCTCATTCCCCCGATATAGGCATAGGAGCCGATCCTGACGAATTGATGCACTGCCGAGAGCCCGCCGATGACCGCCTTGTCCTCGATGGTCACGTGGCCGGCCAGGGTGGCCGCATTGGCCATGATGACCTCGTTGCCCAACGAGCAGTCGTGGGCAATATGGGCATAGGCCATGATCATGCACTTGGAGCCGATCTTTGTCATCCCGCCGCCGCCAATCGTTCCCCTGTTGATGGTCACGAACTCGCGGATGACATTGTCGTCGCCAATGACCAGAGAGGTGTCCTCTCCATGGAATTTCACATCCTGGGGGGGACCTCCCAGACAGGCATAGGAATGAATGCAGTTGTTGGCCCCCAGGGAGGTGTTGGACTTGATGTGGGCAAAGGCGTCGATGCGGCAGCCATCTCCGATATGCGTTGACTTTTCGATCACGGCATAGGGGCCGATGGTCACGTCCTGGCCGATATGGGCCTGGGGATCGACCACCGCACTGGAGTGAATGTCCGTGCTCATGGGGCCCCCTCCCTGTCCACCATGGCAGCCGTCAGAATGCCCTGGGCCGCCACCTGGTCCTCAACAGTGGCTTCGGCCTGCATTTTCCAGATGTTCATCCTCCTGCGCAAAAAGGTCACATGCAGGGCGAGCTGGTCGCCAGGGTACACCGGACGCCTGAAACGGACCTTTTCGATCCCGCTGAAGAGGAAGATCTTGTTCTCCGGGATGGGGGAGCTGCTCTTGATGACCAGGATGCCCCCGGCCTGGGCCAGGGCTTCCACGATCAGGACCCCGGGCATGACGGGATAGCCGGGAAAGTGGCCCTGGAAAAAGGGCTCGTTCAGGGTCACGTTCTTGATTCCAGTCAGGGAGTCGGGGGGGTTGAAGTCCACAATCCTGTCCACGAGCAGGAAAGGGTAGCGATGCGGCAAGAGCTCCATGATCTGGAGGCTGGGAATGATCGATCCTTGCTCATTCACGGTTGAGATCTCCTTGGCCGAGCTGGTCTTGCAGAGCCTGGAGCGTTGACTCCAGTTTTTTGATTTTTTTGTGCATGTCAGGAACCTTCGGCAGGGTGGCGGCCATGCGCAGGAAGCGAGCGTGCTCAACAGCTGGGATGCCGGACCAGTCTGTCTGCGCCTGCAGGGATTTCCCGACCCCGGATTTGGCCCCGACCCGACAGCTGTCGCCGATTTCGAGGTGTCCGGAAATCCCGACCTGACCGGCCAGGATGACGTTCTTGCCCAGCTTGCTGCTCCCGGCGATGCCGACCTGGGCAACCAGGATGGAGTTCTCGCCAATCTGGACATTGTGGCCGATCTGGACCAGGTTGTCGATCTTGGTCCCCCTGCCGATCCTCGTCTCTCCCAGGGCTGCCCGGTCAATGGTCGAGTTGGCTCCGATCTCAACGTCGTCTTCAATGACCACCCGGCCGATCTGGGGGATCTTTTCATGCTCTGCCCGGGCCTGGGCATAGCCGAAACCGTCGCTCCCGACGACCACACCCGGGTGGAGAATGACGTTCTTGCCCAGCTGGGTCCCGGCCATGAGGACAACATTGGGGTACAGGACCGAGCCGGTCCCGATCGTGCAGTCTTCACCCACGTAGACGCCGCTGAACAGGGTGCAGCCATGTTCTATCCGGGCCCGGGGCCCGACCGTGACATGCGGGTAGATGGTCGCCCCTTCGTCGACCAGGGCCTCCGGGTGGACTGTGCTCGATTCATGGCATCCGGAGAACTCTCCCTGGGGCCTGGCAAAGATCCGGACAATGCGGGCAAAGTCGAGGTAAGGGTTGGGACTGACGATAGCGCTGCCGACCTCATGGGCATGGTCGGAGGGCACAATGACCGTACCGGCCCTGGTGTGCGGGAGCAGGGGGGCGTACTTGGCATTGGCCAGGAAGCTGATGTCGTCCGGAGTGGCTTTTTCCAGGGTGTTGCAGCCGGAGATGACCGTGTTCGAGCCGCTCCATTCCCGTCCAAGGTGTTCGGCCAGAGCCTTGGTTGTCCATGTCTCTTGTGGGGTGTGATCCATAGGCCTGCTTGGGTCGTGATCGTGCAGAGAACGTCCTGTCGAAGAACGCAGCAGCGGCTGTCTGCCCAGCGGAACAGGGGCGCCGAAGGGCAGACAGGCACCGCTTCGATCTATTTTTTCCGCCAGGCTTTGTTCAGCTCGACAATGATTTTATTCGTGATTTCAATGGAGTCGGCATTGTAGACCACGCCGCTGTTCTTCTTGTCCATGACCATGGTGTAGTTGTTGCGTTGGCCATAGTCCCTGATGACCTTGACCAGCTCTTCGATGATCGGCTGTCGAAGCTTCTGCTCCTTGAGCTTCATCTTTTTCTGGTAGCTCTGGTAGAGGCTCTGGAAGTCGCGAACCTTCTGCTTGTACTCGGTCTCCTTGTCGATCTTGGCCTCCTGGCTCAGGACCAGGCTCTGCTTCTGGATCTGCTGCCGGAGCTCGTCCACTGTGGACTTCTTCTCGTCCAGCTCCTCTTTCATGCCCTTGAAGTCGTCCTGGAGCTGGGAGATGGCTTTCTGGCCCGGGTCGGATTTTTCCAGGACCTCCTGAAGGTCAACCACTGCTATCTTCAAATCTGCAGCCAGGGCTGGGCCTGCCAGGAGAACGAAAAGGCTCAGGGCCGTCATCATCACTCTTTGCATACATCCTCCATCGATGGTTTTTTTTCAGCTTGCAACAATACTAAAGCGATACATCCACTTTGTTTTCTTCTGGATGCGATTTTTTTGAATCCCAACGCCTCCAGGCGTTGTGGCTCAAAAAAATTGGCCGACTGAAAACTCGAACTTGCCGTCATTGCCTTTGAGTTCATCCAGCGGGTAGCCGTACTCCAGACGCAAGGGGCCAAGAGGCGAGTTCCAGCGGACTCCACCCCCGACACTCTTGAACAAATCGGTGTCCAGATCCTCGTTCTCGTTCCAGACGTTTCCAGCGTCAAAGAAGAGCACGCCCAGGAGGCCCATGTCCTCCTTGATCGGGAACGTGGTCTCGACATTGGTGTAGAAGGACTTGTAGCCCCCGATGTCGTCGCCGTTTTCGTCGGTGCTGGAGATGTCCCGGTGATCGTAGCCCCTGACCGTGTTGATCCCGCCGAGATAGAAGCGTTCGAAGTCAGGCACGTCGTCGTTGGTGTTTTCAAAGAGGTGCCCGATTTTCCAGTGCCAGTTGAAGACCAGCTTCCAGACGATGGGGTGAAAGAAGCTGAACTCGTATTGCGGCTTGATGAAGTTGTCGTCGCCTCCGAGCACGCTGCCGGCGTACTCGAGGGACAGGGTGTTCTTGGTCCCCCGGGTCGGATTGAGACGCCGGTTTGTCGAATCCCGGGCTATGGCGGCATACACGCTGCTGGCCAGGTTGTCCCCCTCGATGTCTTTGATCTGGTCGCTGGCCCCCTCGTCAATGTCTTCCACCGTGTACTGCTCAAGGCGATAGTTCCAGAACAGCCGGGTGTAATCGCCCAGGGTGTAGGCAAACTTGACCTTCCCCCCAGTGGACTCGAGGTCGTAGTCGTCATATTCCCGGGAGGTGTTGAAGGCGTCAAGCCCGAATCCCAGGGGGCCGTCCCGCAGGTGGGGGTTCCAGAAGCTGAGCTGGAAGCGCGAGCTGGAGCTGGAAAAGCTGCCCTTGAGGCTGGTGGAGTAGCCTTTGCCGAAGA
>CAZNIP010000039.1:0-25942 GCA_964573115.1 uncultured Desulfohalobiaceae bacterium | reverse complement strand
CCTCAACAGATCCTGGGCAGCTGCTCCCCTTCGAGCATGTTCAGCAGCCGCCGCCCCCCGATTCTGGTCTCCAGGACGACCCGCCCCGGCTGTCCCTGGACCACCGAGCCGATCCTGACAGCCCCGGCTCCGGTCTCGTCACGGGTGAGCACCTCCAGGGCCTCCTGAACCCTGTCCTCGGGAAGGAAGCAGATGAACTTGCCTTCGTTGGCCAGGTAGAGGGGGTCCAGCCCCAGCAGGGAGCACCCCTCCCGAACATGACTGCTGACCGGGATCCTTGGTTCCTGGAGCACACACTCGCATCCGGACTGCTGGGCAATCTCGTTGATTGTGGTGGCCAGCCCACCCCGGGTGGGGTCGCGGAGGACATGGACCTCTGGAACCTGGCGCAGCAGTTCGACAATGAGGTGATTCAACGGAGCCGAGTCGCTCTTGACTTCGGTCTCGAAGCTGAGCCCCTCCCGCTTGGAAAAGATGGCCAGCCCGTGATCACCGACTGAACCGCTGACCAGGATGGCATCACCAACCCGGGCTCCGGATCCGCTCAGAGGCTCTTGAAACAAGAGCTCCCCCAGCCCGGTGGTGTTGATGAACACCTTGTCCACAGCCCCCCTGGGCACCACCTTGGTGTCTCCGGTCACGACCTGGACCCCGGCAATCTCGGCAGCCCTGCCCATGGAGGCCACGATCCGTTCCAGGACCTCCAGGTCCAAACCCTCTTCCAGAATGAAGCCGCAGCTCAGATACCTTGGAACGGCCCCGAGCATGGCCACATCGTTGACCGTGCCGTGAACGGCCAGGGAGCCGATATCCCCGCCCGGGAAAAAGATGGGGTCAACGGTAAAGGTGTCTGTGCTCATGGCCACCTTTCCCTTGAGGTCCAGACAGGCCCCATCGTCCAGGGAGTTGAGAACTGGGTTGCCCAAATAGGTCAAAAAAAGCTCGGCGATCAGGCGCTGTGAGGCCCGGCCTCCGCTGCCGTGATCGAGCATCAATCGTGAGGTCATGATTTTCTCGTCGTTCATCTCAGCCGTTCCCGGCCTGACGTTCACTGATATTTGAAAAAGGCCGCGCAGCTGCCTTCGGTGGAGACCATGCACGGACCCACCGGTCTGGCCGGGGTGCAGCGGGTGCCGAACAAAGGACACTCATTGGGCAGGATCAACCCCTGAAGGACCTCGCCGCAACGGCACCCAGGCGGCTCAGAAACCTCCACGGGCCGGAGGTCGAAACGGATCCTGGCATCGAACCGGGCAAACTCCGGGGCCATCCCCAATCCGCTGCCAGGGATCTGGCCCAGCCCCCGCCAGTCGGCATCCTGAACGTCAAACACCTCGTCCAGCAGGGCCAGGGCCCTGGGATTGCCTTTGGGGTCCACACCCCGGCTGTACTGGTTGACGACCTCGGCCCGGCCGGAACCGCGCTGATCCAGGACAATGTTCAGGGCCTGGAGGATGTCCAGGGGCTCGAACCCGGTGACCACGGCCGGGAGGCCAAAGTCCCTGGCCAGGAACCCGTAGGGCTGGGTGCCGATGACCGTGGACACATGGCCGGGGAGCAGAAAGGACTGGACTCTGCAGTCCGCAGACGCTAGGAGCTGCTTCAAGGCCGGGGGGATGAGCTTGTGGCAGGAGTAGACGCAGAAATTCTCCACTCCGCTCAACTGGGCCTGCTTCACGGTTGCGGCCACGGTTGGGGCCGTGGTTTCAAAGCCGACCCCCAGAAAGACCACGGTGGCCTCCGGGCTGTCCTTGGCCAGGGTCAGGGCGTCCATTGGGGAGTAGCAGACCTTGACCCTGGCCCCTTCTGCCTTGGCCGACTTGAGGGTCTGCCCCCCGGGGCCGGGGACTCGCATCATGTCCCCGAAGGTGGCCACGATGACCTCTTCCTTTCCCGCCAGCTCGAGGAAAGCACCGATGTCCCTGTCGTGGGTCACGCAGACCGGGCACCCCGGACCTGACAGGTGCAGGAGCCCCTCCGGAAAGAGAGAGCGCAGCCCGCTCTGGAAGATGGCCACGGTGTGCGTGCCGCAGACTTCCATGAACACCAGGGGCTGTTCGAGCTTGGCCTGTATGGAGCGCAGCAGATCATGCACCATCTCAGGCTCGCTGAAGCGGTCAAAATCGAAGGGATCCATGGCCATTCTCGTTCTGCGTTTGATGTCCAGGACGTCTGCCGGATTTGCTGCGGACCGCCGGAAAAGCGGCATCAGCTCTGAGCCGCAGCGATTTAAAGCGCTTTACTTTTTGCACAAACTATGGCTAAAGTCCAGTGAGTGGAGACGTCGGCGCTCGGATGACCATTCATGAGGAAGAGCCTCTCAGCCTTTCGGGCAGCTCCCCCTGAACAAGGAGAGCCGTCAGGGGAGCGGTTCGGAAAGGGAGTCTCCCTTGATCCAACCGGGTGTCTGCGGCCAGCCGCCGGGCTGACGCCTCAGGACGGCCGGGCCGGGTCCGGAAACCACCCCTGCAACGCACCAGAGCTCTTGCCTTGAACAACCCAAAGACCTGCCTGTCCTTGAGCACGGCCGCTTGATCCATGCCGAGACCATTCCCCCCTTTTGCAGCCCCGTGCCTCGGCCAAGTGCCCACAGACCTGGAATGTCTGAACCTCTGGGACAAATACGCCATGCTCGACCACATCAGGACCCACAGCTCCCTGGTGGCCGATGTGGCCACCACCTTGGCCGAGATGGCCAGGGACAGGGGCATGGACCTCAACGTCCAGGCCGTCAGGGCGGCCGGTCTGTTGCACGACCTGGGCAAAACCTATACAGTTCAGTTCGGCGGAAATCACAGTCAGCTCGGCAGCTCCTGGGTCATGCAGGCCACCAGGAATCCGGCCATTGCCCAGGGGGTCATGCACCATGTCCACTGGCCAGGTCCTTTGGACCTCGACGCCCATTTTCTCCCCCTGGCCATCATCTATGCTGACAAACGAGTCAAACATCAGAGCCTGGTCTCCCTGGAAGACAGGTTCACCGACCTGGTTGACCGCTACGGCGTCGATCAGGATCTCATCTCCCGCATCCACCGCTCCTACCAGCAGGGCAAAGACCTGGAAGAGCTCTTGAACACACGCCTGGAGGTCGACCTCAATGCGCATCCTTTTGATCGGCGGCGGCTGGTCCAATGAACGCGACGTCTCCCTGAACGGGTCCAAAGCCATTGCCAGGTCCCTGGAACGCCTCGGCCACCAGGTCAGCTTCTTCGATCCGGCCGAACGCTTTGCCGATCTCCCCCAGGAAGCGGCCCGGTCCGAGTTCGCCTTCATCAACCTGCACGGCTCGCCAGGGGAGGACGGCCTCATCCAGGCTGTCCTGGACCGGGTCAACTGCCCCTATCAGGGCTCAGACCCCAGAGGCTCCCTTCTGGCCCTGAACAAAGCCGCCTGCAAAAAACTGCTCCGAAACGCCGGCATCCTGACCCCAGACTGGGACTTCCTGCCTTCCCCTCCCCGGAACGGCTGGAAGCCCCAGTTTGACCTGCCCCTGTTCCTCAAGCCCAACAATGGCGGGTCCAGTCTGGATATCAGGCTGGCCAGCACCCAGTCTGAACTTGACCAGGCCCTGAAGGAGCTCTTTGCCAAGAGAGTCGAAGTTCTGGTGGAAAAGCACATTCCAGGCCGGGAAATCACCTGCGGCGTGCTCGGGGACGTCGTTTTGCCCCCGATCCTCATCCAGCCGGCGGACTCGGCCACCTTTTTTGACTATCAGTCCAAGTACACCCCGGAAGCAGCCAAAGAACTGTGTCCGGCCCCGATTTCAGACAAGTTGACCGCAGAGGTCCAGAGCCTGGCCCGGCAGACCCACGATCTCCTGGGGTTGAAAGGCTACAGCCGAACCGACTTCATGGTCCAGGATGAACAGCCCTACGTTCTGGAAGTGAACACCCTGCCGGGGATGACCGCCACGAGCCTTCTTCCCCAGGCGGCCCAGGCCTGCGGCTACACCTTCGACAAGCTCATCGCCAGACTCATCGAGCTCGGTCTTCAACGCGCCTCTGATCGGAGTTGAGACAAAGGGAAACGCTCTATCTGCCTCTGTCCGGATCCCGGGGAAGAGTCCTGATCTGGGCCCCTGCGATCCGATGACCCTGCTTGAAACCCAAAGTCGAAAGGAGCGCCGTATGGTCCAGCCCCTTCCAGTCTCCTCAAGCTCCAGGCTGCTGCTCTCATTCTACTCTCTGCTCTGGGGCCTGCTGCCCCCTTTTCTGCTCCTGTCCAAACGGCTGCGGCCCAACCTGAAGAAGAGGCTCTGGACCAGGGTCAACCCGGACAGGGCAGACCTCTGGATTCAGGCCGCCTCGACCGGGGAGGCCGGGCTGGCCAGGGAAATGCTCGAAAGCTGGCCAACTGACCGAACGCTGAAGGTCCTGGTGACCACAAACACCCTCCAGGGGCTGGGGGTCATTGAGAACCAGCCGTTCCCCGACCATGTCCATGTCCAGTCTGCCCTGTGCCCCAGGGACTCCCTGTGCACCATGGGCAAGCTCCTGGACGCCTGTCGCCCCAGAGCGGCGGTGCTTCTGGAGACCGAGCTCTGGCCTGGAATCATGGGGGCCTGCAGGGAGAAGGGAGTGCCGCTCATGGTGGTCAACGGACGCCTCTCCAGCCGCAGCCTGGCCAGGTATGTCGTCCTGAACAGGCTGTGGTCCGAGCTGGCCCCGGACCAGGTCCTGGCCGTGACCGGTGAGGACGCCGCCCGTTTCGGACACCTCTTTCCCTCGGCCCGGGTCGAAACCATGGCCAACATGAAATTCGACCGGGCCAGGTCAGCATCTCCAATCCCTTTCGTCCACAACAACCTCTCCGGTTTGATCAAGGCCCAGAGCCAGTTCCTGGTCTTCGGCTCGATCCGCAGGCAGGAAGAATCCCTGGTGGCGCCGGTCATCGAGCGTCTGGCCCTGGACAACCCCAAGGCTGTCATCGGCATCTTTCCCAGGCACCTCAACCGCCTCGATGCCTGGAAAGAGTGGCTCAAAGAGCGGAAACTGGCCTGGGAGACACGCTCCAGACTCAGCGGGCAGGTTCCCCAGGGCACGATCGTCCTCTGGGATCGATTCGGGGAGCTGGAAATGGCCTACGCCCTGGCCAGAGGGGCTTTTGTCGGCGGCACCCTGGTCCCCCTGGGTGGACAGAACTTCCTCGAACCCCTGAATCAGGGGGTCATCCCCTGCATCGGGCCGTTCTGGCCCACCTTTTCCTGGGTCGGCCACGATCTCCAGGACCAGGAACTGGTCAAGGTGGTCCGTTCCTCAAGCGAGCTGGCCGGTTCCCTTCAGGCCGACCTGAAGCATCCGCCGAACCGGGACAAGGTCCACCAGCACTTTCAGGAGTTTGTCCAGTCCAGGTCCGGTGGAACCGAACAGGCCATCAGGGAAGTGATCCGGCTCCTGTAGTGGTTCGAGTCGTGCAGTTCAACCCATCAAATCCAGCGAAATCATTATGCTCCGCTACGCCTTGATCATCGTCGCCTTCATCGCCCTCATGGTCTATGTCCTCATCCTGGGCATGCGGGGGACCATCTCGGGTCGCTTCAGGATCGTGAGCATCTTTCTCCTGGGAGTCCTGGTCATCATGGTCGGCACGGGACTCTACTACAACATGAGCCATTACTCGGTTCAGAGCGTGGAAGAGGACTTCAGCTCCAACCGGTCCTCGATCATGGAAGAGATCAGAACCCTGTACGAGGACGGCCGGTATGAGCAGGCCAGACAGCTGTCCGAAAAATTCATCCAGATCAACGATCCCGAGCTGAACCGCCTCTATCGCCAAAGCAGGGAGGCCGAGCTGCTGGCCCGCATCGATGCCCTGGAAAAGGATGAGCTCGAAACCAGGCGCGACCTGTACCGCAAGCTGGAAAGGCTGACCTCGAAACAGAGCTATGCCCGCAAGGTTCGCGAAACCACCGCCCTGATCGATCAGAAAAGGGAGAAGGCCATCCTGGCCATCCTGGACACCCTCCCCCCCCAGGCCTTTGCCCAGAGAGCCCTGGGATATCGAAAGCTCCAGGACATCAATCCGGACAAGGTTCTTTACAAACAAGAGCTTGATGCCTATATCCTGAAAATCGACAGCCTTGTGCAGTCGTCACCCTGGAACGACGTCTGCTCTTCAAAGTCCCTGACTCAGTGCGACCATGCAGGGTTTCGAGGAAAAACCCCGTCGACCGTGCAGGAGGACACCAGTCAGGAGACGCAGCTCGAGATCCTGGGTGTGACCCTGCGGCCCAAAGGGACCAGGATCTCAAGGGACGGCCGGGTGGCTCCAGAAGACGGCACCTACTACCTGGTCCATGAGGTCCCGGGAGGAAGAGTTTTTCTGAGCAACGTCAACTACCTGAACGTGTTTGACCCCTTTGCGCAACCCCAATGAACTGGAGGAGACCATGATCAGCGACACGATGGAACAGGCCCTCAACGATCAAATCAATGCGGAAATGTATTCGTCCTATCTCTACCTGGCCATGGCCGCCTATTTTGAGGATCTGGGCATGGGCGGATTTTCGAGCTGGATGAAATCCCAGGCCCAGGAAGAGCTCTTCCACGCCATGAAGTTCTTCAACTACGTCAACGAACGCGGTGGACGGGTTCTTCTCGGGGCCATCAAAGAACCCCCCAAGGAATGGCCCAACACCCTGGAAGCCTTTCAGGGAGCCCTGGAACACGAAAAATACATCAGCAGCCGGATCAACGACCTGGTCAACCTGGCCATTGACGAGAAAGACCACGCCACGAACAACTTCCTGCAGTGGTTCGTCAGCGAACAGGTGGAAGAGGAAGACAACGCCGGACAGATCGTGGACAAGCTCAAGCTCATGGGCGAAGCCGCCGGCGGCATCTTTATGCTCGACCGGGAACTGGGCCAGCGGACTTTCACCCTGCCGACCGAAGGCGAGGAATAGATCCAGAACGTGCGGATGCTGGCTGACAACAGCATCCTTTTTTTCAGCTTAAAAAGTCAGAACTGCCGGGGCAGGCCTGGCACACTGCGTCCTTCGTGCCGCACGTTGGCGTGCGGCACGAAGGTCACTGGGAGCAGACAATGGACGACGTGACCATCTGCATCGGTGGTGAAGCCGGCCAGGGACTGGACACCATGGGTCAGCTTTTGTCCAAGGGGCTGATCCGATCCGGGTACGAGATCCTGGTCACCCAGAACTACATGTCCCGCATCCGCGGCGGCCACAACACCTTTTCCATCAGGACCGGGACACGGCCCCTGCTCGGGCCTTCCGAAGAGATCCACATCCTGGCCGCCTTCACCCGGGAGAGCATTGCTCTCCACCAGGAGGAGCTGGCCTCCTCTCACCAGATCCTGACCAGCCAGGAACTGGCCCCTGAGGACCAGGACGCTGTCCTGGCCGTCCCTTTTCAGGACCTGACCGACAACAAGCTCCTGCACAACGTTGCCGCCCTGGGCTGCCTGACCGGGCTGCTGGGGCTCGACCCGCAGGTCGTCTCGGATCTGGTTCAGTCCGTGTTCGGCAAGAAAGACCAGGAAACAGCCCGGAAAAACCTGGAGGCCTTCCAGAACGGTGTGGACTGGATCAAGAGCCACGCCGGCTCTGGATTCGGGCTGGACCGTGCAGCAGAACCAGAACAGTCCAGGCTCATGCTGGCTGCCAGTGAAGCCGTCGCCCTGGGGGCCATGGCCGGAGGGGTCAATTTCTGCTCCTTCTACCCAATGACCCCGTCCACCGGGGTGGCTCTGAACCTGGCAGCCCATGACGAGGAGCTGGGATGCGTTGTCGAGCAGGCCGAGGACGAGCTCAGCGCCATCAACATGGCCATCGGGGCGTCATTTTCCGGGGCCCGGCCCATCGTGCCCACCTCAGGAGGCGGCTTTGCCCTCATGGGCGAAGGCATCAGCCTGGCCGGCATGACCGAAACACCGGTGACCATCGTCCTGGCCCAGCGTCCCGGCCCGGCCACAGGCCTGCCCACCAGGACCGAGCAGTCGGACCTGGAGCTGGCCCTGTACAGCGGACACGGAGAATTTCCCCGGATCGTCATGGCCCCGGGGACTCCCGAGGAGTGCTTCCACCTGACCAGAAAGGCCGTCGGCCTTGCAGATACATACCAGACCCCGGCCATCGTCATCACCGACCAGTTCCTGGCCGATTCCTACCGCCCTGTGGACCCTTTTGATCTGGACAGTCTCGACCCGATCCCTGGTCCGGACACCTCGAGTCTTCCTGAGGACTATGTCCGCTTTGCGGTCACCGACAGCGGGATCTCGCCCCGGGCCATCCCCGGATGCGGCCCGGCCCTGGTGGTGGCCGACAGCGACGAGCACACCCCGGACGGGCACATCACCGAGGATGGCCGGGTCAGGACAGAGATGGTGGACAAGCGGCGGCGCAAGGAGCAGGGGTTGAGCCAGGAGGTCGTTCCTCCGACAGTCACCGGCCCTGAAGCCCCGGACGTTCTGCTTCTCTGCTGGGGCTCCAGCAAGGGGGCGGTCCAGGAAGCCGCTGCCCTGCTGGACAAGTCCGGAACCAGTGTGGGGACCATTCACTTCTCCCAGGTCTGGCCCCTGGATCCAGATCAGTTCCTCCACCGTCTCCGGTCCGCCGGACGCGTCCTCAGCGTGGAGGTCAACGCCAGCGCCCAGTTTGCCGGCCTGATCCGCAAGACAACCGGGTTTGGCGTTGGGGCATCCATCCTGCGCTATGACGGGCGGCCCCTGACTGCCGGATTCATCGCCTCCAGACTGCAATCCCTGATCAAGGAGGGCAGACATGGTTCAACCCAGTGATTTCGGCCAGTTTGAAACCGCCTGGTGCCCCGGCTGCGGCAACTTCTCCATCCTGAAGTCGGTCAAAGAGGCCCTGGCCGGGCTGGACCGCCGGCCCCAGGACCTGCTCTTCGTCTCCGGCATCGGCCAGGCGGCCAAGGCCCCGCACTACCTGTACTGCAACCTCTTCAACGGACTGCACGGCCGGGCCCTGCCCGTGGCCACCGGGGCCAAGCTGGCCAATCCGGGGCTGGATGTGATCGTGGAAAGCGGCGACGGCTGCACCTACGGGGAAGGTGGCAACCATTTCCTGGCCGCCCTGAGGCGCAACATCGACGTCACCCTTCTGGTCCACGACAACCAGATCTACGGCCTGACCAAGGGCCAGGCCAGCCCGACCACGGCTGCCGGCCAGGTGACCAAGGCCCAGCCCCATGGGGCCCCTTCGTTCCCGTTCGCCCCTCTGCCCGTGGCTCTGGCCATGGGCGGCGGCTTTGTGGCCCGAGGTTTTTCAGGGATGACAGACCACCTGGTCTCCCTGATTCAGGCCGCGATCCAGCACCCGGGGTTCGCCCTGGTGGACATTCTCCAGCCCTGTGTGTCCTTCAACAAGGTCAACACCCATGCATGGTACAAGGAGCGCTGCACCGAGCTGGACTCGGCGCACGACCCCTCGGACTGGGAGGCGGCCATGCGCCTGGCCCGCCAGTGGGGGGACCGGATACCTGTGGGCGTCCTCTACCAGAACGCGGACCGGGAGCCTTTTCAGCACCACTTCCAGGTCCTGGAGTCCGGGCCCCTGATGGACCAGAGCAGATCGAACGAGACCTTGCGCGCCATCATGCACACCTACGCCTGATTTCGCGAGCCCGGGCTCGCGAAATCAGGACGTCCTCGTTGCCGCCGGCGGCGGCAATGACCGCCCCCTTCTCTTGAATGAAAAAGCAGGCTATTCTTTTCTATGCTCAGCCCTCTGGCTGAGCAGAAAAAAGAGGAGGACAGCATGCTCGGTGCCATTGCCGGAGACATCATCGGCTCCAGATTCGAGGCCTGGCCCTGCAAGGGCAAAGACTTCGAGCTCTTGACCTCCCAGTCCAGGTTCACCGACGACTCGGTCCTGACGGTGGCCGTGGCCGAGAGTCTGATGGAGGGAATCCCTTTCTGGCAGAACCTGAAGACCTCTTTTCGCCGCTATCCCCTGGCCGGATACGGGGGCAGCTTTGCGGTCTGGGCCGCCTCGGACTCAAGTCAGCCTTACTTCAGCTTCGGCAACGGATCGGCCATGCGGGTCAGCCCTGTGGGCTGGCTCTGCCACAGCGAGGAGCAGGTCCTGGCCCAGGCCGAACAGTCGGCCGCAGCCACCCACAACCACCCCGAGGGGATCAAGGGAGCCCAGGCCGTGGCCCTGGCCGTGTTCCTGGCCCGTAAAGGCAGGAGCAAGGAGGCCATCCGCAGGACGATCCAGACCAGGTTCAACTACGACCTGACTCGAACCCTGGAGGCCATCCGCCCGGGATACAGCTTCGACGTCACCTGCCAGGGCTCGGTGCCCGAGGCCCTGATTGCCTTTTTCGAGGCCGAGGATTATGAAGACGCGGTCCGCAACGCGGTCTCCCTGGGCGGAGACAGCGACACCCAGGCCTGCATTGCCGGAGGGGTGGCCGAAGCCTTTTTCGGCGGCGTTCCGGAACCCATTGCCCAGGAGGCCTTGAAAAGACTCGACGATCACCTGCGCCACAGAGTTCAAAGCTTCAGAAGACACGTCCACGGAGATCAGACATGAACAGCACTGAACAGAGCGGCCACAAACTTGAGCTTCGAAACCTGAAGACCTCGGACTATGATGCCCTGGTGGACATCATGAGCCGGGTCTACCGGGTGATGACCGATTACTGGACGCTTGAGGAGTTCTCCTCCCATCTGGCCAGGTTCCCCCAGGGCCAGATCTGCATCGAGGACAAGGGCATCGTGGTGGCCGCAGCCCTGAGCCTGATGATCTCTTTTTCCAAGTATGGCGAGAACCACACCTACAAGCAGGTCATCGGCGAAGGCCATCTCAAGAACCACGACCCGGACGGGGACTACCTCTACGGTATCGAGGTCTTCGTCAACCCGGACTACCAGGGCATGCGCCTGGGCCGGCGGCTCTACGACGCCCGCAAGGAGATCTGCGAGAACCTGAACCTCAGGGGCATCCTCGTGGGCGGCCGAATCCCCGGGTACAACAAGTACTCTGACGAGCTGACCCCCCAGCAGTACACCCAGATGGTCAAGAACAAGGAGCTCTACGATCCGGTCCTGACCTTCCAGCTCTCCAACGACTTTCACATCAAAAAGCTCATCAAGGGCTACCTGCCTGAAGACAGGGAGTCCCACGGGTATGCTGTGCTCCTGGAGTGGAACAACATCTACTATGAGGAGCGCTCTCCCCTCATGGGGGCCAAGAAGACCTATGTCCGCCTCGGGGTGGTCCAGTGGCAGATGCGCCTCTTCGAGTCCTTTGACGACTTCCTGCAGCAGGTGGAGTTCTTTGTGGACACCGTGGCCGGCTACAACTCGGACATCATCCTCTTTCCCGAGCTCTTCAACGCTCCCCTGATCTCCAAGTTCGACGAGGAACAGGCCCCTGAGGCCATGCGCTCCCTGTCCGAATACACCGAGCCCTTGCGGGAGGAGCTCGTGAACATGGCCCTGTCCTACAACATCAACATCGTCTCCGGCAGCCTGCCCGAGTACCGGGACAACAAGCTTTTCAACGTCTGCTTCATGTGCCGGCGGGACGGGACCTGGGAGAAGCAGTACAAGCTGCACATCACCCCTGAGGAGACCGCCAACTGGGGCTTGCGGGGCGGGGAGAACATCAAGGTCTTTGAGACCGATGTGGGCAAGATCGGGATCCTGATCTGCTACGACATCGAGTTTCCCGAGCTCTGCCGGATCCTGGTGGACCAGGGCATGAACATCCTCCTGGTCCCCTACTGGACCGACACCAAGAACGCCTACCTCCGGGTCAGGCGCTGCGCCCAGGCCCGGGCCATCGAGAACGAATGCTACGTGGCCATCTCCGGAAGCGTGGGCAACATCCCCAGGGTGGAGAACATGGACATCCAGTACTCCCAGTCGGCCATCTTCACCCCCTCGGACTTTGCCTTCCCCCATGACGCCATTGCGGCCGAGGCCACGCCGAACACGGAAATGACCCTCATCGCCGATCTGGATCTGGACCTGCTCAAGGAGCTCCGGGAGCACGGCAGCGTGCGCAACATCTACAACCGCCGCCTGGACCTCTACAACCTGGTCTGGACCAGAATGGACGAGTTCCCCCCGGATGAGGGAGGACAGCCATGATCACCGCGCACATTCTGGCCACCGGAGACGAGATCAGGACCGGGGCCCTGGTGGACTCCAACACGGCCTGGCTGGCGGAAAAACTGGAAGAAGCCGGGGTTCGGGTGGCCGCCCACGTCAGCGTGGGGGACGACCTGGAGGAGATCGCCGCCGCGCTGCGGGAGATGGGCGAGAGGGCCGATGTCGCCCTGGTCACCGGAGGCCTGGGGCCCACATCCGACGATCTCACGGCCCAGGCCGCAGCCCTGGCCGCCGGGACCGAGCTGGAAGCCAACCCCGCCGCCAGGGAGGCTGTCCGGGCCTTCTTCGCCAGGATCGGCCGGGACATGCCCAGGTCCAACCTCAAGCAGGCCCTGCTCCCTGCCGGGTCGACCATGATTCCCAACCCCCTGGGGACGGCCCCGGGATTTTCCCTGCTCATCAGGGGCTGCCAGTGCTTCTTTCTCCCTGGCGTGCCTGCGGAGATGAAACGGATGTTCGAGGATTCCGTGCTCCCGGCTGTCCGCGATCAGTTCGGCCACAGCCTCGACCACCGCCTGGTCAAAACCATCTCCACCTTCGGCCTGACCGAGTCGGGCACGGCCGACGCGCTCGAACCCGTGATTCCCGACTGCCCCGGAGTGACCTTCGGGTACCGGACCTCTTTTCCCATCATCCAGGTCAAGCTCTACGCCAGCGGGCAGGACAGGATTGATGCCGAAACCCGGCTCCAGGCTGCCTCCGCCAGGGTCCGGCCCCTTCTCGGAGGGCACATCTTTTCCGAAAATGAAGAACCCATGGCTGAAGTGGTCGGCAACCTCCTGCGGCAGAAAGGGGCCACTCTGGCCCTGGCCGAGAGCTGCACCGGCGGGCTCATCTCCCACCTCATCACCAGCGTGGCCGGGAGCTCGGACTCCTTTCACTTCGGGGCCGTGACCTACGACAACATCTCCAAGGTCGAGCTCATCGGGGTTTCGTCCCAGACCCTGGAGAGACACGGGGCCGTGTCAGAGGAGACGGCTCTGGAAATGGCCCAGGGGGTCAGGGAGACAGCCAACGCCACCTATGGCCTGGCCACGACAGGTGTTGCCGGGCCCGGCGGCGGAACCCCTGAAAAGCCGGTGGGCATGGTCTGCATCGGGCTGGCCAGCCCGCAGAGTGCGGCCGCCCGGACCTTCAACTTCCGCTTTCGCTCCAGGTCCAGAAACATCCAGCTCTTTGCCATGACCGCCCTGGACTGGCTGCGCAGGACCCTGCATGAGCAGTGACTCTTGAGTTGGACCTCCCACCTTTCCCCCGTGCATCAGGCGTCTTTCACAAAACCCTTCTCTTGGAAAGCCAGAGCACTCTTTTTCGACCCTCATGACGCTCATTTGAGCCAGAAAGGACGGTAGGATGTGTCTGGGCATATCCTCCCCGGTCATGTTCGTCGCTTCTCAACAGAATGTTCACCAGGAGCATTTCCTCGTTGATTTTGCCTGGATTGAGCGTGCCGGGTCAGAAGGCTCTCTGGAGCCCGAAACCGGTCCGGCACGTGGATCCTCCGTGATCTTAAGCCGCCAGCACTCGTCCATCTTCGTGTCTGAAAATCAAACCCAAGTCTTTTGACAATTTTGGAATTCACAGAGTATCCTGAGCTTGAGATGTTGTGATTGAGCTGTCTTGAGTGTTCCCGATTGCAGCGGGTCTGTCCCGCCGCATGAAAGATCGTGCCCAGCCTGTGTCCATCAAACTATGAACTTTCTCAACTCAGGCCCTCCGGCCAATCCCGGGCAGACGCCAGGCCATCCGACTGAAGAGCAAACCTCTTCTCAAAAGGACCAGCCAGCCTGTTCTCAATCCTGCCAGCTTGCCGAGCGGGTCAAGGAGTTGAATTGCCTCTACGGCATCTCAAATCTCTTTGAAAACCAGGATGTCTCCTTGGAGTGGATCATGCAGCGGGCTGTGGAGCTCATTCCTGCCGCATGGCAGTATCCTGAGTACGCCTGCGCCCGGATCACAGTTGAGGGCCGGGAATATACCTCCCAGGATTTTGAATCCACACCGTATTCGCAAAGGACGCACATTATTTTGAATGGTGAAGAGGTTGGGGAGGTTGAAGTTTCTTACCGCATTTGCCCTTCCCACACTGTTCGCGAACCCTTTCTTCAGGAGGAGGAGCGGCTGCTGTGGGCCATAGCCGAACGGTTGAGCAAAGTGCTGTGGCTCAAACGCGCTGAAGAAGCCCTGCGGGAGAGCGAAGAGCTCTATCGAACCCTGACTGAACAGGTCACAGAAGGAGTGGCTCTGGTCCAGAAAGCCAGGTACTGTTATCTCAATCCTGAATTCTGCAAAATCTTCCAGATCGCCGAACCCCAGGCCTTGCTCGGCTGTCGAGTGGATGTTCCGGTGCTCAGAGCGGCTGAAGACCTGGCTCAACTCTATCAACGCATAGGCCCAACCCCCCCGAGCATCAGGCAGGAAGATGTCTTCCAGTTGGTTCGGCCGGACAGGACGATCTGGATTCAAATCTGTCACAGCCCCATCACTCTGCAGGGCCAACCAGCACTGCTCTCCACGTTCAAGGATATCACCGAGATCAAGGAACAGCAGCTTGCTGCAAAGATCAAGGCGGATTTGCTCCATCAGGAGAACCGAGCTCTGCGTTCCTCCTTGAGCGATCGGTTCAAGTTTGGCCAGCTCATCGGTCGATCCAAGGCCATGCAGGAGGTCTATGAGCTCATCATCAAGGCTGCTGCCACAGAAGCCAGCGTGGCCATTCTGGGAGAGTCCGGAACAGGCAAGGAGCTTGTGGCCAGGGCCATACACGAGCAGAGTTCCAGGAGAAGGGGATCATTTGTCGCCGTCAACTGTGGAGCCATCCAGGAATCCCTCTTTGAACGAGAATTCTTTGGACATCGCAAAGGCGCTTTTACCGGAGCGCACGCCGACACCTCCGGTTACTTGGACTTGGCAGCAGGAGGGACCCTCTTTTTGGATGAAGTCAGCGAATTGACCCCTGGTATGCAGGCCAAGCTCCTGCGGGCCATTGAAGGCGGTGATTACCGGCCTGTGGGCAGCAGCGGCTCCATGTCAGCCGATCTGCGCATCATTTCAGCATCAAATATCGACTTGAGCGCTCAGGTCTCCCAGGATGAGATGCGCAAAGACTTCTATTATCGCATCCAGGTCTTGCAGATCCAAATCCCACCCCTGCGTTCCAGAAAAGAGGACATCCCCTTGCTGGTCGACCATTTTTTGGATCAGATGACAAAGAAATCAAAAAGGTGCAAGGTTCCGGGTCAAATCCTGGACAGATTGATGGAGTACCCCTGGCCCGGAAACGTTCGCGAACTGCGCAACGTCCTTCAGAGATACACTGCCCTTGGACATTTGGAGTTCATCTCTCCTGAGGCTCAGCTTGGCCTGTATCCGCCCAGAGCGTCCCTGAATCTGCGTCAAGCCATGGCAGAGCTCGAAAAGTCCCTGATCAGCCAAGCCATGCAGGAGGCCAACGGGAATCGGACTTCGGCTGCCAAACTCTTGGGCATATCCCGCAGAGCCCTCTTCCGAAAGCTCAATCTCCCGCACACTGAGCCCCTCAGTGCGAACAGCCGCTCATCAACACTGACCTGACCGCCCAATCGGGCGTTTCCGCCCATCTTCTGTTTTTCCAATCATTCAATACTCTTCAATGCGTTGAGGCCGCAATCAGCGGGCGTTCTTGTCCCATCTCAGTCGGCTCACAACACGTTTCCTTTCACCTTTTTATCATTTATATCAGAGAATTGAAAAGAAAATCCTGAGTGGCACTCCTTTTGCGAAGAGGAGCTCAGATCGGGCCTTGCAGTGCTCAGGCGTTCATCCAGCACATCCTTACATCAAGGAGGCCACTCATGAGTCAAGATCCTTTCGGCAATCTGCAGGAATGGGGACAGGTCCTCAAGGACCTCGATGAGATCTTTCAAAACGGGAGTGCGGAAGACTGCCAGAGCGGTTTGATCCGACTCCTGCGATACAAAGGAAACTGGCGACTCAGGGAAGAGGCATTGAAGCATATTGAAGAATTGGAAAACCCAAAAGAGGAGTTGATCAAAGAAGTCATCAGAATCTTGGATGATGAGAATATTTACTATGAGGCGCGAATCATTGCGTGTCGAAGTTTGATGCATTTCGTAAACGGGAACAATGATTTTTCTGAGCCATTGCGTGACATGACCCGTCAGGTTTTGGAGAGGATCAAGAGCACTCCACATCCACCTTTTTTTTCAGATTCAATCGTGAGTCTGTCCCGGAACCCCATGAGCCCATAGAAAACCGCCGACGCAAAAAGGCTCAATGGCGGTGCCCGGACGCCAGCTGCGTCGTGGAACTCTTCGATTCTACTGAATCCTGGATTCTGGCTCCTGAATCCTTGCGGCTGCATCTCAAGTTTTGCAGCCGCATCAGAAAACCTCCTGTGGTCATACAACAGTGTCGCCGTCCATCGCATCAGAAACATTTGAAGGCTTCTGGAGGACATCATGATTATTGGCGTTCCCAAGGAAATCCTCTCTGAAGAGAGAAGAGTCGCTGTCATGCCGGATGTCGTGTCCAAATATATCACACTGGGCTTTGAAGTGCAGGTCGAATCTGAAGCCGGGAAGGGCATCGGGGTTGAGGATTCAGACTACGAACGAGCCGGAGCCAGTATTGTCTCCGACCCGGAAACACTCTTTGCCCAAGCCGACATCGTCCTGAAAGTCAAGCAGCCAATGTTCAATCACACCGCCAACAAGCATGAAGTCGATATGCTCTCCCCGAACACCACCCTCATCACCTTTCTGCATCCGGCCACACCGGCCAACCATGACATGGTTCACAAACTCAGGGAACAGAAGATCACTGCCTTGACCATGGACGGTATCCCGCGCATCTCTCGGGCCCAAAGGATGGATGCCCTCTCCTCCATGAGCACAGTCACCGGATACAAGTCAGTCCTCATGGCTGCCAACTCCATGCCCAAGTTTGTGCCCATGACCGGGACAGCCATCGGCACGGTGAAGCCTTCGAATTTCCTGGTCATCGGCACAGGGGTGGTCGGACTCCAGGCTCTGGCCACGGCCAAGAGACTTGGCGGGGTGATCAAGGCTCTGGACATTCGAAAGGAAGCCTGCACTCAGGCCGCAAGCCTGGGGGCCAAGGTCGTTGACTTCGACATCCCTCAAGAGTTGGCTCTGGGCGAGGGAGGGTACGCCCAAGCTCTGGACAGCCAGTGGTTGAACAAGGAGCGGGAAACCATAGCTCCTCAATTGGAGCAGGCAGATGTGGTCATTCTCAGCGCCCTGGTCCCTGGTGAAGTTGCTCCCATTGTGTTGACTGAAGATATGATCAAGACCATGCGCTATGGCTCGGTTGTCATGGATGTCTCCATAGATCAAGGCGGGAATTGCGCAATGACAGAAGCGGGGCGAATGGTGGAGAGGAACGGGACCACGATCTGCGGCATTCAAAATATTCCCGGACGGATGGCCGTCCATGCCAGCTGGCTCTACGCCCACAACCTCTACTACTATGTCGAGAATCTCTATAAAAAAGGCCCCGGAAACATAGACTTTGACGATGAAATCGTGGCTGGCTCCCTGGTGACCCATCACGGCACCATTCATCACAAGGGAACGCTCAAGGCCATGCAGGGGGATCTTCTGAACTGAAGGAGAACAGCAATGCTCAGTCTGTTGTTCATGATCGGAATATTCGTCCTCTCCTTCGGGATTGGATATCTGTTGATCACCAAGGTGCCCCAGCTTCTGCACACCCCCTTGATGTCCATGACCAACGCCATTTCCGCCATCACCATCCTGGGTGCCCTGCTCATCTTTTCCGTGACGCCGAGTCACATGGAACGCATCATTGGCGCTGTCGCCCTGACTGCTGCCACTTTCAATGTGGTCGGTGGCTTCGTGATCACCGACAGAATGCTGACCTTCTTCAAAAAAAACAGAGCAGGGACAGAGACGCATGAATCATAGTCCACACATTGCATCCCTGCTCACGGATCTTGTGATCATTGCTGTGCTCATAATCGGCATCTGGCAGTTCCGCACGCCCCGCAAGGCAAGGCTGGGCAACCTCACTGCAGCCTTTGCCCTGGGCTGTGCCTTTCTTCTGATCCTGTTCCGAAACGGGGTCATCGACATCGGAACAGTTTTGATCTCTCTCCTTGTCGGATCTGTGCTGGGCTCTGTCGTGGCCCAGAGGGTGAACATGATCCAGATCCCGGCCATGATCGCATTTCAGCATGGAGCAGGGGGCATAGCCGCCTTTCTTGTCTCTCTGCTGGAGCTGAGCCGGGGAATGCCTGGGCTGCCCCTGATGAACCAGGTGTCCGGAGTTCTTGGGCTCAGCATCGGTTCCCTGACCTTCAGCGGGAGCATGATCGCCAGCGCCAAGCTGGCAAACAAGATGCGCCAGACACCCCATATCCTCCCCGGACATTCGAAGCTTGTCCTTCTCAATGCCCTCCTTCTCCTCGCCGCTGGACTCACCGCCCTCTTTGCCCCTCATGAGATCAGGCTTGCCCTCTACGCCTTCCAGATAGGCCTGGGGGTTGTCTTTGGAGTCCTGTTCTCCATTCGCATCGGCGGCGCGGACATGCCGGTCCTCATCTCCTTTTTGAATGCCACTGCCGGTTTGGCGGCTGCATTGTGCGGCATGATCATTGAAAACCAGTTGCTCATCGCCTTTGGGGCCACTGTGGCTGCATCCGGATCCATTTTGACGCATGTCATGTGCAAGGCCATGAACAGGAAGCTAGGCAGGGTCTTTGTTCCCCAAACACAGAGTACGCCGCGTCCTGAGCCCAAAGCGACTCACACCAGCGAGGCTGTTGCATCTGCCGATGCCCCTGCCGACTGGGGTGATCAGCTCGATGGGGCCCATGATCTGAGCAAGGCGGCGGATGCCTTGCGCACAGCCAGGAGCGTCGTCATTGTGCCCGGGTATGGCATGGCCCTGGCCCGAGCCCAGCAGGATGTCGTTGGCCTGGCCCAGCACCTGATCGAACAGGGAAAGGAAGTGCGATACGCCATCCATCCAGTGGCCGGCAGAATGCCGGGGCACATGAATGTTCTCCTGGCCGAAGCTGGTGTGGAATATGATATGCTTGTTGAAATGGATGATGCCAACCCTGTGTTTGCCTCCACTGACGCGGTTTTGGTCGTTGGAGCCTGCGATGTCGTCAATCCGGCAGCCATCGAGGTCGAGGGGACTCCTATCTCGGGTATGCCCATTCTGCTCGCCCACCAAGCCAAAAACATCATCTGCTGCAACTTTGACCAAAAACCTGGATACTCGGGAGTCGAAAATCCCTTATACCAACATGCAAAGACAGTTATGCTCACAGGAGATGCCAAGAAGACAGTTGAAAATATCATGGCACTGCTCACAGAGGAAAATGCGCCCAAAGGGTCGGGCTCCCAATCCGAACAGAGCGCAGAGGACAGAATCCGGGAAGCAGTCGACATCCTGACTGCGGCCAAAAAAGTCATCATTACACCGGGATATGGCATGGCCCTGGCTCAGGCCCAGTTCAAGGTGGCAGAGCTGGCCGCCCTTTTGGAAGAGATGGGGGCGGAGACCTTCTTTGCCATCCACCCGGTGGCTGGACGCATGCCAGGGCATATGAACGTCATGCTGGCTGAGGCTGAAGTGGACTATGGCAAGCTGATGGAAATGGACGACGCCAATCCAAAGTTTTCGGAAACCGATGCAGTGCTGGTATTTGGGGCCTGCGATGTGGTCAATCCGGCAGCAATCCAAAAAGAGGGCACGCCAATCTCTGGAATGCCAATCCTTATGGCCCATGAGGCCAAACACGTCATCATCTGCAATTATGACCGCCAGCCAGGCTATTCCGGAGAGGAAAACCCTTTGTATTCGGACAGAAAGGCCGTGCCTCTTTTTGGAGATGCACTGGAAACAGCAGCCAAACTCATCGATTCCCTGCGTTCGCAGCAACACTAGATCGAACCTCCACCTTGCCCATTCTATTGTGCTGCGTCATATCATCCCCTCCCCGCAGGCTTGGAGGGGCGACTTCGGGCTTCTGATGTCGCGTCCTTCAATGAAGCTTCAAGGCAGAACCCTTCACGAACACGCCTGTGCTGGGTCAGGTTCTTGCATGTCACAACCAGAATGGTCGCGATGAAATCTGCCTGACCCAGCCATCAGGCGTGAGGGAAGGCATCTGGAAAGAAAGGTCAGGTAGTGAACTTCAACTCCATCCAGGCGGCATCCCCTGGAGCAGCTATTCATTCACAACAGGAAGGGAAGACCATGAAACGAACAAAATTGGGTCTGCTGACGGTCATTTTTCTGTCCCTGGTGATGCTGGTGTCCTGCGGAGAGGACGAACAGGCCAATGGACAGACAGGAGCTCGGTCCATGCTCAGTCTGGTGCCCGAGGACACCATCTTCTTTCTCGGTGGCCTGGACCCGCTGCCCCTGCAGAAACTGCTGCAATGGAATGCAGGCCACTTCAGCATGCCTGAGGAGCTGGACCCCCTGAGCATGTTCGAGACCAAAGACCAGTCAGGCAATGCGGGTCACCGCATGGCTGTGCAGCTCTGGGCCGAGTACACGGCGGCGGCAATGTCTCCCAGGAAACATCTGGAGAGCTGGGGGATTGATGCCGAACCCAGATTTGCCTCCTATGCCATTGGACTGGCCCCAGTCCTTCTCCGTATCAGCCTGAACGACGTCCAGCGATTCAATGCAAAAATCGATGATCTTGAAAAAAAGGCCAGGGCTGAGACACAGCCGCAGACCATGGGGGAGGCGACCTACCGACGTTATGTCCTGAACCACAAGGACCCCTTTGTCAGCCTGGTCATCGGTGTGGATCGTCGCCAGGCGGTTTTTGTGCTGGACCTTGGAGTCAACAGCGAACAGACCCTGGCCATGGCCCTGGGACAGGAAAAGCCGGAACGATCACTGGCCCAGAGCGGGCGGCTCGAGTCGATGCAGGAGACATATGGGCTGCATCCCTCGGTGATCGGCTTTCTTGATCACCGCCAGCTCGTGACCGGTCTGACGACGGAGAACGGCAACCGCATGGCCTCAATGATCCAGGCCCTGAAGCCCCAGCTCAGGGATGTCCCTGATGACCTCGCCGAACTTCGCGCAGAGGGTTGCCGGAACGATCTGACGTCGATGGTCGACACCTGGCCGCAAACGGTTCTCGGGTACACGGCCCTGGACCTGAGCGGGGAACCGTCCCACATGGATTCGCTCATGGTTGTGGAATGCCGTGATCAGGAACTGCTGAAGGGGCTGCAGTCGCTGCGCGGTTTTCTGCCCGACTATGTGCGCAAGACCGATGAACCGGCTGTTTTCTCGTATGGCATCGGCCTGAATGTCGAGAAGGTCCTGCCGTTCTTGACCAGACAGTGGACGGACATCACTCAGAAACAGTACAGCTGCAGCTTCCTCAAGGACATGCAGCACGACCTGAGGACTCACCACCCGGCGACTCTGAATCGGGCCCTGGCCATGGCCGCTGGTGTGCGGGGCATAGCAGTCACCCTGCTCTCGATGGAGATGGGCGGGACCGACGCGGCCTCAGGAGCTCTGCCTCAGGATGTCGACGCCCTGATCACCTTGTCGGCCCAGAACCCTGCAGCCCTGCTGCGCACGGCCTCAGCCATGTTCCCACCCCTGGCGGCATACCAGGTTCCCGCCGATGGCACTCCGGTGGCCCTTCCCTTGCCATTGCCCGTTCCTGTGACCCCAAAGGTGGCCATTCACGGTTCACACCTGTCAGTCTATGCGGGCGACAGGGCGGAAAAGCTCTCAAAGGGCCTGGACACGGCGTCCCTTGAATCATCTTCGGGATTCATGGCCGCAACTTTTGATTACAGCCAGTATTTCAGACTGTTTGAAGGCATGGTCTCGGGCATTGGCCAGGACAAGGAACACAAGGAGCAGGCCATGGCCATCCTCGAGGCCATGAAGAACACTCAACTTCGCTTCCGCATGGAGGTGGATTTCACCGAGCGCGGACTTGAAGCCCGCGCTCAGATGACCTCGATGGACTGAGAGGCCGCCCTTTCAGGTCGTTGCCAGGGGAGGTGACCACACAGCCATCCTCGAACCTCTCATCCTGGAGTGGGGAGCGACTCAGGGCGACGCCTTGACAGATGGTCACTCGATCATTGAAGATCCGCTCAAGATGAGGGTTCGAAACCTCTACATGGACAGCTTGCCAAGGTCCGACCAGACAACGGACTCGTTCCGTCATCAGAAAGCTCTTGAGCCGAAAATGACGCTCACACCCCTGGCTGCCCCAAAGCAGAACTGATGATCTGGTCCCTCAACGCCATCGTCGTCCTCCTGTCCCTTTCCGCAGTGCTCGGCGCCACGGACTGTGCGCCCTTTGCCGTTGCCCTGACCTGGCTGGCCTCCCTGCTGCTCTATGGCTCCCTGCTGAGCGAGGTGGGCTCCCGGGTCAGGAGGCTGCCCTATGCGTCCTTTGCCCTGGCGACCGTCCTCGCACTCTGTCTGTTGCTCATCGCGGCAGGCTTCGATGGGATATCCCATCTGGCCCCGTCTCTTGGCCGGCCCTGGACAGAAGCTGATCCCGTCGACCTGTTTCAGATGGTCATCTGGGGTGGTGCCGCAGCCGCCCTGGTGGACCTCTTCGGGCGTTTTCTCTGGCTGCTCCATGGTCCTGCAGAAGGGGAGGCCTCCATCATGCACCGATTCGCCCTGCAGTCAGAGGCTCTCCTGCTCTGGTCTGTTGCAGTAGCTGTGGCCCTCGCCGCCCCGGATGGGACATGGGTTCTCCTCCCGGGCGTCGGAACGGTCCTCGGTCTGCTCACCATGTCCGTCGCTCCCTCGTTCCAGTCGCCTCGCTTCGAGCCCGGCACGCTTCGCGGCCTGTGGACGTCCTTCCTCGTGTACTACGGCATACCCTTCAGGTTGCGGCGGATGCGGCGGTTTTACCGTGCGTTCATCCCCCCGAAATCTCTGGTCTTTGACGTAGGGGCGCACATCGGGAGCAGGGTTCGGGCCTTTCGAAGCCTGGAATGCGAGGTGGTTGCTGTGGAGCCGCAATCGAGCTGTCTGCAGGTCTTGAAGCGTCTCTACGGCCACGATGGCGGGGTCCACATTGTGGAGGGTGCCCTGGGTGCCGAACAGGGTATGGCCGAACTGCAGGTTTCCATGACCCATCCAACCATGAGCACGCTCTCTGAAAGATGGATTGAGGGAATCCGCCAACACTGCGGCAATCACATCGCCTGGGACCACAAGGAACGGGTTCGCATGCAGACCCTGGACGAGCTCATCCAGAGGTTTGGCCTGCCCGCCTTTGTGAAGATCGATGTCGAAGGTCTTGAAGCCGAAGTGCTCAAAGGTCTTTCTCATCCTGTGCCGGCCATCTCGTTCGAGTTCATGCCCGCAGCTCCGGACAGCGCCGAGGAGAGCGTTCGCATTGTGGCCGGGCTGGGAGAGTATGGCTTCAACTACTCCATTGGGGAGAGGATGCGTTTCGTCCTGCCCGAATGGGTCAGTGCCAGCCGGATGTCAGCCATCCTGGCCGGCATGTGCCCTGGAGACCCATCAGGGGATGTGGTCGCCGTCCACCGGCCGTCCATCCGCCTCGACCGTCCCTCCCCCTGGCTCTTGAAGACGCTGGCACATCGATATACCGATCAATGTCCGCGCAGTGCCGGGGCACTTCATGGCCATGGCACAGCTCGAACTCTCAAACTGCAGGGAGATGACCATGGCTGGAAGGTGGTCTCGGGATGAAGCCGGGCAGGACCAGATCAGCGCCACTGTCGAAGAGGCCGTTGAACAGGCCAGAAGGTGCTTGCCCGAGGGTGAAAGCCTCACTCATTGCCAGGAAAGCGGAGAAGCCATCCCTGATGCCCGCCGCAAGGCCATCCCAGGGGTTCGCCTCTGTGTCCGCTGCCAATCAGAGCTGGAAGAGGGGCAGCCAGCCATCACCGCCTCCAACCGGCGGGGAAGCAAAGGCAGCCAGCTGAAAGAGGAGCCCGCTCGCTTCCTGCCCTGATCCGGCCATCAATCCATGAGGGCCTTCCTGCCGCACACGGCTTTGAGGAGCCTCCTGGCCCCATCGGCAGACAGCCCGAGGTCCTCGATCTCTTCCTTCAGCCGTTCGCAGGTGCCGTAGCCGGCCAGATAGCCGTTCACCCGGGCCGCTGCCGTGGAGTCGACAAACCCTTCCAGAGCTGGATACATGGCCTGAAACTCTTCCATGATGGCCGTGGAGCGCCGCAGGGCATACTTCTGGTGGTCGTCCTCGGCCAGGGTGAAGCCCGTCAGGGGCAGGACTTTGGTCTTGATCTTCCCCCTGAGGCTGGAGGCGATCCGGTCGAGGCTCTCCTCGATGGCCTTTTTCTGCTCCTCGTCGTGATAGAAAACAGCCGCCATGTACTGCCTGGACCAGGCGCCCTGCCCAGGGTCGTGACTGGTCCAGAAGACGTCCAGGAGCTGGGCATAGGATATGGCGTCAGGGTCGTACTCGACCTGAAGGGTCTCGGTGTGATCCCCGAGACGATGATAGGTGGGATTCTTCGTGGTCCCGCCGGCATACCCCACCCTCGTGCGGACCACTCCTGCTAAACTCCCGAACCGGGAGTCAGGACCCCAGAATCAGCCCAGGGCAAAGGTGGCCGTCTCTGTGACCGCAGGAACGCGCTGGTCCAGAGGTGGAATGGTCTTTGTGACAGCCGAGGTCGTACCCGGAGTCGCCATGAGTTTCTCCTCCAGATAGATGAGGGGTGAGAGTCCAAGCAGGAGCACTGCCAGCAGCCCTGCTTTCCCCAGTCCGAGTGTGCCTTTTCTGGTCATGATCGCTCCCACGCTGGATCAAACCTGTCCTGACCCGGCACTTCAAGGCCAACATCAATGGCCAGGGCTTTGTGACAACAGTTATCTTTATGAATAATCTCTTGAAGAATGGAGGCAAGGGGCCGGGGCCAAAAAGGGGCAAACAAAGTGTTTCTGGTGGCTGGTTTGCCTCAAGGCGTGCCCGCATCACTTTCTGAGGTCCAGGCCCTGGCTGGCTGGATGGGGACCATGGTGCGGATCACGATCATGAAGGGAACAGCTCGGGCCCGGACCATGCACCGGCAGTCCAGTTGAGCCTTTCCTGCGGCCTACTCTTGGTTCAGGCGTCTGCCTTGGTCACGCAGCCTTGCAGCCCAATCGGGGCTGCCGGAGAGCTGGGACGAGGCCACCCGATGAAAGGCCTCAGCCTGAGCCAAGTCCCCTTTCATGATCCAGGCCTCGGCCAGGTAGAAAGCGCTTTGACCGTTTCCAGGATCGATGCGCAGCGCCCGCTCCAGGACGCGAATGGATTCACCCGGCCTGCCGCGCTCCAGCAGCTCCCGGGCCTGCTGCACAAGGTTGAGCGAGGCCAGGGTCTTCGGACTGGGCGCACTGGAGGACGGCCCGGTTTCCGCTCCCCGTCCTGAAGAAAAAGCGGCAGGCGTCTCATCCCCGGTCCTCTCCCTGGACGGGGTGTCCGCAGGTTGGGACGGCGACCTGGCAGGTGGCGGTGCCACGGGCTGCAACGGGGTGCAGGCCGCGAACCACAGAAACGTCAAAACCAGAGCCGTCAGCCTCAAGGCCGAAGAACTATTGAAGTGCATCATGAAATCCCCTGTAGAGCCGCTCAAGCACATTGCGTCCCCTGTGCAGCGGACAGGCTTGCTCCGGGGTCTGTCCCTCCAGGAACAGCTCCCGGAGAGGCTGCGGGCAGACTCCTCGGACAGCGAGCTTGCCGCTCTGGGAACAGATCACCTTCTCAACCACCCCTGGGGGTCGCCTGAACCAGCCTCCGGACAAGTACTCAGGGATCTGCCCCATCAGATCGGCCCATATGGGC
>CAZNIP010000038.1:11989-26172 GCA_964573115.1 uncultured Desulfohalobiaceae bacterium | reverse complement strand
GGGGAATGAAAAAATCGCCGAAACCTAAAATATTCGCCATGCTCATGACCTCCGTATCTGTTTTCGTGACCGGTTCCGCAACGTGTTCACCCCAGGCAGGACGCCTCCGCCCCACCCGGATGCCTGCAGGAACCGCACGTCAGCCGTTGTTGTTCTCGTTCTCGGTGTGCCGGTCCAGGGTCCTCAGGAAGCGGTTCCTGGAGATGGCTCCGAGATACTTGTTGTCCTCGTCCACCACCGGGACCGCCCAGTCTGCCCTGGTGATCACCGGCAGGACGCCCTGAAGGGTGCTGTCCCCGGACACGGTGGCCACATCCCCCAGAAAGGCCTCTTCCAGGCTGGTGGCCTCTTTTTCCATGGCGTTCTTGACCGAATCCACAGAGACCACACCCTGAAAGATGCCCTGCTGATCCAGGACATAGGCGTAAGCCCTGTCTTCCTCCAGAATCCTCTCCAGGGCCGATCGCAACCCTTCGCCCCGGTGCCTGATGATGGTCGGATAGATGTCCCGGGCCACGTCTCCGGCACTGAGGACGTTGGTCGGGTCCACCCCGCGGAAAAAGGCCTTGACGTACTCATCAGCCGGGTTCTTGAGGATGTCTTCCGGCGTGCCCACCTGAACGATCCGGCCGCCTTCCATCATGGCGATGCGGTCCCCGATGCGCATGGCCTCATCCAGGTCATGGGAGATGAAGACCACGGTCCGCTGACTCTCCTGCTGGAGCTTGAGCAGCTCGTCCTGCATCTCGGTCCGGATCAGGGGGTCCAGGGCGGAAAAGGCCTCGTCCATGAGCATGATCGTCGGGTCCACGGCCAGCCCCCGGGCCAGCCCGACCCTCTGCTGCATGCCCCCGGAGAGCTCCTTGGGGTAGCTGTTGGCGTAGGGTTTGAGCCCCACCTGGTCCAGGGCGTCCATGGCCCTCTTCTCCCGCTCCTTTTCATCCATACCGGCGATTTCCAGACCGAAGGCCGCGTTCTTGATCACGGTCATGTGCGGCATGAGGGCAAAGGATTGAAAGACCATGCTCATCTTCTTCCTGCGGATGTCGATGAGCTCGTCCTTGGTCATCTTGGCCACATCCTTGCCCTCCAGATAGACATGGCCGGCAGTGGGCTCGATCAGACGGTTGAGCATCCGGACGATGGTCGACTTGCCCGACCCGGACAGGCCCATGATGACGAAAATCTCCCCGGAATGGACATTGAAGCTGGCGTTCTGGACCCCAATGGTCAGACCGGTCTCTTCAAAGACCTCGTCCTTGCCCTTGCCCTGGTCAATGAGACCGAAGGCGCGGTCCGGATCCGGACCAAAGATCTTGTACAGCCCTTCGACAACGACTTTTTCATTCCCTTCTTCCATATCGGACCTAACCTGTTGTTTTTGGTTCATTTATCAGTTTTCCTGGTTTCAAAAAAGACTTTAGTAAGAATTTATACACCATTATTTTTCTTCGTGTCAACCCACAGCAGCTTTTTGTCAGGAGTTACCTCCAGAAACTCCCTTCAGCTGTCGATCCGCGATGGTCTGGAGGCCTTCAAAAGGGTCACAAAAAGTTGCCATGAAAAATTCAGATCAGCGTGACATACGTTGTGTGCTTGCTTTTGCAGGGCTTCATGCATTTCATCTGTGACAGACTTGCACCACAATTGCGTCACAGCGTCGGACAAAGTAAATCACTCCTGCACATGGCTGAAAAATGCTGCACCAATCCCTTGAACCCGGCCCTGTCCAGACCCATCAAGATGCACCTGCACAAAGCCTGAAGAAGAGGTGCAGAAAACAGATTTCAGCAAACAGAGAAATCAAAGAGTTAAGATTTGTCGTCTCTCTGAAAAAGATGCCATGTGGAGCTTTTGCCCCGGCGTCTTTCACTGTTCATCCGTTCTCTTCGGGTGAACAGCCGGGCTGCCCGTCTCGATCCAGGGTTTCCACAAGCTCCAGCAACCGCTCGACGCCGTTGAAGCATCGGTCCAGGAGAGCGGTCACTTCAACGGCATGGGCTTCGAACTTCTCCTCAAGCGCGTGCTGCCGTTTTTCCAATTCCCTGCATCGTCTCTCCAGTTCATCCCAGCCTGAAGGCACTGCGGTCCCGGTCTGACGGACCGAGTCCCCCCTGCCCAGGGTCAGCTGGTTCTGCTTGACTCTTTTCCAGACCAGAAGCAGCCCTTTCCTGAGCCTTGACTGCTCTGTGTTCAACTCACCAACCTGCTTTTCCAGATTGTATTTCTGCAGCAAGGCCTGGGTGACATGCTCGAGGGTTTTGGCCTGACTGTGGAGCAGCGAATCCTGCAGGGCATGGGGGGAGCGTGAGCTGGACGGTTCAGGAAGGTGACGGGGCTCTGTGTCTTGATGGTCTTCGGGTTCGAGGTTGCGCGGAAAGCGGGTGATCAATCTGTGGGTGATCTGTTCGGTGTTCAGGTCGTTCTTGTACCCTTGGACAATGAACCGAAACACCTCCAGGGCCTCTGGTTTGTAGCGCCGTTTCCGGCCCTCCCCCAGTGAAGGCAGAAAGTCCTCGAAACGGTCGCGATAGTAACGGATGTTGGATTCGGGAACATCAAGCCGTTTGGCGATTTCCTTGATGGTCAAAAGATTTTCGGCCATGGGAAATTCCATTTCCAGAAGGTTGTCCGCCAGACTGATGTCAGACGGAGACGCACAGGATGAGAAAGGGAAAGGGGTCCCTGAGGACCGGGCCACGATGGCCCAGACCTCAGGGGAATCGGGATTCTGTGAGTTTGTCGAGTGCCTTGAAGCCTTTCAGCTGCATCCGGCAGAGGATGCTGGGCATCGCGGTACCGGGGCCATTTCAGGATATCCTAAAATGAGTACATTAAGGTATCACAGAAAATATTTCAAGGCAAACCAAACTTTTAGTAAGGGCAGACAGCAAGGAGGTTGAAAGACTGGTAGCCGTTTCCTGGGTCTTCGGCATACCGGCAGCCAAGGGCCCGGTTATCCTCGCCCTTGTTTTCGATTTCGCCAGATGAGTTCATGAAAAAGGGGCATTCGTTGTTGAAGCAGACCAGGATTTCCCCCCACATCGTCTCTGGAGGGGCCAGCCACTTGGTCAGGGCCTGCTGGCAATGGGGGCATGTTCTCTGCTGATCAGACATGGTCAGTCTCCTTGAATCCTAAATCTATGGTGCACACTGAAAAGAAGGGGTCCATACCACGGAGGCTGTCCGGGGCGACCCTCGTCATCCTTCGACAACACGTTGGAGAGTAAGCATCGGATCTGGCCAGTCAAGCCAAACCTTGCATTCAGGTCCAAAGCACATTATCTTCTGGCCCTGTCTGACGGGTTGAAGGTCAAGGGTCGAAGGACGATGGTTGAGGGAAGAAAAGATCCCGACGCATACATTTTACCCATATAAAATCAAAAAGAGAGGTTTCAGCCCTGCCGCCGGCCTGGTCTGAAACCTGAACACCCGGTATCACGTTCATACGAGCATCCCCTGACAATCGCTCAAACCACAAGGACGCCCCATGTCGGAGAAAGAGACCGCCCAGCACACGATGCTTCAGCTCGTGTCCTTCAAACTGCGGGAAGAAGAATTTGCCGTGGACATCCTCCAGGTCCAGGAGATCATCCGCCTCCAGGACATCACCAACGTGCCCAATGCCCCGGATTTTGTCGAAGGGGTCATCAACCTGCGGGGGCGGGTGATCCCCATCATCGACCTGCGCAAGCGCTTTGCCCTGGAACGTGTCGAGCACAGCAAGTCGACCCGGATCATCGTGGTCATGATCGACAATGTCACTGTGGGCCTGATCGTTGACGAGGTCTCCGAAGTTCTCAGAATTCCTGAAGACACGGTCGAGCCCCCGCCTCCGATCGTGGCCGGCATCGAATCCGACTACATCAAGGGTGTGGGCAAGCTCGAGGACCGGTTGCTCATCCTCCTCGACCTGGGCAAGATCCTCAGCCAGAAGGAAAAATCATCTCTGGAAAAGGTCTGATCAGGGCCGCGCCGTCCTGACGGAAGCTCGAACCTGCTGACGGTGACCAGTGTCAACAGAAAAGTGACTTTGATTCAATTTTTTCTTGACTTCGACCCTGATCACAGGCCATGTTCGACTCATGAACTGCATGAACCGCCATTCAACCCTTCTTGCCGCATGGATGTGGAGTTACTGGTGGACCAGCCAGAGAGGGGTCTGTGGTTCGAGACGTGCTTCCTGACTGATTTTCAGTTGGTGGACAACAAGGGCTGCAGGCTCCGTGCCGGCGGCCCTTTTTTTATTCCCGCAGGAGCAGCGAACAAAGGACGTCATCATGCATCTGGGAAAATCCATCCGCCTGGAACGCATCTTCAACCGCAACACCGGCAGGACGATCATCGTTCCTCTGGACCATGGGGTCACTGTGGGACCGATCTTCGGCCTGGCCGACCTCAAGGAGACCGTGAATCAGGTCACTGAAGGCGGGGCCAATGCCGTCCTGATGCACAAAGGGCTGGTCAGGTGCGGCCATCGGGAGCAGGGGCGGGACATCGGGCTCATCATTCACCTCTCGGCCAGCACCTCCCTGTCGCCTTTTCCGAACTCGAAATGTCTGGTGGGGACAGTGGAAGACGGCATCAAGCTCGGGGCAGACGCTGTTTCAGTCCATGTCAACCTTGGAGCGGAACACGAGAAGGAGATGCTCAAGGACCTGGGGCACGTCTCGAGCATGGCCACCAGCTGGGGAATGCCCGTCCTGGCCATGGTCTACGCCCGGGGGCCGAAAATCGAGAGCAGCTTTGCTCCGGACATCGTGGCCCATTGCGCCAGGGCAGGGGAAGAGCTCGGAGCCGACGTGATCAAGGTCAACTACACCGGGGACATCGACAGCTTCAGCCGGGTGGTCGATGCCTGCTGTGTCCCCGTGGTCATCGCCGGTGGCCCCAAGCTGGACAGCCGGCGGGACCTGATCCAGATGGTGGCCGACTCTCTGGAGGCCGGAGGGGCCGGACTCTCGGTGGGCCGCAACATCTTTCAGGATGCCAGCCCGGCCCGGCTCGTCCGCATCCTGAACCAGCTCGTGCATGAGGATCTGCCTGTTGAGGACGCCCTGAGGCTGGCAGAACAGGACGAGGATCTGGGGACATAGTTCTGGAGACAGCCCGGGACCCGAAACAATCGAGTAAGGCATCAAAGACCATGAGTCTTCCCATCTTCCTCAAAGCCATGCCCTTTGACAAGACCCTGGTCACGCTGGGGTTGGAGTCCGGAGTGGACGGGATCCTGACGGACAAGGACGCCGCCAGCGACGTCCTGGCCCTGGGCCGGACCACGGTGGTCACTGAAAACGACTGGGTGATCATGGACATGAGCTCCCGGGGCAGGCAGGAGCAGGCCGCTCAGGCCATGAAATCCGGACGGACCGTCCTTCTGACTTCCGGGTGGGAGATCATCCCGGTGGAGAATCTCCTGGCCCTGAACAAGGGCCGGCTGGGCCTGGAGGTCCTGTCCAGGGAGCAGGCCGTCCTGGCGGCGGGGATCCTGGAAAGGGGCGTGGATTTCCTGGTCGTCGCCCCCGAGGGCCAGAGCGAACTCAAACAGATCGTCCAGGACGTCAAGATGTCTCAAGGTTCGATGAAGCTGGAAAAGGCCACCCTGACCGCCATTCGACCAGCCGGGCTGGGTCACCGGGTCTGCGTTGACACCTGCTCCATGCTCAAGACCGGACAGGGGTTGCTCGTGGGCAACTCCAGCAGCTTCACCTTTCTGGTCCATGGCGAGACCGAGGCCAACCCCTACGTGGCCGCCCGGCCCTTTCGCATCAATGCCGGGGCTGTCCACGCCTACGTGGTTGGCCCAAAGGACAGGACCTCCTATCTCGAGGAGCTCAGGGCCGGAGACCCTGCGCTCACCGTTCATGCCGGCGGCCAGACGGAACTGGCCACCGTGGGCCGGATCAAGATCGAAGTCCGCCCTCTCCTGCTCGTCTCTGCCCGGGTGGGCCAGGCCCACGGCCAGATCTTTCTCCAGAATGCGGAAACCATTCGCCTGGTCAGGTCAGACGGCACGCCGGCCAGCGTGGTCGCGCTCAAGGAGGGAGACCAGGTCCTGTGCCGCACCGATCAGGCCGGACGACACTTCGGGATGCGCATTGCCGAACAGATCGAGGAGAAGTAGATGAGCGACCCCCACTCCTCCGACACGTCGCAAGAGCAGAGCATGGTCCGGGCCCGGGAAGCCATCAACCGTGTGGACGACCAGCTGGTGCAGCTGCTCAACCAGAGGGCCAGGCTCAGCTTCGAGGTCGGCAGGCTCAAATCCAGTGCCCGGGAGGCCGTGTTCAAGCCCTTCCGGGAAAAGGACGTCCTGCAGAGGCTGGTGGAGATCAACTCCGGCCCCTTGCCTGAAGACCATCTGCAGGCCATCTACCGGGAGATCCTCTCTTCCTCCAGGAGCCTGCAGCGCCCTCAGAAAGTGGTCTACCTCGGTCCTGAAGGGACCTTCTCCTATTTTGCCGGGCTGCATTACCTGGGCCACCTGGCCGAGTACCAGCCAAGCCCGGGGCTCGAGGACATCTTTCGGGAGGTCAGAAGCCAGGGCGCCGACCTGGGGATCATCCCCCTGGAAAACTCCCTCCAGGGCACTGTCGGCCAGAGCCTGGACCTCTTTCTCCGTTTCGACGTCTTCATTCAGGCTGAAATCTTCTGCAAGATCAGTCACAGCCTGCTCTCTGAAGCGGACAACCTGGAAGACATCACGGTGGTCTACTCCCACCCCCAGGCCCTGCAGCAGTGCACGGCCTGGCTGAGACACAACCTGCCCAGGGCCGCCGTCATCCCGGTGGAATCCACGGCTGCCGGTGCCACGCGGATCAGGGGCAAGCCTGCCGAAGCCGCCATCGCTCATCCGGCCCTGGCCCACAGTCTGGGGCTCAAGGTCCTCTCGACCTCCATCGAGGACCTCCCGGAGAACTGGACCAGGTTTCTGGTCATCGGACCCCATGAACCCCCGACCGGAAACCGGGACAAGACCTCGCTCCTGTTCACCCTGCCTGACAAGCCTGGGTCCCTGGCCAGCGTGCTCAACCTCCTGGCCCGGGAGGGGGTGAACATGAAGAAGCTCGAATCCCGGCCTCTGCGGGGGGAAAAATGGCAGTACGTCTTTTTTGCCGACGTGGAGTGCGACTTGAGCCGGCAGGAGTATCAGGCCCTGATCAAGGATCTCGAAAACACCTGCCACAACCTGCGCAACCTCGGCAGCTACCCCAACGGTCCAGCCCTGGACGTGACCAGGTTTGCCGCTCCGGTGGAATGAAGATCTGTTGACAGATCACAGAAGACAGAAGACCTTGACTTTCATCTTCAAATCATCATGCGCACCGCAGAGTGCCTGTCTCAATGAGGCCTTTCATGCCTGTTCAGGTTGACGCTCCCTCCAGCAAGTCCGTGTCTCACAGGACCGCCCTGGCTGCCGCCATGGCCCCCGGACAGTCCACCCTGTTCAATGTCCTCTCCAGTCAGGACATCCAGAGGACCCTGGCCTGCCTGTCCGCGCTCGGGGCGGACATCGCCGGTGAGCCTGAAGAGGTCACCATCAACGGCCTGACCGGGCTGGGCTCGGGCCAGCCGCAATCCACAGAGCCCGCTGACCTGGATGTGGGCGAATCCGGGACCACCTGCAGGCTGATCACCCCCATCGCCGCCCTGACCGGCCGGGATTGCACCATCCACGGCCGGGGGCGGATGCACGAGCGGCCCATCGGGGCCCTGACCCGGGTCCTGGAGCAGCTGGGTGTGGCCTTCACCTGGCACGGCCGGGAGGGCTACCCCCCCTTCACCCTGTCGTCTTCGGGCCTCAACGGCGGAGATGTGTCCATCAGCCTGGAGGAGTCGAGCCAGTACCTCTCCGGACTCCTTCTGGCCGCGCCTCTGGCCGGGGGCCCCTTGACCATCGCCATCAGCGGGGACAAGGCCGTGTCCTGGCCTTATGTGGCCCTGACCCTGCAGGTGATGCGCGACTTCGGGATTTCGCCCAGGGTCCAGACCAGAACCCAGGAACGGTGGCAGGACACGCCCTGGGAGGCCATCACGGCTGTCCGGCCTGGTGAAATCCGCTTCCTGACCCAGCCGGGCACCTACGCCCCCAGGAGCATCAAGGTTGAAGGCGACTGGAGCAACGCGTCCTATCTCATCGCCTCGGGATTGTTTCTCCCCCAGGGGGTCAGGGTCGAGAACCTGAACTGCGAGTCCCTCCAGGGGGACAGGGCCTTCCTGGACATCCTCAAAACCATGGGGGCCTCCCCGGCCTGCCATGGTTCCAGCGTGACCCTGCTGCCGGCATCCCTCGTCGGCGCCGAGCTGGACATGGGATCATGTCCGGACCTGGTGCCCACAGTGGCCGTCCTGGCCAGCCTGGCCGCCGGACCGACCCGGATCTCCAACGTCGCCCACCTGCGGCTCAAGGAGAGCGACCGCCTGCAGGCCCTGGCCACGGAAATCGTCAAGACCGGCTGCCGGGTCGACCTCTGCCGGGACGGGCTGATCATCGAGCCCGGCCCGGCACCCGACGGACAGGACATCGCTTTTGCCACCTACGGCGACCACCGCCTGGCCATGAGCCTGTCATTGTATGGCCTGGCCGGGGTCACAGTCCGTCTGGACGATCCCTCCTGCGTGGGCAAGTCGTTCCCCGCCTTCTGGACAACCTGGGAGCGCATTGCCGAAACCGGCAGGGAAACGCAGCTGACATCCAGGCCATCACACAGCCGAAAACCCCATCAGGGCAGCAAGGACGCATGACCATCAACTCAGTGAGCATCGTCGGCGGCAAAGGGGCCATGGGACAGTTGTTCCACCACCTCCTGCAGTCCAAACAGGTCGAAACCGTGGTCCTGGACAAGCCCCTGAACAGGGGCGACCTGGACAGCTTCCTGCCGGGAAGGGATCTGGTCATTCTGGCTGTGCCCATCCAGGCCATGGGGCAGGTCCTGTCCATGCTGACCCCCTGCCTGGACTCCCGGACTGTTCTGGCCGATATCTGCTCGGTCAAGGTCAAGCCCCTGAACATGATGCTGACTGCGCACCAGGGACCGGTGGTGGGCACCCACCCCCTGTTCGGCCCCCAGCCCGAGCCGGGTTCAGAGCTCAGAGTCAGCCTGGTTCCCGGGCGTGACGACCAGGCCCTGAATGAGGTCAGCGAGCTCTTCCAGCGCCTGGGCCTGTGCCCTTTTTCCTCCACAGCCGAGGAGCACGATCGGGCCCTGGCCTACATTCAGGGTCTGAACTACGTGACCACGGTGTCCTACCTGGCGGCCTTTTCTCCAGATGAAAACATCGCCAGGTTCATGACCCCCTCTTTTCACCGCCGCCTCCAGTCGGCCCGGAAGATGCTCACCCAGGACGGGGAACTGTTCACCAGCCTCTTTGAAGACAACCCCTACTGCCACGAGGCGGTTCGTCACTACCGCTCCTTTCTCAACCTGGCCGCTGCCGGCGAAGTGGACCTCCTCCGGGGCAAGGCAGGCTGGTGGTGGCCTGCAGACATCAACAGGGGGGGAACCTAGTCCGAGGCCAGTTTTTGTTGCACCACAGGCCGCGTTCCTCCCCGGGAGCGCGGCTTTTTTTGTCTCAACTGCAGCACAAGGAAATCAGAGGTTATGAACTCGATCAACCGAACCCAGCATGTCTCCGTGTACCCGGCCGACACCCAGACCCCGATCAGCCTCTACCTTCGCCTGGTGGGCAGCCAGCCAGGCATCCTCCTCGAGAGTGCCGAAGTCGACGGCCGCCTGGGCCGCTACAGCCTGATCGCCTGGGACTTCAGACTGCTCCTGGCCTGCCGTCAGGGAAGGCTGGTCTGCTCAGCCCAGGACCCGGACTTCGCCCCTCTGGAGGAGCTCTCCGGGTCGGAGTTCGTGCCCGGGATCAGGGAGGTCCTGAAGAGGGTCGACATCGCCCCCCTTCCCGGGGCCCCGGCTCAGCCTCCCCTGACCCGTTCCCTGATCGGCTTCTTCAACTACGAGCTGGCCGGCCTCCTGGAACCGGCCCTGGGCTCCTCCCTGTCCCTGGACGGCGATCAGGCCATCCTGGCCCTGCCCGGCCAGCAGATCCTCTTCGACCACCTTCACCACCGCTGCCTGTACCTCAGTCTGGACAGCACCTCCCTGCCCGAGAGCCATCCACCGGGTGGCCCCTTTTCAGAACCGCAGCTGGGGACAGTCACCGCTCATCCGGACAAGGACCTCTACTGCCGGAATGTGGCCAGAACCAGGGAGCTCATCAACCAGGGCGAGGCCATCCAGGTCGTCCTCTCCACCCGCTTCAGCGCACCCTTTTCCGGCGACCCCTTTGCCCTCTACCGGAGGCTGAGGCAGGCCAACCCCTCACCCTACATGTTCTACCTCAACCTGCCGGAGATGACGCTGGTGGGCTCCTCGCCCGAGCTGCTGGTCCGCTCCACGGACGGTCTGATCCAGGAACGGCCCATTGCCGGGACCAGGCCCCGGGGCCGGGACGATGCAGCGGACCAGCGGCTGGCGGAGGACCTCCTCAGGGACGACAAGGAAAAGGCCGAGCACCTCATGCTCGTGGACCTGGGGCGCAACGATCTGGGACGAATCGCCGCTCCCGGCTCCGTGCAGGTGGACAGATTCATGCAGGTGGAGCGCTTCTCCCATGTCATGCACCTGACCTCCTACCTCCAGGCCAGGCTGCAGGACGGCCTGGACGCCGTGGATGTCCTTCAGGCCACCTTCCCGGCCGGGACGGTTTCCGGCGCCCCCAAGATCCGGGCCATGGAGATCATCGCCGACCTGGAGCGCCAGAGGCGAGGGCCCTATGCCGGGGCGGTGGGCTGGCTCGGTCTGGACTCCCCCCAGTTCAACCTGGATACCGGGATCACCATCCGGACCATGTGGATCGAGGACAATCGCCTGAACTGGCAGGCCGGGGCCGGGATCGTCAGCGACTCGGTCCCGGAAAGGGAATGGGAGGAGTGCCTGAACAAGGCCAAGATCATCAACCACATCCTGGAACAACATGGAGGAAGCGATGTTTTTGCTCATCGATAACTACGACTCCTTCACCTACAACCTGGTCCAGACCTTTCAGCAGCTGGGGCACAACCCCCGCGTGCTGCGGAACTCCGAGCCGGAACTGCTCCAACTGGCCGGGAGCCGGGACCTGGAGGCCGTGGTCATCTCCCCCGGCCCCGGCCGTCCGGAACATGCCGGCCTCTGCCCCCGATTTCTGGACCTCCTGCCCCACCACGTCCCCCTGCTGGGGGTCTGCCTCGGACATCAGCTCCTGGCCGTCCATGGGGGCCATCGGGTCGTCAGGGCCGCAAGGATCATGCACGGCAAGATCTCCACCATTGACCACGACGACAGCCTCCTGTTCGCCGGGATCCCCCAGAGCTTCCCCGCTGTCCGCTATCATTCCCTGATCATGGAGCCGGTGCCCGCAAGCCGTCATCGAACCCTCGCGGTCACAGCCTGGACTGAGGCTGGGGAGCCCATGGGCCTTCGCTACCTGGACCGTCCCTGGATGGGCATCCAGTTCCACCCTGAATCGGTCATGACCTCTGACGGACCGCAGTTGTTGACCAACTTCGTCAACTCCTGGGCTGCGGTCCCGGTGGACGCTCCGCCTCAGCCCAGCGTGGCCGTCGGCACCGATCCCGGAATGTCCCTGATGCAGATCTGAAACACAAGGAGAGCCCCATGTCTTTCGCCACCACCCTCGAACACCTTGCCCTGGGACAGAATCTGACCAGGACCCAGGCCCGGGAATCTTTTGACTCCATGTTCAGCGGGACCATGAGCCCGGCCCAGTCAGGGGCCCTGCTCCTGGGCCTCAGGGCCAAGGGAGAAACCGCGGACGAGCTCAGCGCCGCGGTGCAGGCGGCCTTGAAGCAGGCCAGGCACGTCCGCCACCAGAGGCCCAGGAGCATCGACACCTGCGGCACCGGCGGAGACGGCAAAAAGAGCTTCAACTGCTCCACGGCCGTGGCCCTGTTTCTGGCCCAGATGGGCTACACCGTGGTCAAGCACGGCAACAAGGCTGTCTCAGGGAACTGCGGCAGCGCCGACGTCATCGACCACTTCAACATCCCCTTTGTCCAGGATGAAAGCGACGTCCCCGGCTTTTTGGACCGCTCGAACTTCGTCTTCCTCTTTGCCCAGCACTTCCACCCCGCTTTCGGGTCCATCGCCCCCATCAGAAAGGAGCTGGGCATCCCGACCCTGTTCAACCTCATGGGTCCCCTGCTCAATCCGGCCCGGCCGACCCACCAGCTCCTCGGCGTGGGCAGGAGGAGCTCCATGGACATCGTGGCCCAGGCCCTGGCCATGTCGGACATCGAGCACGGGGTGGTCGTCCACGGGGCTGAAGGCTTTGACGAGCTGACCCCCTGCGGGCCGGCCGAGGTCGTCTATGTCCACCAGGGCCGCTGCAGACCGGCCATGATCGACCCTTCCAGCCTGGGGATCAGGCCCTGCCCGGCTCAGGACCTGTGCTACCCGGACAAGAGCCAGGCCCTGGAGGTCATGAAGGCCGTCCTCTCCGGCCAGGGTCCTGAACCTGTCCTGGACATGGTGGCCCTGAACCTGGCCCTGGCGGTGCACATCCTGGAAGACGAGCTGGCCCTGGACCGCTGCCTGGACCTGGCCCGTTCAGCCCTCCGGCAGGGTATCGACCTGGGGAGGTTCCATGCTTGAACGCTTCAGACAGGCCAAGCAACGGGAAGTCAAACGCCTCCGGGACCTCGAGTCGGCCGGCCGCTTCCCCGATCCTCTGCCCATTGACAGGCCGGGGTTTGCCAGGGCCCTGCAGGCAAGGGCACCTGGGGCGGTCATTGCCGAGTTCAAGCCGGCCTCGCCCTCCCGGGGGGTGATCAACCCAGGCCTCACTCCGGAGCTGGCCGGGGCCGCCTTTCGAGCCGGAGGGGCAGCCGCGATCTCAGTGCTCACCGAGGAAGACCACTTCAGGTCCAGTCTGGACAACCTGGCGGCCCTGCAGCCTCCGGGACTGCCCCTGCTGCGCAAGGACTTCATCATCGACCCCCTCCAGGTCAGGCACACGGCCGCCACTCCGGCCTCGGCCCTGCTGATCATCGTCAGGATGTTCGCCGGCCGGGCGGAGGCCCTGAAATCAGTCTTCAATCTCTGCCTGGAGCTGGGGCTCGAACCTGTGGTGGAGGTCTTTGACGCTTCTGATCTGGAGCAGGCCAAGGACCTGGGCGCCAGCCTCATTCAGGTCAACAACCGGGACCTGTCCACCCTGGACGTCGATCTCAGGACGTCCCGCTCCCTGGTGACCGCCAGGGCGGACCAGGAGGTCTGGATCTGCGCCAGCGGCATCTCCAGTCGAACGCAGATCGAGGAGCTGTCTGGCCATGGCTTTGACGCCTTCCTGGTGGGGACCTCGCTCATGGCCAGCCCCGATCCCCTGCAGGCGCTTCAGGGGCTGACCGGACTGGGGGAGACCCCATGCTGATCAAAGTCTGCGGGCTGACCCGTCCAGCCGATGTCCGTCACTGCCTGGAACTGGACGTCGACCTGGTGGGCTTCATCTTCCATGCTCCGAGCCCCAGGTGTGTCAGCCCGGACCTGGCGGCCGGGCTTCCCAGGGGCAGGGCCCTGCGGGTCGGGGTCTTCGTGCGCCAGTCAGCCCAGGAAGTCATCAGGATCATGGACAGGGCCGGGCTCGACCTGGCCCAGCTCCACGGCAGCTACAGCCCCTCGGACTGCCGCCTCATCGGCCCGGAACGGGTCATCAAGACCTTCTGGCCCAGGCGGCACGAACGAGCAGCGTCCTTTCAGCAGGAGCTGGACGCTTTTGCATCGTCCTGCCGGACCATGCTCCTCGACAGCGGTCTCTCCGGAGGGGGGCACGGTGAGCGAATACAAAGCCATTGGCTGTCAGACGTCCACGTCCCCCGTCCCTGGATCCTGGCCGGGGGGCTGGGTCCGGACAGGGTCCTGGACCGGGTGCGGAAGCTGAAGCCCGATGGCATCGACCTCAATTCAGGCGTGGAGTCCTCACCAGGGGTCAAGGACGCGGAACGCATCCGCCGGACGCTGGAAGACATCAATCAACGTGTTGAATGTGGAAATGAAAAAAGTTGAGGGAGGTAGAACAGGGTGAGGAGGTTGAAACAAGACAGGTCAGCAGCACGACAACGTCTCAACCTTCTTCTTCAACCCCCTCAACCTTTTCAACTTTCTCAACCTTCTTCT
>CAZNIP010000038.1:9755-11889 GCA_964573115.1 uncultured Desulfohalobiaceae bacterium | reverse complement strand
ACTTTCTCAACCTTCTTCTTCAACTTTGACCAGAGGAGTTTCTGTGATGGACCTTTTTCTCAACCAACCATCGTACCCAGGGCTTCAGAGCGGCTCCCGCAAAGGCTACTTCGGCACCTTCGGCGGCCAGTTCGCCCCTGAGCTGCTCATGCCTCCCCTGCTGGAGCTGGAGGAGGCCATGGACACGATCATGGGCTCCACAGCCTTCCAGGATGAGCTCCAGGGGCTGCTCCGGGATTTTGTCGGCCGCCCGACCCCTCTGACCCACTGCTCCACCCTGTCACAGGAGCTGGGGTTCCACCTGTGGCTCAAACGGGAAGACCTGGCCCACACCGGGGCCCACAAGATCAACAACACCATCGGGCAGGCCCTGCTGGCCAAACACATGGGCAAGACCTGCCTTTTGGCCGAGACCGGGGCCGGCCAGCACGGGGTGGCCTCAGCCACGGCAGCCGCCCTGCTGGGGCTTGAATGCATCGTCTACATGGGGGCCAAGGACGTTCAGCGGCAGGCCACCAACGTCCAGCGCATGGAGCTCATGGGCGCCCGGGTGGTCCCGGTCCAGACCTCCACCCAGACCCTGAAGGACGCCATCAATGCCGCTCTGCGCCACTGGATTGCCGAGCAGGAGTCCACCCACTACTGTTTGGGCTCCGTGGTCGGACCGCACCCCTTTCCAACCCTGGTCAGGGAGCTGCAGTCGGTCATCGGCAGGGAGGCCAGGGCCCAGTGCCTGGACAAGTTCGGGGCCCTGCCCGATCACATCCTGGCCTGCGTGGGGGGCGGGTCCAATGCCATGGGCATGTTCCACCCCTTTCTCAATGACCGCGAGGTCCAGCTGACCGGGGTTGAGGCCGCCGGTGAAGACACCCCTGACTGCTACCACTCGGCAACCCTGAACAAGGGCTCGGCCGGAGTGCTCCACGGCACCCTGACCTATCTGCTCCAGTGCGACTGCGGCCAGATTCTGCCCTCCCATTCCGTGGCCCCAGGGCTGGACTACCCGGGTGTCGGACCTGAGCATGCCTTCCTCAAGGACTGCGGCCGGGTCGAGTACGTGGCTGTGGACGATCGCCTGGCCCTGGCGGCCTTCAAGCTCCTGAGCCAGAGAGAGGGCATCATACCGGCCCTGGAGAGCTCGCATGCCCTGGCCCAGGCCCTGAAACTCAAAAACCGGGTTCCAGAACAGGGTCATGTCCTGGTCAACCTCTCCGGGAGGGGGGACAAGGATCTGGCCATTGTCATGGAGCACACCAAAGCAGAGGAGTGAACGCATGCACCAGTCAAGACTGACACGCCGCATCCTGGAATGCCGGCACGATGGCCGTCCAGCCCTGATTCCCTTTCTTCCGGCCGGGTTCCCGACCAAGGCCGCCTTCTGGGACCATCTCCAGGAATGCGATGACTCCGGGGCTGCGGTGATCGAAATCGGGGTCCCCTTTTCCGACCCCATGGCCGATGGACCGGTGGTCGAAGAAGCCTCCCAGCAGAGCCTGGCCCAGGATGTGAACCTGGACTGGATCCTGGACGAGCTGGCCGAACACCGCTCCGGGCTTCAGGCCGAGATCGTGCTCATGGGCTACTGCAACCCCTTTTTCCGGTACGGCTGGGACAGGCTGGCCGCCCGGGCCTCAGAAGCCGGGGCTTCCGGGCTGATCATCCCGGACCTGCCTCTGGAGGAGAGCGCAGATCTGAGGCAGCTTCTGGCCGAGCACAACATCCTGCTCATCCCCCTCATCGGGCTGAACACCTCCAGGGAGCGGATGCAGGCTTACGCCGGCGTGGCTCAGGGGTATGTCTACTTTGTCTCGGTCATGGGCACCACTGGAGCCCGGACAACCCTGCCCAGACAGCTGCTGGCCAGGCTGCAGGAAGCCAAAACGATCTTCGACCAGCCCCTGGCCCTGGGATTTGGGCTGCGCAGCCCGGACCAGCTCCAGGAGCTGAATCAGGCCGTCGATGCCGTGGTCTTTGGCAGCGCCCTGATCGAGCACATCAAGGCCGGGGGCCGGGCCAGGGAGTTCATGGCCAGATGGACGGAATGAGAAGAAGAAGAGGGTTGAAAGGGTTGAAAAGGTTGAGGGAGGTTGAGCAAAGAGAGAGTTCTAAGTTGTAAGTTGTAAGTTGTAAGTTG
>CAZNIP010000038.1:0-9655 GCA_964573115.1 uncultured Desulfohalobiaceae bacterium | reverse complement strand
AGTTGTAAGACCAGGAAACAATGTGGAGGGGGTGATGTGGTTGAGAAAGAAGGTTTTCAACTTTTCAACCTCTGGTGAGCATGAAGCGACTGCTGACTCAGCGCCACTCGATCTCACAAGCCCGGTTGGGCGTCACCCTTCCTGAGTTGCGATCCAGTCCAGAGCACCCTTGAAATTGAGCGTGCCGTCGTAGATCGCCTTGCCGGTGATCACCCCGGCCAGACCCTGGTCATGCAGGGGATAGAGCTGCTGGATGTCCTCCAGGGTGGACACTCCCCCGGCTGCGATCACCGGCAGCCTGGTCCCCTGGACGACCCGCTCGACGCCGGGCAGGTTGATTCCGGACTGCATCCCGTCCCGGCTGATGTCGGTGTAGATGACGCAGGCCACCCCGTACGCTTCCAGCCTGGGCAGGAGATCGCTCAGCCTCAGGCCGCTGTCTTCAACCCAGCCCTTGCTCTTGAGCTGGCCGTCCACGGCATCCAGGGAAACCGCAATCCGACCCGGGAATTCGCGGCACAGCCGCTCCAGGGCCGAGCTGTCCTCCAGAGCCAGGGTCCCGATGATCAGCCTGGCCACCCCGGCCTGCACATAGGCCCTGGCCGTCTGCAGATCCCTGATCCCACCGCCGAGCTGGACCGGAACGCTCACCCCGCTGCAGATGGCCTCCACCAGCTTGAGGTTGACCGGAACTCCCTGAAAAGCCCCGTCCAGGTCGATGACGTGCAGCCACGACGCCCCGAGCTGAACCCAGCCGGCAGCCACAGAGACCGGATCCTCGGAATAGACGGTCTGCCGGGCAGCCAGGCCCTGAGAGAGCCGGACACACTTGCCGCCCCTGATGTCCACTGCAGGAAAGACGATCACAGGCCAAGCTCTGTCAGGCCCTGCCGCACCCCTTCCCTGGCCAGGTCAAGGGCAGTCACCCAGCGTCCCTCCCGCTTGAAGAAACGGGTCACGTTCAAAAGGTTTTCGCTCAGCGCTTGCTGCTCCCGTTCGTAATGAAAGCGATCCACGAGCTTCTTCTGCCGAACATCGACCAGGTAGAGGTCCAGGACCACTCTGGCCGGATCCTGAACGCCCCATTCGCCGCCTTCCCGTTCCCGCCACTCAAAGACATGGGGGATGAGCAGGAAGTCCACCGGGAGGCACTGCCCCACCGTGGTCCAGTATTGAAGGGCGGAAAAAGGCTGACCCTCCTGCTCCTGGAGCACGATCTCCTGACACTGCTTGACCAGGGCCGGCCCCTTGAAGTTCTTGGCCCCCCTGTTCTCCAGCTCCTGGCCGAGGATGATGTTCAATTCCCTGAAGGTCTGCTGCTGGAGCTCGCTCAGGGTCTCCGGCAGACACCCGGCCAGCATTTCCCAATCATGGCAGGGCTGCGAAAATCCGGCCACCCCGAGGTTGGAGCCCTGAAGCTCGGGTCTGACCGGCGCTTTGGGGGCACAGCCCGCAAAGACGAGCCCCAGGACGGCAAGACTGATCCAGATGCTGTGTGTGAATCTCAATCCAAACTCCCTTTTGTGCTGAAAACGCCCTGATCTTGAGGGGTCAGGGCCTGCTTCAGGCTCAGCCCCAAGGCCTTGAAGGCTGATTCCATGAGATGATGGCCGTTGAGGCCGTAGACAAAATCAATGTGCAGATTCATGCCTGCCTTGAAGGCCAGGGACTTGAAGAACTCCCGCCAGACGTCCTTTTCCTCGCCGAAGAGGACCGCAGGCAGGACCCTGTCGTTGTAGACGAGATAAGGCCGTCCGGAAAGGTCCACGATGACCTCGCTCAGGGCTTCATCCATGGGCACCTTGGCCCAGCCTACCCTGGTGATGGCCTTCTTGTCCCCCAGAGCCTTGCGCAAAGCCTCCCCGAGCGTCAACCCGATGTCCTCCAGGGTGTGATGACCATCCACCTCGAGATCGCCCTCGGCCTGAATGGTCACATCCCAACCGGCCCAGAAGCCCAGAAGGGTCAGCATGTGATCGGCAGACCCCAGACCGGTCCTGATCTCGCACTCTCCATGGCCCCTGAGATCGAGGCCCACCCGTATTCGGGTTTCCCTGGTTTCCCTGAAGACGTCTGCCCTTGTCTGGCCGGTCTGCATGCTGCGATCATCCATCTGAGTGCTCCTGGGCTGGACGCTTCTTGGCGGTTGTCTCTGCTGCCTCCCCCTGAGCCGTTGGCCTCTTTTTTCCGAATATCACAGCGATCCAGACCCCGACCTCATAGAGAACGATCAAGGGTCCGGCCATGAAGGTCTGGGTGAAGACATCCGGGGGGGTCAGCATGGCCGAGACCATGAAGGCCACCAGCAGGGCGTATTTTCTCTTCTTGCGCAGCCCTTTGGGGGTCACCAGCCCCAGGCGGGCCAGAAAAAAGATGACCAGGGGAAGCTCGAACACGATGCCGAAGGCCAGCAGCAGGCGAAAGGCGAAGGAAAAACCTTCGCGCATGGTGATCATGGGGCTGATGTAGATGTCGGAGAACCCCATGAAGAACTTGTAGGCATAGGGAAAAATGATGAAGTAGCCGAAAACCGCCCCGGTGACGAAGAGCAGGGCGGAAAAAAAGGAGATGGGGTAGATCAGCTTGCGTTCATGGGAATAGAGCCCGGGTCTCACAAAGAGCCAGACCTGGTAGAAGATGTAGGGGCTGGTCAGGAAGATCCCGGCCACGAAGGCGACCTTGATGTAGGTGAAAAAGGCCTCATGGGGGGCGGTGTAGATCATGGAGCTCTTGTCAGGCAGAGCCCGGAACAGGGGGAGCATGAGCCAGTCAAAGAGCTTCTCGGCAAAGGCATAGCAGGCCAGCATGCCGACGAAGGCAGCCACAATGGAGCGCATCAACCGTTTCCGGAGATCGTCCAGATGCTCCAGAAGCCCCATCTCTCCAAGGCTGTTGTGCGAGGAGGTCTCCGTCTGGGAAGGCTCAGACATGCTTCAGGCCCTCCTGATCCTCCGGATCCTGATCGCTCTCTCGGTGTGCAGAAGCCTGGGCTGAATCCTGCCCCGAATGGTCAAAAGCCGCGGGCTCCTGATCCTGTCCGGAAACGTTTGCCTCCTCATGGCCTGATTCGGCTGTCTGCCCTGCCTGCTCCGAGGCTTCCCCGGACTGAGCGGCAGAGGCCTGCTTCCCGGTGGTGGCGTCGTTTTTCCTGGAGTCATGCTCCATGTCCGCCAGCTGGGCCTCCAGGTCAATGGTCTTCTTGACATCCGAGCTCATGCGCCTGAACTCGGCCATTCCCTTGCCCAGGGCCCTGGCCACATCCGGGAGCTTTGAAGGCCCGATGACCAGGAGGGCCACCACCAGGATGAGCAAGACTTCAGTGGTTCCGATCCCGAACATGTTGTCACTCCCACTCTATGGTGCTTGGAGGTTTCGAGGACACGTCGAGAACAACCCTGTTCACCCCCTTGACCTCGTTGATGATTCGGTTGGACATCCTGGAGATGAGGTCCGACGGCAATCTTGACCAGTCGGCTGTCATGGCGTCCAGACTGTCCACAATGCGCAGGGCCACCACGTGCTCGTAGGTCCTCTCGTCCCCCATGACCCCGACTGTCTTCAGGGGCAGGAGCACGGCAAAACCCTGCCAGACCTTGGTGTACCAGCCTGAAGCCATGAGCTCGAACTGAACGATCTTGTCGGCCTTGCGCAGGATCTCCAGCCGCTCCGGAGTGATCTCCCCAATGACCCTGATCGCCAGACCCGGCCCCGGGAAAGGGTGCCTCCAGACGAGAAAGTCCGGCAAACCGAGCTCCACAGCCACCTTGCGCACCTCGTCCTTGAAGAGCTCCCGCAGGGGCTCGACGAGCTCCAGCTGCATCCGGTCCGGAAGCCCGCCCACGTTGTGATGGCTCTTGATCACGGCTGACGGCCCTTTGAAGGACACCGACTCGATCACGTCCGGGTACAGGGTGCCCTGGGCCAGGTACCTGACATCGGGCATGGCCCTGGCCTCTTTTTCAAAGACTTCGATAAAGGTGTTGCCGATGATCTTGCGCTTCTCCTCCGGGTCGGAGATGCCGTGCAGCCGGCCCAGAAACGTCTCCTGGGCCTGGACATACCTCAGGTTGAGGTCGAAGTGCCTGGTCAGGTACTGGACCACCTCCTCGCCTTCGTCCGCCCGAAGCAGCCCGTTGTCCACAAAGATGCAGTGCAGCTGCTTGCCGATGGCCTTGTGCAGCAGCGCGGCCACCACCGTGGAATCGATGCCGCCGCTCAAGCCGCAGACCACGTGGTCCGAGCCGACTTTCAGCGGGACATCCTGCAGAACGGAATCCACGAACGAGGCCATGGTCCAGGTGGGCTTGAGCTTGACCACCTCGAAGAGGAAATTGCGCAGGATCTGATCCCCCTCCTCGGTGTGGGAGACCTCCGGATGGAACTGGAGGCCGAAGATGTTCCGCTGGCTGTGCCCCATGGCGGCCACATCCACCTGGGGCGTCCTGGCCAGGACGGAAAAGCCCGGTGGCGGCGTCAGGACCTTGTCCCCGTGAGACATCCAGACCTTGAGCGTGGACTGAGAGTCCAGCCCCTTCCAGAGCTGTCCTTCTGCGGTCAGACTCAGCTCGGCCCGACCGTACTCCCTGTCCTGAGCCGGCACCACCTCCCCCCCCAGGGAATTGGCCAGGAGCTGCATGCCGTAACAGATGCCCAGGATGGGAATGTTCAGGCTCAGGATCTGCTTGTCCAGCGCCGGCGATTCCGGATCGCAGACGCTGGCCGGCCCTCCGGACAGGATGAGCGCCCTGGGGCTCTTGGCCTGGATCTCGTGAAAGGGAAGGGTGCAGGGGTGGATTTCGGAATACACCCCGGCCTCCCGGACCCGCCTGGCGATGAGCTGAGTGTACTGGGAACCGTAGTCGAGAATGACGATCGTGTCCTGGTGGTGCATCAGTAACTCTCAATCTGGTAGTTCGGGGCTTCCTTGGTGATGATCACGTCGTGGACGTGGCTCTCCTTGTATCCGGCCTGGGAGATCTGGATCATCCTCGGCTTGGTCTTCAGCTCGGCCAGGTTGTGGCATCCGACGTAGCCCATACCCGACCTCAGGCCGCCGATGAGCTGATACACGGTCTCGATGACCTTGCCCTTGTAGGGGACCCGCCCGACAATACCCTCAGGAACGAGCTTGCTGGCCTTTTCCTGAAAGTAGCGGTCGCTGCTGCCCTCCTTCATGGCGTCGATGGAGCCCATGCCCCGGTAGATCTTGTATCGCCTGCCCTGATAGAGGATGGTCTCCCCGGGGCTCTCTTCGGTCCCGGCCAGCATGCTGCCCATCATGACCGAATCGGCCCCGGCAGCGAGGGCTTTGACGACGTCCCCGGAAAACTTGACGCCCCCGTCGGCGATCAGGCACCTGTCCATCTCCCTGCAGGCCTGGACCGTCTCCATGATGGCCGTGATCTGAGGGACGCCGACCCCGGCCACGACTCTGGTGGTGCAGATCGATCCGGGGCCGATGCCCACCTTGACCGCATCAGCCCCGGCCAGGAGCAGGGCCTTGGCCCCATCATAGGTGGCCACGTTTCCAGCCACGATCTGAACGTCCGGATGATTGGCCTTGATGATCTGAAGGGCTTCGATGATGTTCTTGCTGTGCCCGTGGGCCGAGTCGAGCACGAGCACATCCGACCCGGCCTGAACCAGGGAGTGGCTCCTCTCCTCCAGGTCCGGTCCGGTCCCGACCGCTGCCCCGACCCTGAGCCGGCCCAGCTCGTCCTTGCAGGCATTGGGGTACTTTTTGATCTTCTCGATGTCCTTGATGGTGATCAAGCCCTGGAGCTTGTTGTGCTCGTCCACCACCAGGAGCTTCTCGATCCTGTTCTTGTGCAGCAGGGCCTTGGCCTCTTCCAGACCTGTTCCCGGGGGGACCGTGACCAGTCTCTCGCTGGTCATGACCTCCCTGACCCTGGTCTCCATGTCGACCACGAAGAGGACATCCCTGTTGGTGACGATGCCCACCAGCTCGTTGCCTTTGACCACTGGAAGACCGGAAATCCGGTACTCGGCCATGATTTCCAGGGCCTGGCCAACCGTGAAGTCAGGGTCGACGCTCACGGGGTCGACGATCATCCCGCTCTCTGACTTCTTGACCTTCTCCACTTCGAGCCGCTGCCTGTCGATGGACATGTTCTTGTGCACGATCCCGATGCCCCCTGACCTGGCCATGGAGATGGCCATCCTGGACTCGGTCACCGTGTCCATGGCTGCGCTGAGCAGGGGCGTGTTCAGGACGATGGACGGGGTCAGCATCGTTGAGACGTCCACCTTGTCCGGGAGGACATCGGAGTAACCCGGCAACAGCAGGACGTCGTCGAAGGTCAGGGCCTGGGTGATGACTTTGCTCATGTCGTTCTTTCCTTTCTGTCAGCGCTGGCGCTGAACTCTTGGGGAATGATTCACGAAGGCGACCCGCCCTCATGGTCCGCCTCCTGGCTGGGCGCCCCGGCTGCCAGCCTGGTCGTCATGGTACCGCCCATGAGCAGCTCAGCCCGCCTCCAGCGCGTCCAGACGGTTCCTGGCCTCGTTCCGGAGGTCTTCGGGAGCTTCAGGGTTGTCGATCACGGCCTGGAGATGCTCCCTGCTCTCGTCTGGAGCTTCCAGATAGGTGGCCATCAGCACCGCCAGGTTGAAATGGGCATAGACGTTGTCCGGATCGATCCTGAGCACGCTCCGGAGCTGGCCGGCTGCCCCCTGGAAATCCTGCTGGCGGTAGAGTGCCATGGCCAGCTGCTGCCGGGCCTGAATATTGCCGGGCTCCACCGCCAGGAGCCGCTTCCAGAACATGCCGGCCCTGTCCCAGGCCTGCATCTGGGTGAAGGCCCTGGCCAGGGACTCCAGGATGCCTGGATCCTGGGGGTTGTCCTGAAGGCGCTGCATGAGCTGGCTGATCATGGTCATGACGTCCTGACCGTGCTCCGCCCCGCCCTGCTCGACCTCTCTGACCAGGCTGGGATTGGTGGTCCGGTAGACCGCAGAGGTCAGGACCATGGCCGCCAGACAGACTGCCACGCAGCCCAGGACCAGGGTCTGTCCGGGGTTAACCGTGCTGAGACTGGTCATGATCCAGAATCTCCAGTTGGGTCAGGCGCTGCTTGAGCCCCTTCTGCTGTCGTCCGAGAAAGACGAGGTACAGGCAAAGACCGGCCAGGACCCCGGCATTGGCCACAAAAAGGTATGCGCTCACATTCATGGTCTTCCTCTGCTGCATTGCTTTTCAGCCCGGCCGGCCGCCATGCTGGACCCTGGCAAACCCCTCGTCAATCTCTGTTTTCAGACGGAGCTGCCCGAACCTGATCAGGTAGAGCAGGAGGAACAGCCCTCCCCAGACCAGGACATTGACGCCCACCGTGAGCCCCATCTCAGGGGGCAGCCCCCCTGAACTGGACGCAAACACGGCCGGATGGATGCTCCTCCACAGCCTGGCCGAGACAAAGACGAGAGGGACGTCGAGAAAGGCGACCAGCCCGAGAACGGCGCAGAGTGTCTTGAGCCGTTGCGAATCGAGGCCCGCATTGCGGAGAACCAGGTAGCCGCAGTACATGAACCACATGACCAGGGCTGTGCTCAGCCGCGGATCCCAGGTCCACCAGGTGTTCCATGAGGCCCTGGCCCAGATGATCCCGGTCACCAGGACCAGAGTGAAAAAGAGGACCCCGATCTCCGCAGCTGCCCGGGCCATGATGTCAAAAGTCGGATTTTTTTTCCACAAGTAACCAAGGCTGCCCAGAAAGACCAGGAAAAAGGCCACAAAACCCCACCAGGCCAGGGGGACATGGACGTAGAAAATCTTCTGGACCATGCCCATGGTCTGCTCCACAGGAGCGTAGAACCAGATCAGGGCCTGAGCCGCGATGAGCCCGAACAGCGTGGCCAGGCCGAGCAGAACCGTCAGCATCGAAGTCTTGCTCACAAGGTCTTTCCGCCTATTCAGAGTAGACAAACGGGAACAGGATCAGGGCGCACCCGGTAAAAATCGCGTCAAAGGCCCCGGCCACCCCATACCAGGCTGACGCGGCCACCCCTGTCTGGCCGAGCACCGCCCCTCCCAGCCTGATTCCGGCCAGGAGCAGAGGGATGAGCAGCGGGAAGACCACCACCGTGAGCAAGGATTCCCGTCCGCTCTGGCCCTGGGCCAGCGCCCCCAGAAAGGAGCCAAGGGCCAGCAGCCCCCAGTCGACGAGGAGCAGGACCCAGACGAGATCCGGCCAGGAGGTGACCGTCTCCACCTTGAGAAAAACCATGCACGCCGGCCCAAAGACCGCCTGCACGGCCAGGAGCAGGACCCCTGCGGCCAAGGCCTTGCCCAGCCAGATGGCTTGAGCTTCCATAGGGGCCATGATCAGCCCGAGCCTGGCCTGGTTCTCTTCCTCCAGGGCAAAGAGGGCGTTGGTGATCAGGATCAGGCTGAAGCAGGACGCCAGCCAGAAAATGGCCACGGCCCATTCCGGGGCGATGCTGCCCTGCCGGGATCCGGCCAGACTGAAGACGAAGATGAGCAAAAGCCCCAGAAGGCAGGCCTGGACCAGCCCATGCCCGCAAATCAGGACCAGCCTCAGGTCCTTCCGGGCCAGGGTCAGGGCCTTGACGATCACCACAGACTGGCCCCGGGTTGGTTCCGGTCACCTGCCCAGCTGGCTGAATCACCGGCCAGGTCCGTCATCTCGGCAGCTTTCCCATCCAGACAGAGCATCCGATCTGCCCGCCGGCAGTCCTGGTCCTGAGCATGACTGATCCAGAGCACGGTTTTGCCGTTCAGCCTGGCGGCATCGATCTCAGCATGGAGGATCTCCCGGGAGGCGCTGTCCAATCCAGTGGCCGGCTCGTCCAGCAGGTAGAGCTCCGGGGCGAGGCAGAGCAGCCTGGCCAGGCTCAGACGCTGCTCCATGCCTCTGGAGAAGTGCCCGGCCCGCTCGTGCTGCACAGCCCCGAGCCCGACCCGCTGCAAAGCCTCTTGGATCGCTGCATCGCCGGATGCCCGCCCGTAGAGCCTGGCCCAGAAGAGCAGGTTTTCCCTGGCCGTCAGCAGGGGATAGACAAAGCTCTGGTGGCCCATGTAGCCGATCTGATCCTTGTCCAGCCCGTGGCTGACCAGGCCCGAACTCGGTTTCAGGAGAGCAGCCAGGATCTTCAGCAGGGTCGTCTTGCCGCTGCCGTTGGGACCGGTGACCAGGATCACCTCCCCGGGGTGAACGGCAAAGCTGACCCCCCTGAAGACCAGCCTGGGGCCGTAGAAATGGCTCAGGTTCTGAACCTGGATCACCTCTGACACACTCCTCTCCATCAGGAAGACGATTCCAGCATGCGTTCCTGCCCTTTCCCTGATTCGACTGCCAAAACTGCCGTGGAGCTGCAAGAATTGATGATGGGTCTCTTCTTCCTTCAAGTGCAGTGACTGGACAGAGTTTCTTCCCTGATCATAATGGCCGGTGGACTGTTTTCTCGACACGCCGGGAATCTTTTCTGCCCTCAACCATCCACCCTCAACCCTCGACCATCAGCCCGGCCAGCGGCAGGGCTGAATTCAGTCTTCTCTCTTCTGTCCCTGTCTTCTGCCCTCTGTCTTCTGACCTCTGCCCTCCGTCCTCCGCCTTCTGACACTCACCAGAGCGAACAGGCACATCAGGGTCCCGCCGATCCAGATCCAGTTCACGAG
>CAZNIP010000037.1:0-26802 GCA_964573115.1 uncultured Desulfohalobiaceae bacterium | reverse complement strand
CGTTGAGGAAGGTCTCCGGCCAGGCCTGTCCATCCACGGCAACACTGAAGATCCCTTTTTTGAAGGTCTCCACATCTCCCTGATCAAGGGGAGCGGTCTGGACCACGGCCGCTGTCCTGTCCGCCTCAGGGGTGGCCGTGAATCCGGTGGCATTGGGGAAGAGGCTGTCCCAGTTCTGACCGTCCACAGCCATCCCGTACCGCCCGTCGACCTTGACGGCCGCAGCAACGTGCTCCCCTGAGCGGCCGATCTCCGGCTGCCAGATGTATTCGTATTCCCGGGGCCAGATCTGGCCGTCAATGGCCAGCGTCCAGGTCCCCATGGATGAAACCAGGCCGATCACCCTGCCCTCTGGAGTGAAGTGCAGGTTCCAGATGTTGTCGTACGAGGTGTCCCAATGCTGTCCATTGACCGAAATCGTGAACTCACCTTCATCACTGGCCACGATCGTGGCCACCGACTCCCCGTCCGGACTCGGCAGGGGTTCTCCCTGGTATGTCTCACCAGGTGAATGAGGAGGATGGAAGTCGTAAACGATTCTCGCGCCAGGCTCCCACAGTTTCTCTTTGGCCATTCTGAGCTCCTTGCTCCCGCTTGTTGGCGTCACTCACTGACGGACATGGCATTCCCCGCAGGCCAGAGGGCCTTTCCCCTGCTCCCAGTGGCAGGGCTGGCAGTTCTGGTGATGGGCATCAAAGAGGTTGGGCGAGGGCCCATTGTCCATGTCCAGAAGATGGCAGTCTGAACATTCCTGGCCGATGATCGTCCGGGTCAGGGACGACTGCCTCGGAACGGTGTGGTGACAGACCGTGCAGTTCGACAGGCCTGCAGTCCTGATGTGCGTGGTGTGGCTGAAGACCGAGGGGACCCTTTCCGAGGATCTGAAGGCCTCCTCCATGATCCGTTCGGTCCCGGATCCTGGGTGACACTCCCTGCAGGTCAGCGCGCCCTGGTTCCGTTCCATGTGGCAGCTGATGCACAGGGTGTGGTAGGCGTACTTCAACCGTAAAGACTGATCCTGGGGCCGGTGGCAGTCGGAACATTCCTGACCGACTGACAGGGCACCCTTGACCCGCTGACCGTCCTCGTAGACATGATGACAGATCCCGCAGTCTGTCAAACCTGCCCGGGCATTGTGTTCATCGTGAACGAACACGGCCGGTGACTGGGTATGGGTCGAAAAGGCCTCCTCTTCAATGGAGGTCATGGTGTTCTGAGACAGGACTGGGCCCACCAGGGCGCAGCCCACAATCAGACACACCCCCAGGGACAACGGCATTCGGATCATGGACGCCTCCTGCGGATCTGGTGTTCACTCCAGATTCTGGACGAGCTCGGAGATTGACAGCTCAAGGTCGACTTTCAGCGCAGCCCCTGGCTGCGCTGAGCGGACCAAGTTCCTTGACCACCTTCAGTACAGGGCGCATCTGAGATCGAAGTGACTGTTCACGCTCATGGTCGGACAGATGGAGTTCAGGGCCACTCTGGCCACTGTCGAACCGAGACAGGCTTCCTCTGGATCGTCGTGTGTGGTGTGGTGGGCCATGACGATGAGATCGGCATTGACCTTTCTGGCCAGCTTGAGGATCTCGGTGGCGGGCTGGCCCTCCAGGGCATCGAAGCTGCAGCCCTTGACCCCCTTGAGGTGCTTGGCATACCTGTCGGCCATCCTGTCCTTGATCTTCTGGAGCAGATCACCGATGTCAGACTGCTTGGGACGCTCCCTGAGGGATTCGATGTCCAGAACGTGAAAGAGGTGCAGCTCCGCCTGGTACTGCCTGGCCAACTGAGCTCCATAGGCCACGGCACACTCCACTTCAGGGGAAAAATCAGTGGCCACGAGAATGTGGAAAAAGGCCTGCTCGCCATAGGGCGTATCGTGGGACACGATCATGACCGGACAGCGGGCCCGCTGACTGACCCGCTCCAGACAGCTTCCGGCCATGCCCCAGGTTCGGGAGCGGGCATCGTCATACTCTTTGCAGTGCGGGCCCATGATGATCAGGTCGGCGTTCTTCTTCCTGGCCAGTCGAAGGATCTCATTTTGCGGGATCCCGGGAACCACCTGGACTTCACACTTTTCAACACCTTTGAGCTTTTCGGCGAAATGGGCCTCCACCTGCTCTTTGATCCGCTTGGTCTCCCCGGTAGGAATGAGGTGCTCCATCTCTCCCCACCCCTGATCGACACCACAGACATGGACCAGGGTCAAATTGGCCTCAAACCTCTGAGCAAAGGCGATGCCCTTGTCTGCAGCGCATTCGCAGACTCTCGACGGGGTGACCGCGACAACGATATCTCTGAACATGATGCCTCACTCCTTCACGCAGGGCTGTCACAGGCCTTGTCCCAATGCCGCCACCTTCAAAGGCCTTTGCGTTCACCCTGCAGACGGGGTTCCCGACACACTCTCCAACCACACTCATAGTGCAAATACCACGTCTGAGGAGCGACTTCAAATATCCTTCGCACCGGGACGGTTTTCATCCCAGGGCAGCAAGGACCTCCCTTTCCAATCCCGTCCTGTCCTGATACACTCCCTCCTGGGTGCGACCATCCTCCACCTTCCTGAAAATCCGGTCAGGCCGGCCAGCGGCCGGGCTCGTATGAAACTTCGGAAGAAAGAACCCCTCAGCCTTCGGCAGCTCCCCTGAGTACAGGGGAGCAGTCAGAAGAGCCAGCCCGAAAGTTCATGCCATGTTCAAACCGGCTCATGAGAGCCGGCGGCCGGGCTGAAACATCAAACTTCTCATGCACAACGCCCTGGCTCAGAGCCCCTCGAGGCTCCCCCATTGGGCCTGGCCAGAGGCATCCGCAGGCATGAACAGAGCCCATGACCATCCCTGACCACTCCAGACACATCGACTTGATCGGTTTTCCCATGGACCTCGGGGCCAATCGGCGCGGGGTGGGCATGGGCGCTGCAGCCCTGCGCATAGCCGGGATCAGGGAGAAGCTCCTGGCCCTGGGCTACACTGTCGAGGACTGCGGGGACATCCAGATTCAAAACCGGGAGGACCAGCTCATCGACAATCCCCGGCTCAAGTTTCTCGGCGAGATCGTCAGGGCCTCCAGACAGCTGTCCAGAAAAGTTGAAGATTCCCTGCTCCAGGGAAACCTGCCCCTGTGCCTTGGAGGCGATCACTCCGTGGCTCTGGGGTCCATTGCCGGCATGCGGCTGGCCTGTGCCGACAGGGGGATGACCCCAGGCGTGATCTGGATCGACGCGCACACTGACATGAACATCGAAGACACCACTCCTTCAGGCAACATCCACGGCATGGCCCTGGCCGCTTCCATGGGGTTGGGCCACCCTGACCTGATCGGTCTTTCCGGGCTGGCCCCGAGCATCAAACCGGAGCACTGCGCCCTGATCGGGGTCCGCAGTATCGACCCGAAGGAGAAGAGGACCATTCAGGAGCTCAACTTCCCGGTCTTCACCATGACCGACATCGACAGGCAGGGCGTGGACCCGATCATCCGGAGCGTCCTGGAGCGGATGCAGCACGAGGTGGACTGGTTGCACGTCAGCTTTGACCTGGATTCTGTGGATCCCTCGGTGGCCCCCGGGGTGGGCACCCCAGTCCCCGGGGGTCTGACCTACAGGGAGACCCATCTGATCATGGAGACCATCGCCGAAATGGGCTCCATCACCTCCATGGACGTTGCAGAAGTCAATCCGGTCCTGGATTACATGAATCAGAGTGCCGAGTTTGCCGCGGAGATCATCGCTTCCTGCCTGGGCAAGCGCATCCTGTAAAATCCATTCCCAGGCTCAGCCTGGACATGGATTGTATTCATGGCCAGGAAAGGTTCATGAAGGCCAGGAGGTCATGACCTCGTTGTTGCTGTTGTACAGGGTGATGGTCACGGAATGATCGCCGTCCAGGCGATGTGTGGCGCAGGATATTCACGGGTCGTAAGCCCGGACAGCCATCTCGATCTTGTTCAGGATGGTCTCGTCCACCTGGCCCTCGCGGATCAGCGACCTGGCCGCCTGGTTCACGCTCATGTTGATGGGACCGATGTTGTGGGTCGTGCCCACAATCATGTTGGCCCTGGTGATCAACCCCTGGTCGTCTGTGGAGTAGTCGTGAATGAGCGTCCCCCTGGGAGCTTCAACGCAGCCCACTCCGCGGCCGGCCTTGGGTTCGGCCTCAGCGCGGACATTCGGATCGGTGATCTCAGGATCCTTGAGCAGCTCCAGGGCATGCTCGCAGACATGGACCTCTTCGATCAGCCTGGCCCAGTGATAGAGCAGCGTGGCCTGAGCCGGCCTGCCGAAACGCTCCCGGAACTCCTGAAGCTCTTGGTTGGCCCGCGGCGTGGGTATGGATTCGACCACATTCATCCTGGCCAGGCAGTTCGAGCGGTACATGCCCCTGGGCTGATCCAGGTCCATGGAGAAGCCTTCGTCCCAGACCTTGGCATAGGGCATCTTGGCGTAGGAGTACGACTCGACGTGCTCGCCAAGGAACTCGGCGTAGTCGGCCGGAGCGAAGTCGATGCTCGAACCGTCCGGCCTCATCAGCCTCAGCTTGCCGTCGTACAGCGACATGGCTCCGTCCTCAGCCACGGTGCCCAAAAACCCGGTTCTGATCACGCCCAGACTGGCTATGGTCTCCAGATAGGGAGGAAAGACGGTCTGCTTGGCAAAATCCATGGTGAACAGGGCAAAATCCAGCAGTTCCTGAACGTCCTGGATCATCTCCCGGCGGTCCTCTTCGAGCAGGGGCTTGGAAAAGCCGCCGGTCACCCCGGCAATGGGGTGGATGGCCTTCCCGGCAAACCGTTCCAGGATCATTTTGGCCTTGCTGCGCATGCGGACCACCTTCCGGGCCAGCTCGGGATTGGCCTTGGCCACCCCGATCACGTTTCTGGCCTGGTAGTCGGTGTCCGGACCGAGGACGAAATCGGCTGCCGCCAGAAAGAAGAAATGGAGCAGCTTGTCCTCGGCATGGGCGATGGTGTGCATCAGCTCTCTGAGCTTGTGCCCGGCCGGTGGCGGGGTGACCCCGAAGCATCGGTCCACGGCCTTGTTTGAAGCCAGATGGTGATGCCAGGGGCAGATCCCGCAGATGCGGTTCACGATCCTGGGCAGCTCCTCAGCCGGCTTGCCTTCGACAAATTTCTCAAAGCCCCGCAGAGAAAGGATGTGCACCTTGGAATCCTGCACATCCCCGGCGTCATCCAGGTGGATGGCGATGGATGCATGACCCTCGATCCGGGTCAGGGGGGCGATGTTGATGACGTGGGTCATGAGTTCTCCTTAATGGTGTCCCCGCGGCCTGAGCAGGTTGTGCGCCCCGGAAAAGCGGAGCAGCGACGAATGCTCTGGCAGGGACTGGATCTCTATGCTGTTTGAGGCCAGGGCCGCGAGCATGTCCAGGAGTTGATTGGAGTCGTGCTTGACCGGACCGAAACACCCTCGGCAGGGCACCCGGGCGGCAATGCATCTGGGAACGGATCCTGACCCGTTGCATCCGGCCCTGGTCACCGGCCCCATGCACAGAAACCCCTGCTCCAGGAGGCAGCGCATCTGGTCGATGGGCTCCTCTGGAGCGCCGTAGTGTGGGTTCTGGAGCAGTCGGCGCAGTTTTTTCAAGGCTCCCTTGCCCTGACGCACCGTGGGGCAGACGTCGCAGACGGACTTGCCCGGCAATTCGGGACTCTCCCCCAGAGCCAGGGCCATCAGGGCCCCAAAGACCATGTCTGGATGAGGGGCACATCCGGGAAGATGGGCATCGACCCGGATCTTCTCGTCCAGGGCGTAACACCGGTCCAGCAGGGCGGGCACGCCATCACGGGGAGGTTCGCCCGGGATGTCCGTGGTCTCGGTGCTGAAAACCCCTTCAAGCAGCTCTTCAGAGCTCCAGGCATTGCACAGGGACGGGATCCCACCGTGGGTCGCGCAGGTCCCCAGGGCCACGATCAGCCGGCATTTTTCCCGCATTGCATGGGCGACCTCAAGGTGCTCTTCGTTGCGGATGCTCCCGCTGAGCACGCCGATGTCCGCCTTCGGGATCTCCAGCTCTGCTCTGTCTCCCTCCTGCCCGTAGTATTTGTGATCCATGAGCACTGGGATGTGCACAAAGTCGATGTGCTCCAGGACCTCCAGGAGCCTCTCCCCCATGTCAACGATACTGATCTCACACCCTGAACAGGCGTTGAGCCATTCTGAGGCCACGGAAACACTCATTGTCTTCTCCTTGTCAGCTTTGCCTGGCAAGGCTGATCAGGCTTTGACCTGCACGGCGGACCCGCCGAGCTCCTGCCGGTTGGCCTGAGCCGTTCTCTTCTTTCCTTCGGACCAGTGCAGGATGCGTTCAAAAGCATTGGTGGCAAAATGGGCATTGTCCTTCCAGCTGAACTCTTCAATGGCTTCGCCCCGGGCATCGGCAAAGATGGCCCGGCCCAGAGGGGACCGGGTCAGGACCGTGGTCCAGCCGTGCTCGGCCCCGAGGCCTCCAAAGGAGATGTCGGCAAATTCAGCCGCATAATCCGGGCAATACCGACAGGCCACGCGCTTGATGGTCTCCAGCTCGTCCAGCTTGATGGACACGATGGACCCATCCTGGAGATGAACCATGAAATCGTCCTTGACGTTGATCTTGACCGCCTGGTCCCAGGAGAACCCGCCCACACGGGCGATGAACTCCCGCTGTTCAGGACCGAAGAGAAAGTTTCCGGAACAGAAGAGCCCGAAACAGACGGCAATGGCCTCGGAAGGCACGATCTCCATGGCCTGCATTTTGCGGATGGACTTGATCTGACAGGGCGTCCCCACAAAGGCCACCCTCCTCAGCCCCTTGGTGACCATGGGTTTGAGCTCTTCAATGGACGAATAGGTCAGGTAGCGGTCGCTGAAGTCCTTCATCCCGTGGGAGGTGTCAAAGTGAAAGCCGGCTGAATTGATGATCTCCTCTCTGGTCATGGCCAGAAAGGGTTCCCGCTGATAGGGGCTCACCTGACGGGTCACGATGGCTCCATCAATCCGTCCGGAGTCAAAGAGGTGGACGAGCAGGGCCGTGACCACCCCGCCGTCAGTGGCCTGGTTCCGGATATCCGGTTCTGCGGCCCTGGCCACAGTGGTCTCGAAGACCCTGCCCAGGGGAGCGGACCAGCTGACCAGCCGCCTGGTTTCCTCTTCCAGCTCCTCGATCTCAGGACAGATCGCGTAACACAGGCCGCACTCGATGCACTTCTCGATGTCGGCGTAGCCTGGGTTGCCCTGCTCATCGAGCTTCAGGGCCCCATAGTTCACCGCGGTGCAGAAGGTCACGCACCCCCCGCAGCGATGGCAGAAGCCCGGCTTCTGCACCTCCTGGATCAAATTGAAAAACGTCTTCATACACCCCTCCTGGTTCGCAGGTCAGTGGTCGTGCTCGTATGAAACTTCATCGCGAGGTTTCAGGTGTCTGGTTTCAGGAAGAAGGCCGACAAGGACAGTGACTGGACAGAGTTTCTGCCCTGATCAAACTGGCCGGTCGACTTTTTCCCCGGCACCTGGGGCATCTTTTCTCCCCTCAACCCTCGACCTTCAGCCCGGCCAGCGGCCGGACTGAAGAGAGTCCCCCCTGCCTGACCGGAGTCAGGCCACCAGGGCCTCAGCCTTGCTCACTTTCAGCGGGTTGGGTCCCAGCCCCCTGACCGTGTCCGTGAATTCGGTCACCACCTTGGCGAATCTGGCGGCTTCGGCCGAGGAGACCCATTCCAGGGCGAAACGGCGGGGATCGATGCCCTGATCCTGAAGGACCAGCGAGATGACCTGCGCCCGGGACAATGCTTTGTGATTACCGTCCAGGTAATGGCATTCTCCCAGGTGTCAGCCCATGACGATCACGCCGTCAGCCCCCTTGCGCAAGGCCTCGACAACCAGATTCGGGGGGACCATGCCGGAGCACATGACTCTGATGGCTCTCATGTTGGAAGGATACTGCATTCTGGAAACTCCTGCCAGATCCCCCCCGGCATAGGCGCACCAGTTGCAGAGAAAACCGATGATCACCGGTTCGAATCGATCAGACATAGCACAACCTCTTCTGCTTTGGAGGTCTCGAGATGATGGGGCCAGCGTCTTGCTACGGCTGCTCCATCGTCAGCCCTTGCATCCGCATCAGCTCAAGGCTGCGTCAAGCTGCACCCGGAGCTGATCAACGGTGAACCCATGGACAAAGACCCCGTCTTTGGGGCAGGTGGCCTCACACAGGCCACAACCCCTGCACAGAGCCTTGTCCACGGCAATCCGCGAGTGGACCTGGCCGTTTCGCTCGAACTGTTCCAGGGAGATGGCCTTGTAGGGGCAGACATCCACGCACAGGGCACAGCCGTCGCAGTTTTCGGTCACAAAGGATTTGACCGCGTCGAGCTTCAGGGCCTTCCGGGACAGAAGCACCCCGGCCCTGGACACGGCAGCCTTGGCCTGTGATATGGATTCATCAATCGATTTAGGGTAGTTGCAGAGCCCGGCCACGAACAGGCCGTCCACGCTCATGTCCACCGGCCTGAGCTTGGGATGGGCCTCATTGATGAAGCCGTCCTCGTTCAGCCCGCACTTGTAGAGATCAACGAGCTCTGAGTTGTCGTGCGGGACAATGGCCGTTGCCAGAACCAGGCCGTCGGCCAGGACAGCAACCTCCCGCTGCAGGATGGGGTCGAAGACCCGGATCTCCAGCCCGCTCGAGGCCTCCTCGACCACCGGAGAGCGGTCCAGGTCGTAGCGGATGAAGACCACCCCGAGCTTTCTGGCCTGGGTGAACAGATCTTCATGCTTGCCGTAGGTCCTGATGTCCCTGTACAGGACCGTGACCCGCATCCCCGGGTTGGCTCTCTTGAGGGCGATGGCCTGCTCCATGGTGTGGGTGCAGCAGATCCGGCTGCAGTAGGGCCGTTCCGGGACTCTGGACCCCACGCACTGGATGAAGGCCACGCTGTTCATGGACGAGGCCTGATCCGGCTCGTTCTTGAGCAGCTGGTCGAACTCCAGGTGGGTCCTGACCCTGTGGCTCTGCCCGTAGAGGTACTGATCGGGCTTGTGCTCGGCCGCACCAGTGGCCACAACAGCGATCCCGTAGTCCAGGGTCCTGGTCTGTCCCTCGACCTCGACCTGGCTCTGGAAGTTGCCCACTGAACCGGTTGTGGACACCAGCCTGGATTTCATCATGGTCTCGATGGCCGGGCTGTCCTGCACGTCCTTGATCAAGCTCCGGACATACCCTGCCCGGTCGAGGCCCTCGGAGGAGACATTGAGCTTCACGCCGTTGCCCCCGAGATGGTCGTCCTTTTCAAGCAGAAAAGTCTGAAATCCCTGGCTGGAAAGCTCCAGAGCAGCCACCATTCCTGAAACGCCGCCTCCGACCACAAGGGCCTTCTGGGTCACCTGGACCTCGAGCTCGTCCAGGGCCTCGTTTCGGGCCACCTTGGCCACAGCCATCCTGACCTGGTCCATGGCCTTGGCCGTGGCTTTTGCCGGCTCTTTCTGGTGGACCCAGGCGTTGTGGTTCCGGATATTGGCCATCTCCACAAGATAGCCGTTCAGTCCGGCCTCTTTGAGGGTGTCCTGGAAAAGGGTCTCATGGGTCCTGGGGGTGCAGGCCGCGATCACGATTCTGTTGAGATCCTTTTCCTTGATCTCTTTGGCCATGAGGTCCTGGGTGTCGGTGGAGCAGGTGAAGAGGTTGTTCCTGACCAGGACCACGCCTGGCAGGGACCTGGCAGAGTCAGCCACGGCTTCGACGTCGACCACCCCTGCGATATTGATCCCGCAGGAGCAGACATAGACCCCGATCCGTGGCTCCTGGCCGGAGATGTCCTTTTCCGCAGGATAGGTCCTCTCCTGGGTCAGAGAGTGCTGCGCTGGATGCAGAACCCTGGCCACTTCAGCCGCTGCAGTGGAGGCCTGGGTCACGGCCCTGGGGATGGCCATCGGGGCTTGGAAGGCCCCGGTCACAAACACCCCGTCCACCGAGCTCGTGACCGGCGAAAAATCAGAGGTCTTGGCGAACTGGTAGCGATCCAGCTCCAGCCCCACGACCTCGGCCAGCTTTCCGGTCTCCTCGTTCTGCTCAAGGCCCACGGAGAGCACCGCCAGATCAAAGGTCTCCTTGTGGATCTCACCGTCGTCTGTGACATACTCCATAGTCACGCCGCAATTCCTGGGTCCGGGGAGAATGGTGTGCGGACGGGCCCGGACACAGCGGATGCCCTTGGCTTTGGCATCTTCGTAGTAACGCTCGAACTCCTTGCCGTGAGTCCGAACGTCCATGAAGAAGATGGTCTGCTGGACATCGTCTCCCTCCAGATGCTCCACGGTGACCTGAGCCTGCTTGATGGCGTACATGCAGCAGACACTGGAACAGTAGCCGTTCTTGCACTGGTTGGTGTTCCTGGACCCCACGCACTGAATCCAGGCGATCTTTTTGGGCTCCCTGTTGTCGGAGGGCCGCTCAAGGTGTCCCAGACAGGGTCCGGAGCTGGACAGCAAACGCTCGTATTCCAGGCTGGTGACCACATCCGGGATGGTGTCGTACCCGTAGACGTCCACCCCGGACGGATCGTAAGCCTGATAGCCGGGGGCCAGGATCATGGCGCCGACGTTGAGGATCAGGGTCTGTTCCTGATCGTCGAAATTGATGGCCCTGGTGGGGCAGAATTTTTCACAGGCCCTGCACTTGCCCTTGGTCAGGTAGATGCAGTGCTCCGGGTCGATGGCATACTTCAGGGGGACGGTCTGTCCGTATTTGATGTAGGCCGCCTTGCGCTTGTTGAGCCCCATGTTGAACTCGTCGTCGACCTTTTTCGGGCACTTCTCAGCGCAGGCATTGCAGGCGATGCACTTGTCAGTGTCGACATACCTGGGTCGCCTGGTGACCGAAACCCTGAAATGGCCTTTTGAACCGCTGACGCCCGTCACTTCAGACAGGGTCAGGAGCTCGATGTTCAAGTGCCGACCGCACTCGACCAGCTTGGGTGAGATGATTCACATGGCGCAGTCGTTGGTGGGGAAGGTCTTGTCCAGCTGGGCCATGACCCCGCCGATCCCGGCGGTCTTTTCGACCAGGTAGACGTAGTACCCGGAATCAGCCAGGTCCAGGGCTGCCTGAATGCCGGCCACCCCCCCTCCGGCAACGAGGACAGAGCCCAGAGGTTTCTGGCTCTTGCCGTCCTGGCCCAGCCGCTGTTTGACGGCAGGCTGTGAAGCCTCCTGCTCCCAGTCGATTTCGGGAAAGATGGTCTGGAGCTCGGCCCTGGTCAGACCGACCTCGAGGCAGAAATGGAGGAAATCCTGCTCGGAGATCCGATACCGCTTGCCAACAGTGGGAACCGCCTTGAGCCTGCCGCTCTTGACCCAGTTCCGGACCGTGTTTCGATGCACATCAAGCTTGTCTGCAAGATAGCTGACTCGAAATTCGATCATCTCATCTCCTTATGTGCAGCTTGTGCCTTAGAAGGTATCACCACCATGTTCTTATTATGCAAAACAGCATAGGGAAACACGACTCGGGTGTCAAGGGTGGCCTGAACCTTGACCCAGCCGCTGTGGCGGATTGAACTGACGGTGTCTGAAGGCGTGCTCAAGCAGGAAGGGTTTGCGGTCACTGCCCTGATTCGGGCCTTGCAGGGGGCTCTCGGGCATGGCCGGGAAGGGCTCTGTGCCGGGATCTGGACTCAGGTCCTGGAGGCCATGACCTCAACCTGCCGTTACAGCGGCCCTCATGGGTGCACCCTGCCCCGGTCTTCCAGGCCCTGGATCTGCTCCTGGTATCTCTGCCCGGCTCAGAAAGCCCGGCTTGGCCAGGGCCCAAAAACCGTCCGGACCTCTTTGACCCTCACCCTGCAGGAGGTCAAGAAGGGAAGAAAAGAGCTGGAAGACCGGTTCATCGATCTCGTGTGCTCCAGTCCGGGGAATGATCCCCGTTCCTGAAAACCCCCTTCAACCGGGGTCACGACAAGATTTCCCGCTCAATCCAGGCGCAGGCCCTCGGCAGAGCGGCCATGACCTGATCGGAAAGCCCGGGCCGGACCTCTTCAGGGATCTGGGCGACCTGGACCGCCAGAATGCGCACACGCACCCCTGCCCCCTGCTGAAGCTCCTGGAGCAAATTGATGGAGGGAAACTGATGCATGCTGAAATCCGGCCTCTTGATTCTCGGCAGCTCGGCAGGGCTGAGCTCGAAGATCTCCCCCGCCTCACGCCCCTGAAGATTCACGGCGTCCACAATGCAGATCAATCGTGGTTTCTCAGGCGACAGGCTGAGATCGAAGAGCAGATCGCTGATACTCGTGCCCACATCCACGACGTAGACGTGTTCCGGAATCGTGCACTCCTGGAGCAGCTTTTCGATCACCGCCGGACCGAAGCCGTCGTCACCAAAAAGCGTGTTTCCGCAGCCGAAAACGAGAACCGGATGGGAATGGATTTCATGGATCATCCTGACCTCACGGGTGCGGTGGCTGATCAGTCACCTGTCGCGTCCGCGAATGACGTATGTGTGGACCATCGAAGCGACGCTCTGGACGGCCGGAGGGCCGTGCTCACGGCCAAAGGCGGAAAAGCGAGATGAAAAGCGCGCTTGTCAGCAAAGCGATCCGCCGAGAAAACCTCATCTCTTTCGCGGTGATGAGACCCGGAGAGCTCCCTTGACATTTCTGATCAGGGTGATGACATTGTCAGCTGTTGATATGATGAATGTCAGGTGGTTGTCATGCGGCTGAGGAACATGGCTGAACGGCCGGTCCAAACAGAGAACCCATGACACAGTTCCATCGCCTTTGAAGCCTCACAACAACAGGAGAACGACCATGCCTGATTTCGCCGATGCCTTTTCCGGTCTGAAACACGACCGCAAGCTGACCGATGCCGAGCTCATCAGGGCCGTCCGGTACATGATCGCTGCAGAGTATGAAGCGATTCAGCTCTATATGCAGCTCGCCGAATCAACTGACAATGTCCTCGCCCAAGAGGTCCTCAAGGACATCGCCGACGAGGAACGCGAACACGCCGGTGAATTCCTGCGGCTGCTCAAGGAGCTCGACCCCGAGGAAGAGACCTTTTACAAGAACGGGTACGAAGAGGTCGAGGAGATGATCGCCAAAGTCAAACAGAAGGGATGACCCCCGATCGCTCGACTCGAACCCCTGACCCTGCCCCCGGTCGATCCGGCCGGGGGCCGTTGTGCCTGTTCAACCTTCCGGGCCAGGTGAAGGGTCTCCCTCAGTGGGCCTGGACAGGCTCAGACGAGGAACACGTCAACCAGGACACCGGCGCACAGCACCACGGCGATGACCCCGTTGAGGGTGAAGAAAGCCAGGTTCACTCTGCTCAGGTCATGCTCGGAGACCAGGGTGTGCTCCCAGATGAGCACTCCGGAAATCGCGGCCCAGAAGAGCAAGAAGGCCCCTCCAAGGTCTGCGGACCAGCCGGCCAGAAGAAAGAACAGCGCGGCCATGACGTGGGACAGGGTTGAAAAGCCCAAAGCTGCGTGCACGCCGAAATGGGCGGGGATGGAGTTCAGCCCTGCCCGGCGGTCAAAGTCAGCATCCTGGCAGGAGTAGAGAATATCGAAGCCGGCCACCCAGAAGGTCACCCCAAGGGCAAAGAGCACGGCGGTCAGGGTGAAGACGGGGTCATAGGCCAGCCACCCGCCCACAGGAGCCAGTCCGAGGACCGAGCCCAGCCAGAAGTGGGTCATCCAGGTGAACCGCTTGCTCCAGCTGTAGAGGGCCGCCCAGGCCAGAGCGACTGGGGACAGGACCAGGCAGAGGCTGTTCAGGCCGGCGCAGGAGAGCACAAAAATCGCCGCCGTGACCGCACAGAGGGTCCATCCCTGTCCAGGGGCCATCTCCCCGGTGACCAGGGGTCTGTCCCGGGTTCTGGGATTGGTGCGGTCGAACTGGACATCGGCCAGCCGGTTGACGGCCATGGCAAAAGACCGGATGGCCACCATGGCCAGGGTCAGCAGGAGGAACACGGTCCAGCCCGGCCATGTCCGGGCGGCCAGAAAGACCCCGATGTAGGCAAAGGGCAGGGCAAAGACGGAGTGCTCGATCTTGACCATCCTGGCAAAGATGAGCACCCGGGAAGCCAGAGCCGATGAGCTTTCGGACTTCAGCAACGATCACTCCCCAAACATGCTTCCATGCCATCACAACGATTCATTGACGCCGGTGCAAAAAGTCCAGCTGGTCGCCTTCCATCGCCAACTTGGCTTTGAAAGCTCTACGTTGACTCGTATGAAACACAACTCCTGGGAAAGACCAGCCCGCTTCTCTGCGGCTCGAAATGGTGCGGTTCTTCATTGAGCCACCTCGAGCTTCAGAAAGCGCCGTTTGCCGACCTTGAGCACGCTCTGCCCCGCCTCCGCCTCGGCACTCAGGTCCTGGACCCGGCTCCCGTTCAGAGACACCGCTCCCTGCTTGCACAGCCTCTTGGCCTCTCCTTTGGACCCGCACAGCCCGGATCGAACCATGACCTCGATGACCCCCCTGGGCTCATTCCCCTGGATGGTCAAAACAGGCATGTCCTCCGGCAGCTCGTGGCTTGAGAACACGGCATTGAAGCTGGCCCTGGCCTGCTCAGCAGCCTCCAGGGTGTGAAAGCGGGCTGTGATCTCCATGGCCAGCTCTTCCTTGACCGCCTTGGGGTGTTTGCGTCCCTGCTCGATGTCCGCCTTCAAGTCCCCGATCTCGTCCAGGCTCTTGTCTGACAGGAGCTCAAAGTAGCGGAACATGAGCTCGTCCGAGATGGACATGAGCTTGCCGAACATGTCCCCTGGTGGCTCTTCAATGCCCACGTAGTTCCCCAGGGATTTGCTCATCTTCTGGACCCCGTCGAGGCCTTCGAGGATCGGCATGGTCAGGATCACCTGGGGCTCCATGCCTTCCTGACGCTGCAGGGTCCGACCCACCAGGAGGTTGAACTTCTGGTCCGTCCCCCCGATCTCGACATCGGCCTTCATGGCGATGGAGTCGTATCCCTGGACCAGGGGATAGAGGAACTCGTGGATGGAGATCGGCTGGTTGTTCTGGAAACGTTTGTGGAAGTCGTCCCGCTCGAGCATTCTGGCCACGGTGTACCGCGAGCTGAGCTGAACAAAGTCCGAAGCGCTGAAGGCGTCCATCCAGTGGGAATTGAACATGACCTCTGTGGTCTCCGGGTCCAGGATATTGAAGATCTGGCGCTTGTAGGTCTCGGCATTCTGGAGGACCTCATCTCTGGTCAGGGACTTCCTGGTCTCCGACTTGCCGCTCGGATCGCCGATCATGCCCGTGAAGTCGCCAATGAGAAAGAGGACCTGATGACCGAGCTCCTGAAAGTGCTTCAGCTTCTGAATCAGCACGGTGTGGCCCAGATGGAGATCAGGAGCCGTGGGGTCGAACCCGGCTTTGATCCGCAGGGGAAGCCCTTTTTTCAGCTTCTGAACCAGCTCCTCCTCTTCAATGACTTCTTCGCAGCCCCTTTGAATGAGCTGCATGCTTTCGTCGATACTCGTGGCCATAGATGTCTTGCCTTTCCTTTGTCCTCAGCCTGGGATCCTCTCAGGAGCCCAGTCCGTCCACCTTTTTGTTCACAGCCTGAATGGACAGCGCCTTTCCGCTGGCCATGTCGATATCCAGAAGGGCGCCCTGGAGAGCGACGTCTCCGGAAGCAACCTCGAAGGGCTGCGGCAGCCCGGTCACAAAACGCTTGACAATGCCTTCGGCCTTCATGCCGATCACTGAGTCTTCCGGACCACACATCCCGGCATCAGTGATGTAACCGGTCCCTTTGGCCAGGAGCAGGGCGTCCGCCGTCTGCACATGCGTGTGGGTCCCCAGAACCGCGCTGACCCTGTCCTGGAGATAGAAGCCAAGGGCTTTCTTTTCTGAGGTGGCCTCGGCGTGAAAGTCGACCAGAATCGCGCTGACGCCTGATTCCAGACGGCTGAGGATGTGGTCGGCGCTCCTGAAGGGGCAGTCCACCTGGCCCATGAAGGTCCGGCCCAGGAGATTGATCACGGCCACACTGCCATGGCCGGCTGCATAGACGCCGAGGCCCTTCCCCGGAGCCCCGGGGGGGTAGTTGGCCGGCCTGAGCAGCCTGTCTTCGGTGTCCAGGACCGGCAGAATGTCTTTGTGCTTCCAGATGTGGTTGCCGGAGGTCAGCACGTCGATATCGGCCGACAGCAGCTGGGAAGCGTTTTTCCTGGTCAGGCCGATGCCCCCGGAGGCGTTCTCCCCATTGGCGATCACCAGGTCAACCTCCAGCTCCTGACGCAAACCCGGCAGCGTCTGCATGACCGCCTTGCGGCCGGCCTTGCCCACGATGTCGCCGAGAAAGAGAACCCGCATGGTGTCCATCACTTGGCGTAGTTGACGGCCCGCTTCTCCCGGATGCAGGTCACCTTGATCTGCCCAGGATAGGTCATCTTCTCTTCCACGGAATGAGCAATGTCCTTGCAGAGCAGGTAGGTCTGGTCCTCGTCCACCCGGTCGCAGTCCACCATGACCCGCAGCTCGCGTCCGGCCTGAATGGCATAGGCCTTGGCCACTCCCTGGTATCCGGTGGCCACGGCTTCGAGCTCCTCCAGCCGCTTGACGTAATTCTCCAGGAGCTCTTTTCTGGCTCCAGGCCTGGCCCCGGACAGGCTGTCCGCAGCCTGGACCAGGACAGCCATGACGGAATTGGACTGCACATCTTCGTGATGGGCGGCGATGGCATTGATGATGTCTTTCGATTCGTTGTACTTCTTGGCCAGATCCGCACCAATCAGGGCATGGGGGCCCTCGACCTCATGATCCACGGCCTTGCCGATGTCGTGGAGCAGGCCGGCCCGTTTGGCCTTTTTGACGTCGATTTTCAGCTCTGACGCCATGATCCCGCACAGAAAGGCCACTTCCAGGGAGTGATGCAGGACGTTCTGGGAAAAGCTGGTCCGGTAGTAGAGGTGACCCAGGAGGCGGACCAACTCGGGATGGATGCCGTGCACCCCGACGTCAAAGGTGGCCTGCTCTCCGATCTCCCGCAGCTTGACCTCCATCTCCTTGTCCACTTTCTTGACGATGTCCTCAATCCGGGCCGGGTGAATCCGGCCGTCGCTGATCAGCCTCTCCAGGACCTGTTTGGCCTTTTCCCGACGCAGGGGGCTGAAGGCCGACAGAATCACGGTTTCCGGGGTGTCGTCGATGATCAGGTCAACCCCGGTGGCGGCTTCCAGGGACCTGATGTTCCGACCCTCCCGGCCGATGATCCGCCCCTTCATCTCTTCGCTCGGCAATTCAACAGCAGACACAGACTGCTCCGAACTGTACTCCCCTGCATAACGCTGTATGGCGGTGGCCAGGATCTCCTTGGCCTTGCGGTCGGCGTTCTCCCTGGCTTCCATCTCGATCTGGCGGATCATCTTGGCTGACTCATGCCTGGTCCGGCTCTCGATATCCTCCAGGAGCCTCTTCCGGGCCTCTTCCGCGGTCAGACCGGAAATTTCCTGCAGTTTCCGCTCCTCCTCAGCCCTGAGCTTTTCGATCTGCTGCTCCTGCTCTTCGATCTCCCGCTCGAGCTTGGCCAGCCGCTTCTCCCAATCCACGAGCTCGCTCTCTTTTTCCGTGATCCGCTCCTGCTTGTTTTCCAGCCGCTCCTCTTTCTGCTGCAGCCGCACTTCCTGCTTCTTGACTTCGGTGTCTCGCTCCTTGAACTCGTGCTCCATCTCCTTCTTCATCTGGTAGATTTCATCCTGAGCCTGAAGAAGGGTTTCCTTTTTCTGGGCCTGAGCCTCTTTTCTGGCCTCATCCACAATCTGGACTGCCTTGGAATGGGCTTCCTCCAGCCGCTTCCGGGACATGAACTGATGCAGTCCATAGCCGGCCCCGGCCCCAAAGAGCACTCCAAACAGGGCAACAATGACCATTTCCATATCTGCTCTCCTTTATGTTCTCAGACCTCAGGGGTCTGTTGAAAAAAGGCTTGAGAAGCCTGAGCCCGAAATCAGAGGCACACCTCAGTCAAGGGACCCTCAGGTTCTCAATCAGCAAGCACGCATGGGGCGGTAAAACAGGACCGATTCTGAAAGGCCGGGGCGGACACCGGAGTGTCCACACCAGGAGAGGAAGCCGCAGATGACAGGTCTTTACTGGCTCAGGCTGCCCGGCAGGCAGCCCTCACCGGCTGGATTGGTTCAGAGCGAGTGTTCGAAAAGCACCCTATGCCCCGGGGGTCCGTGTTGCAGGCCCTTTTGAACCTGGTGTCACCAGGTGGGTGCCGCTGGCTGCCATCAGGCTTCCCGCCAAGGACGGGCATGCACAACAAGCAGCAAGAAGCGGCTCCCTGTTTTGAGATGTTGGCTCAAAAATGGGTCCTTCAATCACCAAATCCCCAGGGTCACAGGGGCAAATCTCTCTGAATCGTATCACCACAGCCATCTATTTCATCCAGGAGGCGTTGCAGCCTGCGATCAACCTGCTCAAGCCTCTGGTTTGATTGTATGAAATCGTCAGCCAGGCTCAGGGCGACCAAAATGAGCAGTTTTTCATTGCTCAGTCGTCCACCGCGGATGTTGAGCCTGTCAAACCTCTCTTCAATGAGTTTTGTGGCTTCCTTGATCCGTCCTTCGTCAGCATTGGTCTTGAACGAAACCTCTTGCCCCAAGAGGTTTACATTATAACTGGGCATTGATTAGTTTATATCTGCCTCGTCAATTTTTTTCAAGAGAAGATCAAGCCTCTCGTCGACTTTTCGCTTGTTCTCCCTTTCCATGTCCAGCTCCTGCTTCAGTTTTCGATTCTCATCCTCCAGAACCTTGAGCCGGTTCAGGGTTTCGCTGATCTTGTGCTCCAGGGTGTCGAGATGCTCCATGGTCTCATTCACTCCGATCTGGACTTCCAGGGCAGGTTCTTCTGTTTGATCCTGGTCACGGCAAGCATCTCATCCGGCACGTCTCTGGTGATGGTCGAGCCAGCCCCGACCAGGGCGTTGTCGCCCACGGCCACCGGGGCCACCAGGGCCGTGTTGCTGCCGATAAAGGCGCCCTTGCCGATGGTGGTCTTGTGCTTGCTCTTGCCGTCGTAGTTGCAGGTGATGGTCCCTGCCCCCACATTGGCCCCCTGACCGATCTCGGCGTCGCCAATGTAGGTCAGGTGATTGACTTTGCACTGCTCATGCAGGACCGCTTTCTTGATTTCCACAAAATTGCCGGCCTTGGCCCCGGACCTGAGCACGGCCCCTGGTCTGAGCCGGGCGTATGGCCCGACCTGACATTTCTGGCCCACACGAGCCCCTTCCAGGTGAGAAAAGCTTCGAACCAGGGCCCCGGTCTCCACCTCCGAGTCTGAGATCCAGACGTGAGACTCGATCCGGGCCCCGGGCCCGATGCTCGATGCCCCATAGACCTCAAGAGGTCCGATCAGCTCAGCTCCAGGCCCGACCTCTACCAGTGGCCCGAGGCGGACCTGATCGGGATTGCGGACAATGACCCCACTGTCCTCAACCCTTTCCACAAGCCTCTGCCGGAGGATCTCTTCGCAGACAACGAGCTCCTTGGGGCTGTTGACGCCCAGAAAGCTCGAGTCCTGGCCGGCACAGACCACGGGCACGGCTTTCCCGGCCTGGACGCAGAGGTCCATGAGCTGGGTGATGTAGTACTCTCCCTGCTGATTGTCATTGGTCAGCTGATCGAGAAAGGGTCTGATCCGTTCGGCGTGCAGGCAGTAGACTCCGGCATTGACCTCGTTCAGCCCGGCCTCCCGCTGTTCGATGGTCAGATCCTTGTCCTCGACGATCCCCAGGAACTCACCTGCTGGACTGCGGATGACCCGCCCGTACCCCGAAGGATCGTCGAGCTCGATGGACATGCAGGCCAGAGGGGCGTCTCTGTCCACGCACATCTGGAGCAGATCTCCAAGGGCCTCACTGTTCAGCAGGGGGGCATCGCCATTGACCACCAGACACCAGTCGCAACCGAGGTCGTCCAGGTCCGGCAGGGCACACTGCAGGGCGTGTCCAGTTCCCAGCTGTTCAGGCTGCATGACCGCGTGGCCGTCCAGGTGCGGCAGACTGCTCAGGACAACGTCGCTCTGGTAACCAAGGACCGTCAGGACCCGCTCTTCGGAGACCAGAGAGGCCAGGGTCTGATGCACAAACCAGAGCATGGGCATGCCCAGAATCTCATGGACCACCTTGGGCTTGTCGGATTTCATGCGCGTGCCCTTGCCGGCGGCGAGGATGAGGCCGCACACCGATGCCGCCTCCCTGGTTCCGCGGTCGAGCTGATCCCTTTTCGCACTCACGTCAATCGCTCCTGATGTCCTGGCTGCCTGTCCTTGTATCCCCTGAGGGACTATAGTTGCGGATCAGGCTGATGGCAAGACAAGACTGTCATGGTCCCGGCCGGTTCGGGGCAGCCTGACACAAAAAAAGGCAGGCCCGGAGGCCTGCCTCGTGGATTGCGGTGAACGTCAAGCCCTGTGCCGGCTCTCATGCTGACCTGCCGGACGGGCCTGTCGTCGGAAGATCAGGCCGCGCCTGACCTTTCCTTGGCCGAAATGCGATGAATGGCTCGCTTGAGTTCAGCTTCGGCCCGGGCCGCTTCGATGCGGTCCTTTTCCTGGCGCAGGCGTTCCTCGGCCCGCTCCTTGGCTTTCCTGGCCCTGGCGATGTCGATCTCTTCCGCCAGCTCAGCGCTCTCGGCCAGGATGGTCAGTGAATCTGAGGCCACATCGGCAAACCCGCCCGAAACAAAGACATACTTGGTCTGATTGCCCTGCTTGTAGTAGAGCGTTCCGATGGCAAGAGCGGAAAGGAACGGAATATGGTTGCTCAGGACGCCGAACTGCCCGAGCGTGCCAGGGACTCCAACATAGTCCACATCTTCGCTCAGGACGAGTTTGTCCGGCGTCACCACTTCCAGCTTGATTGTACTCGCCATAGTGTCATCCTGTATCTGCTCGTGTTCTTTGAACCTTACTGCTCTGCCCGCTGTCTGGCCTCTTCGATCGTCCCGACCATGTAAAAGGCGCTCTCAGGGAGGTCGTCATGCTTGCCTTCCAGGATCTCCTTGAACCCGCGAATGGTGTCCTCTGTTTTCACATAGGCCCCAGGGGTTCCGGTGAACTGTTCGGCCACGTGGAACGGCTGGGACAGGAAACGCTGAATCTTCCTGGCCCGGCCAACGGTGAGCTTGTCTTCGTCCGAGAGCTCTTCCATCCCCAGAATGGCGATGATGTCCTGGAGCTCCTTGTAGCGCTGCAGGATCTGCTGGACCTCTCGTGCGGTCCGATAATGATCCGATCCGAGAACGTTGGGATCAAGAATGCGTGACGTGGAGTCCAGGGGGTCCACCGCCGGGTAGATGCCCAGCTCAGCGATCTGGCGGGACAGAACCAGGGTTCCGTCCAGATGCGAAAAGGTCGTGGCCGGGGCGGGGTCTGTCAGGTCGTCGGCCGGGACGTAGATGGCCTGGACCGAGGTGATCGACCCCTTGTCCGTGGAGGTGATCCGCTCCTGGAGCTCGCCCAGGTCGGTTCCCAGGGTTGGCTGGTATCCGACGGCCGACGGCATCCGGCCGAGCAGGGCGGACACTTCCATGTTGGCCTGGGTGAACCGGAAGATGTTGTCGATGAACAGGAGCACGTCCTCTCCCTGCTCATCCCGGAAGTACTCGGCAGAGGACAGGGCTGTCAGGGCGACCCGGGCCCGGGCCCCGGGGGGCTCGTTCATCTGTCCGTAGACCAGGGCGGCGTTGGGCAGAACCCCGGCCTCCTTCATCTCCAGATAGAGGTCGTTGCCCTCGCGGGTCCGTTCGCCGACCCCGGCAAAGACGGACTTGCCGCCGTGCTGCTTGGCGATGTTGTTGATCATCTCCATGAGGATGACCGTCTTGCCCACGCCGGCCCCGCCAAAGAGACCCATTTTCCCGCCCTTGGGAAAGGGGATGAGCAGGTCGATGACCTTGACCCCGGTCTCCAGCAGCTCAACATCGGTATTCTGCTCTGTAAAGCTTGGAGCCGGACGATGAATCGGGTAGTAGTTCTTGGATTCCACAGGTCCGAGCTCGTCCACTGGACGGCCGACAACATTCAAAATTCTGCCCAGGGCCGGGTCTCCGACAGGAACGGAGATGGGTCCGCCCGTATCGATGGCATCCATACCCCGGACAAGACCATCGGTTCCATCCATGGCCACGCACCGGACGATGTTGTCCCCCAGCTGCTGGGCCACCTCGACGATGAGTTCCTCTTCGCCCGTCCGGCTGGGGTCTTGGATGCGCACAGCGTTCAAGAGGTTGGGCAGCTTTCCCTCGGGGAACTCCAAGTCCACCGTTGCTCCAATGACCTGGGATATTTTTCCGACATTCTCACTCATTCTGGTGCCCCCTTTTTAGCCTTTAAGTGCCTCGGCACCGCCGACGATGTCCAGAAGCTCGGCGGTGATCGCGGCCTGGCGTGCCTTGTTGTAAGCAAGTGTCAAATTGGAAATCATCTCATCGCAGTTGTTGCTCGCGTTGTCCATGGCCGACATCCGGGCGGCGTGCTCGCTGGCAGAGGTCTCCAACATCCCCCGGTAGATCTGGACCTTGACGAACCGCGGCAGCAGCTCAGACAGGATGCCGTCCACCGAAGGCTCGTACACGTACTGAGCGCCGGGTTCGACCGGGCTTTCCTCCCCTGGGCCCGCTCCGGCCTCCTCCTGGGTGACCGGGAGGATCTGCAGGGTCGTGGATTCCTGCCTGGCCACCGAGACAAACCGTCCATAGATCAGATGGACCTCGTCCAGCTCCTGCTCGGTGTAGGCCCTGATGATCTCGTCTCCAAAGGCCGCAGCCAGGGTGAAGTCAAAGGTGTCCATGCAGTTGACCTGCTCCTCAATGATCTCGAACTCGGACTTCCTGATCTGATCCCGGGCCTTCTTCCCGGCGCAGTAAAACCCGACCTCCTTGCCCTCTCCGGCTTTGCGGCGGGCCAGTTGCCTGGCCATCTGGATGAGGTTGGTGTTGAAGGCCCCGCACAGGCCCCGGTCGGAGGTGATGAGCATGATCCCCACCTTCTTGACCTCGTCCCGGACCTCCAGCAGCGGATGAGCACCTGCTTCGACACCTCCGGCCAGATCGCCCAGCAGATCGTAGAACTTCTCTGCATAAGGCCGGAAACGCTCAATCCGCATCTGGGCCTTGCGCAGCTTGGCCGAGGCCACCATGTTCATGGCCTTGGTGATCTGCTTGGTCTTTTGGACAGATGCTATTTTGTTCTTGACATCCTTCAATGAAGGCATTGATCAACCCCTTTTGCTAAGCCTGAAAGCTCTTCTTGAACTCCTCGACTGCTGCCTTGAGCTTGGACTCCAGGTCGTCATCCAGATCCTGCTTCTCCTTGATGGCCTCAAGGACGTCGGATTTGGTGTTGCGCATGAACTCCATGTATTCGCCTTCAAACTTGCGGATGGCATCGACGTCGATGTCGTCCAGATGCCCTCTGGTTCCGGCAAAGAGGACAGCCACCTGCTCCTGAACGGACATGGGCTGGTACTGGTCCTGCTTGAGGAGCTCCATCATCCGTTTCCCGCGCTCCAGCTTGGCCTGGGTGGCCTTGTCCAGATCGGACCCGAACTGGGCAAAGGCTGCCAGTTCGCGGTACTGGGCCAGGTCCAGGCGCAGGGTTCCGGCCACCTTCTTCATGGCCTTGACCTGGGCGCTTCCGCCGACTCGGGAGACGGACAGGCCGACGTTGATCGCCGGCCTGAAACCTGCGTAGAACAGGCTCGGCTCGAGGTAGACCTGACCGTCGGTGATGGAGATCACGTTGGTCGGGATGTAGGCCGAGACGTCCCCGGCCTGGGTCTCGATGATCGGCAGGGCGGTCAGGGATCCGCCGCCGTGCTCGTCGCTGAACTTGGCAGCCCGCTCAAGGAGGCGGGAATGGAGGTAGAAGATGTCTCCGGGAAAGGCTTCACGCCCGGGAGGACGCCGCAGGAGCAGGGACATCTGGCGATAGGCCACGGCCTGCTTTGACAGGTCGTCGTAAATGATCAGGGCCGGCTTGCCGTTGTCCCTGAAGTGCTCGGCCATGGTGCAGCCGGTGTAGGCGGAGATGAACTGCAGGGGTGCGGGCTCGGCGGCCGTGGCCGAAATGATGGTTGTCTTGTCCATGGCCCCGTACTTGCGCAGGGTGTCGGCTACAAGGGCCACGGTGGACTTCTTCTGCCCGATGGCCACGTAGAAGCAGTGCACGTCGCTCTCCTTCTGGGCCAGGATGGCGTCCACGGCAATGGCCGTCTTGCCGATCTGGCGGTCGCCGATGATCAGCTCCCGCTGTCCGCGGCCGATGGGGGTCATGGCGTCGATGGACTTCAAGCCGGTGTACATGGGCTCCTTCACCGGCTGACGGGCGATGATGCCCGGGGCCTTGACCTCCACCAGCCGGGTCTCTTCCATGGAGATGGGGCCCAACCCGTCCAGGGGGTTGCCCACCGGGTCGATGACCCGGCCGGAGACCGCGTCCCCGACAGGCACGGAGAAGACCCGGCCGGTCCTCTTGACCGTGTCCCCTTCGTTGATGTGCGTGTCTTCGCCCAGAAGGGCCACACCCACACTGTCTTCCTCCAGGTTCAGCGCCAGCCCGAAGACCCCCCCGGGAAACTCCAGGAGCTCCATGGCCATGCAGTTCTCGACCCCATAAACCTTGGCGATACCATCACCGACCGACAGGACCACTCCGGTCTCTGTCATCTCCATCTTTTGCTCGTAATTCTTGATCTGCTCTTCAATGATCTGGCTTATTTCGTCGGCTTTGATTTGCATAGCGCTCACTCACCCCTTTTGATGGTTTCTTTCATCTGCTCCAGCTGAGCCTTCAAGCTGGCGTCGTAAATCTTGTCCCCAACCTTGAGCACCAACCCTCCCAGAATGGTCTTGTCAGTCTCATAATCGAGAACGAGCTTCTGGGCGAATTGCTCCTCGAGCTGCGTCTTGATGCCGTCCTTTTTCGCCTTGGTCAATTCAATGGCCGTGACCAGCTTGCCGCGCATGATGCCTTCATTCATATCCAGGAGCACGCCGTAGTGATGCTGAATATCGATGAAGTTCCCCAGCCTGCCCTTGTCGGCCAGAAAGAGGCAGTAATTTCGAACGGTCTTGCTGAGCTCCATCTTGTCCAGGATATCTTTGAGAACGCCCTTCTTGGCCTCGGTCTTGATGACCGGATTCTTGAATATTCTCAACAGAGCCGGTGCCCCCTCAAGAATCTCTGCCAAGGCAGCCATTTCCTGACCGAACTGAGAAACAGCCTCTCCTCCCTGCTCCTGCCCGATGGCGAAGAGAGCCCGGGCATACCTTTTGGCAATGACTTGTTCTCTCAATTGAGCACCACCTTTGTTAGATAGTCGTCAATGAGTTTTTCCTGATCCTTCTTCTTCAGCTTGTCCACGATGAGCTTTTCCGCAGAGTCGATGATCTGGTCAGCCATCTCCGTCTTGATGGCCTGGATCATCTGCTGCCGCTCCTGGGCGGCTTTGGCCTGGGCCTGATCCTTGATCTTTCTGGCTTCCTCGTGGGCCTTGTCCACGATGGAGGCCTTGAGGGCCTCACCCTGCTCCCTGGCCTGGTCCAGAATCTCCTCTCGTTCCCTGTCGATGCCGGCGATGCTCTTTTCCACCTCGGCCAGCTTTTGCTCAGCCCCAGCCTTGCGGTCCTGGAGATTCTTGAGCTCACTGGCGATCTGCTGCCGGCGTCCGGAGAAGAAATCCTTGATCCGCTTGCCTGCCAGTTTGTAGATGATGGCTGCAAAGAGCACAAAGTTGATCACCCGCCACATGAAGTCCTTCCATGCAGCGGCTGCGGTATCACCGCCGCCATGCTCAGCCGCCATGGCACACGCCGCGGTCAGAACGACCGCACCGGCAATTGGTCCGATCCGTGTCCACCTTTTCAACGCTGCACCCTCCTTGTCCTTTAAGATTGCACGATCACCCTGTCGGCGACCAGCTTGGCGTATCCCTTGACCTGTTTTTTCAGCTTCTTGCGGGCATCCTCGGCCTCGGACTCCAGCTCCTGCCTGGTCGAAGCCAGGTCCTGGGAACTCTCGGCACTGGCCTGGCCGACAATCTCCTTCTCCTTCTCGGCCCCTTCCTGCTTGAAGCTGTTTCGGACCTCCACCCCTTCCTTGCGGGCATTGTCCAGGGAGGCTTCGTAGTCCTGCAGCTTCTCCCTGGCCGTCTGGTTGAAGGACTCGATCTCGGACATGTCGTCGGCCATGCGCTCTGAACGTTGCTGGACGATATGGCGAATCGGGCGGTAGATGATCACATTGAGCACAGCCAGCAGAATAAGAAAATTCACGAGCTGAATGATGAAGGTGATGTTCAGTTCAATCATGCCGCCTCCCGGAGTTTGTGAAATTTGTGGCAAATTGGGAAGTCTCTACCGTATTTCCCGATACCTGTCAAAGATTTTTTTTGGCCGAAAGTCAATTTTGTCCCTGATTTGACGAGCTTTTCAGGGCTTTTGTGCATTTTTTCACTTAAAGGGCCCGCATCCATTCCGGTTTGAGCTGAACAGTGCCATCCAGGGCCTGGTCAATGAGCTGCAGCCCCTGCTGACGCTCTTTCGGCAGCCGCACTTTGATCGGGAGGTAGTTCGAAGCGTGGTTGGAGATGAACAGGCCCTGACTGAGGTTGGTGTGCTCGAGCATGGTCCGCAGCTCCTGGAGCAGTCCTCGCTGGTCAGGAAGGGAGAACTCGCCTTTGCTCCACCGCTCGTGGAGCTCTGTCCCGGGAAGGAGCATCACAGTCAGGGCCCCGACATAGTCAGGGTCCATGGCGGAGAGGAGTTCCCCGGTCGC
>CAZNIP010000036.1:0-28849 GCA_964573115.1 uncultured Desulfohalobiaceae bacterium | reverse complement strand
CAGACAGCAACAGACCCAGGCTCGGGGCCAGGCTCATCCAGGGCGGTCTGTGTTCCAGGCAGGCCCTGGTCATGGCCCTGGCTGAGCAGCAAGAGCTCGCCGCCCAGGGGGTGTACGCCCCTGTAGGCCGGATCCTGGTCAAAAAGGGTCTCCTGTCCGCTGGCCAGCTGGAGGAGACCCTTGAGTCCATTCAGCTCGAGGCCCTGTCCAGGGTCAGGCTGTTTCAGAGCCTGTCCATGGATGACCTGAACTCGGTGGTCAGAAAGGGCGAAGCGATGTGTTTCCCGGACCAGACCCTCCTGGCCCGGGAAGGTGAGCGGGCCGAGGCCTTCTATGTGGTGGTCGCGGGCAGGGTTCGCATCTACCGGGTCTCCAGGCAGGGTCTGGAGGTGGACCTCAATGTCCTCGGACCAGGGGAGGGGTTCGGCGAGATGGGGCTTCTGGACGGGGATCTGAGGACCTCCCATGTCAGGACCATGGGATCGGTCCATGTGATCCGGATCTCGAAACACCAGTTCATGGATCTCCTGGACGCTCACCAGGAGATGACGTCCACCCTGGTGTCCATTGTCAGCTCCAGGCTCTACGAGAGCAACCGCAGGGTCACCTCGGCCGTGTCCAGGGAAAAGGCCTACACCAGGCTCCTGACCCAGGCCGCGGTCAACTCGTACAGGGAGTTCCTGGGCAGCGGCAGGCTCTTTGACCGGATCATGCATCGGGCCCGGGAGCTGGCGGAGAAGGATGGCCCATGCTTTGTCCAGGGGGAGCAGGGAACAGAGATCATGGGCGCCGCTCTGATGATCCATGAGCGTTCAACCAGGCAATCCGGGGCTCTGCTCAGGTTCCAGGCTCAGAACGTGGGGCAGTTCACGGCCCGGTCCAGCGAGGCCGAGCGGCGTAAAGGGGAGAGCAGGCAGATGCACACCCTGTTCGGGTCTGTGGCCGGGTCAGGGTCGTCAGTGCTCGGCCTGCTCTCAGTGGCCGATCAGGGGACGCTGGTCATCGACCAGATCGAAGCCCTGGCCGGGAGTGTCCAGCTCAAGCTGGCCGAGTTTCTGGCCTCAGGCCGGTTCAGGGTTCCGGACAGTTCTGTCGAGCAGGCCGCGTCAGTCAAAATCATCGCCACCTGCCAGCATGACCCCGCGTCCCTGGTGGACTCAGGGGTCCTGGACCCACGGCTCTACGGGCTCTTCGATCCTGAACCGCTGAAGATCCCCCCGCTGAGGAAGAGAAAGAAGGATCTGAGGATCATCGTCGAACACCTCATCGGCATCGGGAACAGGAGGGCCGGCAAGGCTGTCCAGGGCATCGACCAGGACGCCTACCAGCGGATCATGGCCCATGACTGGCCGGGCAACTTCGAGGAGCTGGAGACGACCATCTTCAGGGCCGTGGCCCTGGCCTCCGGAGACACCCTGAGCTCTCAAGACATTTTCATCGGGCTCAAACCGGCCCAGGGTCAGGCAAGCCTGAACCTCCTGCAGTACAAGCCGCTGAAACGCTTCGTCCAGAGCGGCTGGTACCCGAAATCCTTTCAGATCACCACGGGCCTCTTCTTTCTGGGCATGGTCCTTCTGGTCTTTCAGGGCCTGTCCCCGGGGGGGCAGCTGGCTCTGGACCTGACCTGGGGGGTGTGGGAGCCCCTGGCGGTTCTGGCAGCCCTTCTCCTGGGCAGATTCTGGTGCGCCATCTGTCCGGTGGGTGCGGCCGGACTGTTCATCAGCCGCAGGTTCAGCCTGAAGAAGGAGGTGCCCCAGTTCATCCGCGACAAGGGCCCCCACCTCAGCGCTGCAGGCATCGCGCTCATCATCTGGGCTGAGGTGACCTGGGACCTCTTCTCCTCACCTCTGGGGACCGTGATCCTGTTGCTCGTCTTTGTCGGCCTTGGCCTGGTCAGCAGCCTCATTTTCCGCAAGCTGGTCTGGTGCCGCCACCTGTGCCCCCTGGGGGCACTGCTCGGGCTGCTGGCCCGGTGCTCGTGCACGGAAATGCGCTCCAATCATGCCGTGTGCAACAACGACTGCCGGGATCATGCCTGCGTGGGGCGGCACAGTGACGCAGGATGCCCGGTGCTGGAGGCGCCCTTCACCCTGCAGTCCAACCAGGACTGCATCCTGTGCGGGCAGTGCGTGAAGCTCTGTCCTGAGGATTCTCCGGCCTTCAACCTGCGCATTCCCGGGTATGAGCTGGGGCGGGTCCGCTACCCGACCACGTTCATGACCGTCCTGGTTCCGGTCCTCATGGGGACCCAGATCTTTCGGGGCCTGTTCAGCCTCAACGGGCTGTCTCAGATGACCAGTGGACCCCAGAACTGGGCCCTGCTGCTGGCAGGTCTGGGGCTGAGCTCGCTCCTGGCCGCAGGCCTGATCGCTCTGACCGCCAAGGTCATGTTCGGCCCTCTGAGCAAGGCCGATCTGAAAAAAGGCTGGCTGCTCAATTACGCCCTGGTGCCCATGCTCTTTGCCTATGAGCTGGGTTATCACCTGGAGGTCCTCCTGACCCGCGGGGGCAGGGTTGTGCCTGAAGTGAAGCGCTTGCTGGGTCTCAACGAGGTGGACCCGACCTTTGTCTTCAGTCAGGGAGGGGTCCAGGGGCTGCAGGTCCTGTTTGTCCTGGGAGGGGCCTGCTGGACCGCGATGCTGGTCAATCAGATCGCCGAACGGCATCAGGCCACAGGGCAGGGGCTGACCCTTTCCCGGCGCTGGCCCGTGCTGGTGCTGACCGGAGTGACCCTGGCCATGCTCCTGATCCAGTGAGGTCAGGACCTGGACTTTTTCCAGCTGTTCGGACACACTTCGGCCTTTTGCAGTCGATGCACGGTCGAGGGCTGAGACCAGGACATGGACCGGGGAACAGATTCATCCAGAGCCAGAAGGCGGCAAAGGCGGCAGGGACCCTGCCATTGCTGCGGTCAGGAGGGCGTCTTCTGCTGGACGTGCAGGGGGTGCGGGCTGCGCATCTGCCAGGCCTGCATGCTCGAGAACATCTGGGGGCTGTCCTGCAACGGCATCACCTGGCAGTGCCCGGATTGCGGGGAATCGAACGGGCTGGGCAATCAGTGACTCAGCCCTCCTCTGGATCAGCAGGCTTTTTTGAGGACGTCCGGGTTGGAGAGAGCTGCGGATCGTGTTTGTCAGATCCGGACAGGACATAGGCCTTGATCGTCCCGTCAGTCCGGATATAGCCCTGAAAGGTCACCGGACCGGCCTTTTCCCAGACGGTTTTTTCCTCTGCAGTCAGCTCCCGCAGCGGCCCGGCATCCATGTTCTGAAACCAGCAGAGCCGACCCTCCCAGTGCCGGGTGAAGGCGGCCTGAAAATAGGGTTTCTCCGGGTGGATCATCTCCTTCCGGCCTTCCTGGATGGCCTTGATTTCCTCCAGGTCCTGCTCGTCATCCCTGGTCAGGGGGACCTTCCAGTTCAACCTGTTCTGAATGGACAGCAGCCTGTTGAGCTCGTTGCTGCGAAGCATCCTGAGAGGTCTCTCCCCGGACTGGGCCTTGTCCATCATGGCCTTGAGCTTTTCCTCCATTCTCAAAACCCGTCCCTTGGTCTCAGTCATCTCGCCCCCCTTGTCCGGCCGCTCGGGGACGGCCCTTTACTACGTTGATGGTCCAGTTCACCGCGTGAGTATCATCCAATGCGGATGGGCTGTAAAGCAGCATCTTCAGGGTCCGGGGGGCACCCAGTCCAGGGCGAGTTGTCTTTTTCATCCCGGAGGCGTATCCTCGCACCTGAGTCGTGTTCAAATCCAGCAGACGGCCTTGACCAGGAGTAAGTGGTGTCCCCCGACGCTCTCCCGCACCCCAGGAGAGACCTCGAATACATTCCCGTCGAGCATCAGGGCCAGACCTTTGTCCTGATCAGGGACCGGTTCGGACTCGTGCAGCAGGGCAAGGCCATCAGGGCCGACCTGTATCGATTTCTGGCCCTTCTTGAATCCAGCCGGTCGTTGAGTGAAATCCAGAGCGGGCTGATGCGCATCAGCCAGGGGCGCTTCTTCTCCGAGCAGGAGATCCTCCGGATCGTTCAAGGCCTGGACGAGTCCTTTCTCCTGGACTCGGACCGCTTTCAGGAAGCCAGGCAGGGCATCGTCGACAGGTTCGGCGCCCAGACGGTCCGCCGCTGCGCGCTCAGCGGCCAGTCCTATCCCAGTCATCCTCAGGAACTGAAGGAGCAGCTGGACCGGATCCTTGCCCTGGCTGACCAGACCAGGCCAGTTTCTGGTGATCCGCGGGCCTTTGTCGCCCCGCACATCGATCTCCAGGCCGGGGCACAGAGCTATGCCCAGGCCTACACCGCGCTGGGCCGGACTGACCCGGAGCGGATCATCGTTCTCGGTGTCGGGCACCAGCTGACCAACCATCTCTTTTCAGTGACCAGAAAGGATTTTCAGACCCCCCTGGGGCTCCTTTCAGCTGACGTTGCCGGAGTGGAGGCCCTGATCGAGGCCGGCGGCTCCTGTATCGCTCCGGACGATTTCGAGCACTGCTTCGAACATTCCCTGGAATTCCAGGTCCTGTTCCTCCAGCACTGCCTCAGTGCGGACATCAGGATGATCCCCGTCCTCTGCGGATCTGTCATGGCCTGCCTTCCGGAGTATTCCAGGCAGGCCTTCCTGGACCGGGCCGGAGGGGTCCTGGAGGTCCTGAAAAATGTTCTGGACCAGGGAACGCCCAGGACCATGGCCGTGGCCGGTGTGGACCTCTCGCACATCGGACCCAAGTTCGGTCATGACCGGTCCGCTGCAGCCATGCAACACGAGGCCGGCCGCCATGACCAGGCCCTGCTCGAAGCCTTCTGCGCCCAGGACCCGGAGGCCTTCTGGAAGGAGTCGGCGGCTGTCGAGGACAGATACAATGTCTGCGGTTTTTCCGCCCTGGCCGGCCTGCTGGAGATCCTGCCCCCCGGCAGAGGGCAGGTCCTGGACTACCGGCTCTGGATGGAGGAGGCCACCCGTTCCGGGGTCAGCTTCGGGGCCGTGGTTTTTGCAACCTGAGACGTCGGGCGGTCCAGGACATTGCCCGATGCCACACCAACACAGCTTGACGACACGCTATGGCCGAACACGAGAACAGGGATTACTTCGCCCTTCTGGGGGTGGAGCGCGGGGCCTCCCCGGAGGAGATCAAGCGGGCCTACAGGGCCCTGGCCTTCAAGTACCACCCGGATCGCAACCCCGAATCCCGGGAATGGGCAGAAGAGCGGTTCAAATCCATCACCGAGGCCTACGGGGTGCTCATCGATCCAGCCAAGAGGCGGGCCTACGAGGGGCAGCGTGCATCCGGACCCGGCCAGACCTGGACCAGGGACAGGGGGTTTGGGTATTCCAGTCAGGACATCTTTCGAGACCTGTTCGGGAACGAGTTTGCCAGCCGGGTCTTTCAGGATCTTGAACGGGATTTTTCCAGACACGGCATCCGCTTTGACCGGGCTTTTTTCGAGCACCTCCTGTCCGGACACCGGGGCGTCTTCTTCGGAGGGGTCTTTTTTTTCGGGCCGAAACACCATTCCCGGGGGAGCGACTGGGTCCATGCGGGTCGAACCAGATCCAACCTGACCAGGTCAGCCTTTGAAACCCTCGCCCGGACCAGGGCAAAGCAGGAACCGCTGCTGACCCGGGTGGGCAGAAAGCTGAGCCGCCTGGCGGGGCTGGCCCTGCCCAGAGGCAGGGAGGGGACCGCTGAGGACGCCCATCTGCACTACAGCTTGAGCATCTCCCCTGATGAGGCCGCTTTGGGCACAGAGATCTCCATCTCCCTGCCCAGAGGGCACAAGCAGGAACAGCTCCTGGTCAAGGTTCCGGCCGGCACGGTCCCCGGGTCCAGGCTCAGGGTCAGGGGCAAGGGCCGGGTTCTCAAGGCGGGCGAGCCCAGTCCGGGACACCTCTACATCACGATCCATGTCAGCCCGGCCGAGGGCCGGCCTGAATAGAGGAAGGGACCATGTCTGAAGCCTACGACATCCATTGGGAGGGGCATTCCGGGCGGGAGTACGGTTACTGGATCCTGCCCATCACTGACAGGGGCAGGCTCATCCGGGCTCCGGGCAACTTCATCCTGACCAAGAAGACCAAGTCTGGAATCTGGGACCCGGTCTACATCGGCCAGGCCGCTGATCTGGGGGCCGAGTTCCTGGACCCGGCGGCCCTGGAATGCGCCCGGACGAGGAATGCTTCGCACATCCATGTCCATGCGTCAGAGGAGGATCCCCGGGCTCGTCAGGAGGAAGTCTCCGACCTGTGCCGTTTTTGGGCCCCTGAGTGCAACGAGTGACGGCTGCCTCCAGGCCGGTCGTCTTGACCGGTCCTGGGAGTGGGTGTACATTTCCGGTCCATGATCGCAACCAGAGCGCCATTGACAAGAGTGGCGCTTTTTCAATGAAAGGAGACCGACATGCCTCAACCGCTGAAGGATGCCATCGGGTTGTGCAAGACCATCATCCGGAACGGCTTCGACGCCTACGTGATCAATACGGTCCTGCAGAACTCCATGCTCCAGAATGCCAGGGAGTCGGTGGTGGACATCGCCACTGAGATCGACTTCGAACAGCTCCAGAAAATATTCCCCCAGGCCCGGGAAACCTCGAGGCAGGAGGCCATTGGCACCCTCAAGGAGGCTGACACGCTCTTTGTCTTCTATCCCACCGACATCAATCCGAGCTCTCACGAGGACGCCTCAGTGGTCAGGCTGACACCCAGGCTGCACAAGAAGCTGGAGGAACGCAGGGAGCTGCCTTCTTCCCTGGCCTGCCCCTATATCTCCCAGACCACGGAGACCTACGCCGGGTTCGCCGACTGGGAGGAGAAGGTCATCCGGCTCATCGGCCTGCCGGATGAGACCCTGAAGAGCAACTACCTTCTGGCCCTGCGGGCCCTGCGTTTTGCCGTCAACTTCAACATGCCCATCGAGCCCAACACCTGGATGGCCATTGTCAGAAGCGGGCGGGTGATCATGGACTATGTGCCCATTCAGGACATCCTGGACGAATGGCGCAAGGTCGAGGCCGAAAACCTGTGGCACTTTGTCCAGCTCCTGTTTGATGCCCAGATTCTCCACGATCTCATCCCTGAGGTGGCTGTGCTCAGCAGGGTCCGGCAGCTCAAAAACGAGGCCGGAGAAGAGGAGGAGACGGTCTTTGCCCATACAGTCCAGGTCATGAGGCACTACGCAGAGCAGCTGCCCTATGACTGGTTCGGGACCATGGCCTGCCTGCTCCACGATGTGGGCAAGCTGGACACGGCCGAGTACGTGGACGGGACCTGGCACTTCTACCAGCATCACCATCTGGGAGCCAAGCTGACCAGGAAGATCCTGCGCAGGCTCAACTTCTCCCCGGAGGACATCGATCTGGTCTCGCATCTGGTTCGATATCACAAGCGTTTCGACACCATGCTCAATGAAAAGGGGATTCGCAGATTCAAAGCCCTGGACGAGTACCCCCGGCTGATCGAGATCTCCCGGGCCAACATCAATGCCCGTGACGGAAGCACCAGGGCCTTCAATCACAACATGAAGTACCTGGAAAGGGCCGATATTCCCGAGGAGATGACCGAACCCCTGCTGAACGGAAATGAGATCATGGAGTTCGCCAACCTCAAACCCGGGCCGGTGGTCGGGGTCATCAGGGAGGCCCTGCTCAAGGCCCAGATTGCCGGGGAGGTGACCAGCGTGCCTGAGGCGGTTGATTTCGTCTGTCACTACCAGGTCAAAGAAGGGCTGTGAGCACCCCGGCTCAAGGACTGCGCTGACGTGAGCCCCTTGAACAGAATCCTCCTCTCAGCAGCCGGTTTTGTCGTGGTCGTGGCTGGCATGCGGGTGGCCAGCCCCATCCTGGTCCCTTTTCTGCTGGCCTTCTTCATCGCCATCCTCTGCGCCCCGCCCCTGTTCTGGCTGCAGGAGAAAAAGGTCCCCAAACCCCTGGCCATCCTGATCCTGGTCCTGCTCATCGGGGTCATCGGCGGGCTCATGGCCACGCTGCTGGGCTCGTCCCTGAACAGCTTCATCTCCTCCCTGCCTGCCTACCAGGTGCAGCTCGAGGAGAGGACGGCCTCCCTCCTGGTCTGGCTGGACAGGCTTGGCGTCGACGTCTCGACCACGGCCCTGAAGGAGGTCTTCAACCCCGGGACCGCGGTGCAGATGGCGGCCAATCTGTTCACCACCCTGAGCAACATGCTCACCAACACCGTGCTCATCCTGCTGACCGTCGTTTTCCTGCTCCTGGAGATGTCCTCCATTCCGCAGAAAGTGGATGCCGCCTTCAGGCGTCCGGTGGACTCAGGGGAGCACATCGACGCCTTCATCGCCAGCGTGAACCGCTACCTGTCCATCAAGACCGTGATCAGCCTCTGCACCGGGGTGGTGGCCTTCATCTTCCTGAAGATCCTGGGGCTCAACCATGCCCTGCTCTGGGGCGTCCTGGCCTTTCTGCTCAACTACGTCCCCAACATCGGGTCGATCATTGCCGCGGTGCCCCCGGTCCTGCTGGGCCTGGTCCAGCTCGGCTCCTGGCACGCCCTGGTCATTGCCGGGGGCTTCCTGGCCATCAACGTGACCATCGGCAACTTCATCGAGCCCAGATTCATGGGCAGGCGACTGGGGCTGTCCACGCTGGTGGTCTTCCTGTCCCTGGTCTTCTGGGGGTGGGTTCTGGGCCCGGTGGGGATGCTCCTGTCCGTGCCTTTGACCATGATCGTCAAGATCGCCCTGGCCAGTTCGGAGGACACCCGCTGGATATCGATCATGCTGGGTTCTGAGTGAGCACCAGGATGCAGAGCGGGGCTGGATGGACCGTTCTGGATCCAGACACTGCTGCGACCTCTCCTGCCCCCTTTCGGCCCTGATGACCGCATGTTCACCCACTGCAGGGTCTGCACCCTCTTTCCAGTACCAGATCATGGACGATGAACGGGCAGGATGAGCCTCATGTCCTTGAATTGTCCTCAAGAGTGGGATACAAGGCTGGCGAAAGAGGACGTTTCTCTGGTGCTGATGGACGTCTGAAGGGGTTCCTGGTCTCTACCTGCGAGCATGCCCATGCCTGGACACAAACTGCTCCTTTCCCATAAAGGCCGCCTGTTCTTTCTGGCCATCTTTGTCCTGTTCCTGGTGATCTCGGTTTCCCTGCTCATCTTCACCACCTATCAGTCCCATAAAAAGCTGCAAGCCTCCTATGTCCGGCTGTGGAAGGAACAGATGAGCCGACGGACCGAAATGCTGGACGCCTTCCTGACCAGCAGACAGAGGGATGTCCAGAGGCTGGCCAGGTCACCGCAGGTGGTCGGCTACTATCAGGCCAAAGATCTCGGCATGACCATGCGTTACGGACTCAGGGCCTCTCTGAGCCAGGCCAGGGAGCTTTTCCAGGAGACCCTGGAGAAGAGCCGGATCGAGGGCGGGCGGATCTTCTCCAGGTTCGTGCTCACGGATTCCAGGGACCGGGTTCTCGTGGACACTGCCCGGGAGGCCCTCCCGGCGTATGCGTCGCAGGCGCCAGACGTCGGGTCTCTGCCCTGGTCAGCACTCGAGGGTGCCTCTCCCCGGCTGGAGTTCCTGGAGGGCCCGGACGGGGAGCAGAACCTTGCTGTCCGGACCGGAGTCTTTTTCAAACGAGCGCAGCAGGGCCAGGTCATCGGATGGGTGTCGGCCCAGCTCATCCAGGAGCTCTTCTGCCGTTCTTCAGGGACCTCGAGGCTGGAGTTTATCAGCATGGCCCTGAATCGACGCTACCTTCGAGCTCTGTCATGCCATGTCCCAGAAAACCTGCCTTCCATTGAGATGATCGACCCGGGGACGGCGGAGCGGTTTGAGAGCTTGAGCCTCTCGGTTCAGCAGGGGGCAGGTGCCGGGCCCGATCTGGTCAGGACCGGTCCCATGGTGGCCCTGCGGCTGGACCTGGCCCATGTCCCAGCCTCCATGATCTGGTTCAAGCCTCTGGACGAGGTCTTTGGCAAGGCAGCCCCAGGCCAGCTCCTGGTGATCATGGGCGTGTTCCTGGTGGTCATCGCGGCGGGCGGGACGTACTTTGTCTGGAGCATGGCCAGGCATGCGGCCCTGCAGCAGCATCTCCAGCAGGCCCAGAAGATGGAGGCCGTGGGCAATCTTGCCGGGGGCATCGCCCACGATTTCAACAATCTCCTGCAGGGCCTGTCCAGCATTGTGGAGCTCCTGCAGCTGCGCCTGTCCCACGACCACAAAAACGCCACCTATCTGCAGCGCATGGACGAGATCATTTCCAAGGCCGCCCAGCTCGTCCGAGGGCTGCTGACCTTCAGCCGCAAGCATGAACCCCAGCTCCAGCCGGTCAATCTGAACGATCAGGTCCACAAGACGGTGGCCATCCTGGAACGGACCATCCCGAAAATGATCGAGCTCAGGCTTGAGCTCGAGCCTGAGCTCAAGACCATTGACGCCGATCCGGTCCACATCCAGCAGGTGATCATCAACCTGGTCAACAACGCCAAAGACGCCATCCCTGCCGAGCGCAGCGGAACCATGGTCATCAGCACGGCCAACGTCTCCCTGGGCAAGTTTGAGCATCAGATCCGCACCAACCTCCAGTCCAGGGAGTGCGTTCAGCTCTCGGTGTCCGACAACGGTTCAGGCATGGATCAGGAGACCAGCCAGCGCCTCTTCGAGCCCTTTTACTCCACGAAAGGAGTGGGCAAGGGCACCGGTCTGGGATTATCCATGGTCTACGGGATCGTCAGGGAACACGGGGCGGACATCGAATGCACGACCCACCCCGGGCAGGGAACCGTCTTTCGCATCTTTTTCCCCGTGTCCCGGCAGGTCCACACTGAGATTGCCCGGCCCGAAATGTCCAGCCCGGAAGGTCAGCCTGACCTGCTGCAGGTGCTCGTGGTGGACGACGAACCCATGATCGCCGAATCCCTCAAAGATTATCTGTCCGGGCAGGGGCACACCGTGGACCAGGCCCTGTCGGGAGAAGAGGCCCTGCACAAGGTCCAGTCCAGAGCAGAGGGCGGGTTCGATGCCGTGATCCTCGATCTGGGCATGCCCGGGATGGGCGGCGAGATGTGCTTGAATCGGCTGCTGGAGGTCGATCCGGGGCTGAAGATCATCGTGGGAAGCGGGTACGGCCACCATGAGCTGGCCGCGGCCCCCTCCCGCTACGGGGTCCAGGCCTTTCTTCCCAAACCGTACACCTTTCAGGCCATTGCGGACCAACTCCGGCGAGTGGCTCACCGGGCATGATGGACGCACCTGCAACAGGTCTGAAGAGCAGGTGCAGAGGACAGATGTCAGTTTTGCCGCTGGCTGCGCTGAAGGTCGAAGGTTGAGGGTTGATGGTTGATGGCAGGAACATGCTCGACTCGTCACGTGATATGGGTGTGGTCAGGATTCTGCACCTGGCCGACGTCCATCTGGACACGGCTTTTGCCGCTCGGGACGAGCTCCTGCGGCAAAGGCTCAGGGAGGCGACCAGGCAGGCTTTGGAGGCCGCCGTCGAGGCTGCCCTGCAGAGAAGCGCGGACGCCGTGCTCATCGCCGGCGACCTGTTCGACAGTCAGCGACTGAGCTTGACCACCGAGCGCTTCCTGGCCAGGGTCCTGAAAAGGCTTGAAGCAGCCGGGATTCCTGTTTTCTACGCCACAGGCAACCATGATCCCGGCCAGGGTCCCATCCTCAGGGACAAGATGGCCTGGCCCGGGAACGTGACCGTGTTTGCAGATCCCCAGCCCAGGACCGTGCCACTGAACAACCCCCAGGGACGGCAGATCGCCTGGATCACAGGGGCCGGTCACCTCCAGGAGCACGAAGAGCGAAATCTTGCCCGAACCTTTCCCCGCCCCAGAACGGATCTCCCCCATTTGGCCGTGCTCCACAGCCAGGTCTCTTCGTCAGCAGGCCATGCAGAGCACGAGAGGTATGCCCCGTGCAGCGAGCTGGACCTGCAGCGTTCGGGATACGCCTATTGGGCCCTCGGACACGTGCATCAGAGGCAGCGGATCAGCGAGCGGGTCCCGGCCTGGTATCCGGGGAACATCCAGGGACGCCATCCCGGGGAGCACGGGTTGAAGGGCTGTCTCTGGGCCGAAATCGGTCCTCATGGTCCGGAAAGGCTGGAGTTCATCCCTCTGGGCCCTCTGGTCTGGCACTGGCTGGAGATGAGCTGTCCGCAGAACGTTGTCTCCCTGGACCGTATGGTGGCCGCTCTGGCCGAGGAGGTCCGCTCCAGGGCCAGCCTTGATGGCGAGCGGGACCACCTCATCCGCCTGGATCTGAAGGGGCAGAGCCCCAGGGGGGCTGACCTGGGCCACAAAGACACCCTGGACGAACTCACCGAGGTGCTGCAGGCCGAGCTTGGAGTCCACTGGCTGGAGGTCCGGTCCAGAGGGCTGGTCCAGCCGGTGGATCTGGAGGCCTTTCAGGGATCGGCCACAACCCTGGGCGAGGCCTTGACCATCGTGGAGGAGCTCAGGCAGGATCCAGACAGGATCGAATCCTTTCCTGACCTGACCCTGGCCGGGCCGGATCGGGCCGAAGACAGGGCAGCCTATGTGCGGGAGGTGCTCCAGGGCATGGAGGAAGAGCTGGCCGCCTGGGTTGTCAGCCGGACCAAAGCATGAGGATTGCGGAGCTTCACTGTGCCGCCTTCGGACGCCTGACTGACCTGTGGCTCGTGAGTCTGGACACCAGCCCGGCGGTCTTCCTGGGGTCGAACGAGGCCGGGAAGTCGACCCTCTTTCATCTCGTCCAGACCATCCTCTTCGGGTTTTCCCCAGTTCGCGACTTCCCCTACCGGTCCTGGGACGCGGCTTTGCATCCAGAGATCAGGGCCGGACTGGTCCTGGACTCCGGGGAGGAGGTCCAGGTGCAGCGGAAGCTGAGCTCCGGACCCCGGGCCAGCCTGATCCAGGGGGCCAGGGTCACGGAGCTCAGGAACCAGGCCCTCCCCTGGACCGGGCACGTCAGTCGCCAGCTCTACCAGTCCCTGTATGCCCTCTCCCAGGCAAACATGCGCGACCTCAGTCAGGAGGAGCGAAAAACCATCGAGGACCGGCTGCTGGGCTCCATGGGCAGCGATCTCTTTCGCCCCGTCAGAGCGGTCTGGCAGGAGCTGGACTCCAGGGCCGGCAAGTTGTGGCGCCCTGACAACCGGGGGAAGCCGGTCTGCCAGAGGATCGCCCGGGATATCCAGGCAGCCAGGGCCAGGCGCAGACAGGCCCTGGAACGGGATCGGACGTTGCGGGATCGGGCCTGCCGGCTGGGAGAGGTGGACGAGCGCATCAGGATTCTGGAGGCTGAACTGGACAGGCTCAGGGCCCTGGTCAGGCAGGCGGATGAGCTCCTGCCCGTCAAGCAGCGGCTGGATCAGATCCGTGGCTGGGAAGCCAGGCTGGGAAGCCGGGAGGCTGTTCGGGCCCTGCCCCAGGGGCTGAGGGCAGAAGTTCAGAGGCTGGAGGATCGGGAGGCCAGGGCCCTTGAGGACAGTCGGCGCCTGCACCAGGAGCTTCAGGCTGCCAGTCAGGCCATGGCGGCCTTGACCTCAGACGACCAGGAGCTGCTCGAGGCGGAGCCTGCCATCACAGGGTGGATCCGGGGGTGGTCCGCCCATGAGATGGAAAGGCAGGGGCTGCGTGATCTCAGGGATCAGCTCGCTCAGATCCGTTCCCGTTTTGAACTCAGGGGGCAGCAGGTCCTGAATGGCAGCACCCACCCCGGAATCGGGGCCGAGCTGGCCCGGCTGGACATCTCAGGGCTCAAAGCCGCTGTTGATCAGGTCTGCCAGGCCAGAGACCGGCTCAGGGCCTCGGGGTCGGCTCAGCAGGCAGGATCGGCAGGGCCCGTGTGGTGGGCAGCAGGCCTGAGCCTGGTCCTGGGGGGAATCCTCACTGCAGCGGGGTGGCGGCTCCAGCAGGCCCACGTCCTGGGGGCGGGAACGACCCTGGCCGTGCTCGGGGTGCTTGGACTGGGGGGCGGCCTGGTCAGGATCAGGCAGACTGCGGCCCGCAGGGCTGCAGTGCGCAGGGAAGCCCAGGGGGACCGGGACAAGCTGACTCAGGGACTCTCCAGGGTGGCCTCACTGCTGGAGGGTTTGCCTGTGGACCGGGAATGGCTCGAGCACCCGGATCAGTCCCTTGTCCAGACCCTTCACGACCTCCGGCTGGACCAGGCCGAGATGGTCAGGTGCCGGAAACTGCTCAAGGAGAGGCTCCAGCAGTTCCAGGGCAAGGAGTCCCAACTGCAGGACCTCATGGACAGGTTTGGCGAATCCCGGCCGAGGGGGGAGGCCCTGAACAGGCTGGAGTCGCGCCTGGACCGGGCCAAAACTCGAAAGGCGTCCAGCGAAGCGGCCAGACGGCGATCGGCAGAGGTCTCAGAGCTGGCAGATCAGGCTGCGGACGAAGCCCAGGCGGTCCGCGAGCGCAAGGAGCAGCTCCTGGGACAGATGCGAAAGCTCGCGGGGCACGATCAGGCAGCAGGACGGGCCGCAGGGAGTCCGGAAGGCGGCGGCCGGGAGTCTCCAGGGGGAGAGCTGGATGCCGGGGGACGGCAAGGGCATGAAAAGGAGGGGGTCTGGACCGAGCCCGGCGGTCTCTCGACTGAGGAGCTGCTCGCCGGGGTTGAGGAGCTGCAGAAGCTCCTGGCCAGGATCGAAGAGGCTGAGGAGCAGCTCGAGAGAGAGATCCCGGACCTGGACCGGATCAGGGAGGAGATCCACGGCCTGGAGGCACGGGGCGACGAGGCCCTCATCCTCGATCAGAAAAAGGTCGAACAGTGGCGGGTCCGGCTCTCCAGGCTCCAGGACGACAGGTCAGAGCTTCAGACCCTCCGGGAGGAGCGGGTCGGCTTGCACAGGGATCTGGACATGGCCCGGGGTGAGGAGTCTGTGGGGGACGTGGACGGCGAGATCGCCAGTCTCCGGGAGCACATGCACGAAGCCCGCCTGGAGCGGGACCGGACGGCCCTCATGTCCGCGATCCTGCGCCAGGCTGACCGCAGATTCCGGGAAAAGCACCAGCCCGCGGTGATCAACAGGGCCGGGGAGTACCTGAAGATCGTGACCAACGGCCGCTATGCCCGCCTGGCCCTGCTTGAAGACGGCAGGGACGGTGACGCCCTGTGCGTGCTGACCGGCAACGGCGGAAGCCGACGGGTGGGCCCCCCCTTGAGCTCTGGAACCCTGGACCAGATCCATTTTGCTTTTCGCCTGGCCGTGATCGATCACCTGGACCAGGGGCAGGAGTCGCTGCCCCTGCTTCTGGACGAGGCCCTGCTCAACTGGGACGCCCAGCGGCTGACCAGAGGACTGGAGACCCTGGGGGCAGCGGCAGAACAGCGCCAGATCGGCGTGTTCACCTGCCATGAGTGGCTGGCAGAGAGGGTCAGCACCATCTGCGGGGCGCGGATCATTGACGTGAGGAGCTGAAGCTGGTCAGTGTTGTGATGACCAGACAAACTGCAATGGCCCTGGCTGAATCGACGATTGTGCCGGGAAAGGCCGGGCCGCAGAAAAGCGGTCCGGTCTTTCCCGGGGGCTGGGTTTCATACGAGAGCAGCCAGAAGCTGCGCTGAGATGGAGGCGACGATGCAACGAGGAGTCCGGCTGCGGCGTTCGGTCCTGTCCGTTCCAGGGAACAGCCAGAAGATGATCGACAAGTCATGCACCCTGGCGGCCGACATGGTCATGCTCGACCTGGAGGACAGCGTGCCTGTGGCCGAGAAGGACCAGGCCAGGGCCACCCTGGTGCAGGGCCTGCTCAGCAGGAGCTGGCCCGGAAAGACACTGGGGCTGAGGATCAACGACCTGGAGAGCCAGTTTGCCTACCGGGACGTGATCGACGTCATCGAAGCAGCCGGGGAGCAGGTCGACGTGCTGGTCATCCCCAAGGTCAGTTCCGCAACCGAGGTGGCTGTGGTGGACATCCTGCTCTCCCAGATCGAAAAGCGGGTCGGCCTGAGCCGGCAGATCGGGCTGGAGGCCTCCATCGAGACCGCCCAGGGCATGCTCAATGTGGCCGAGATCGCCGGGGCGTCCCCGCGGCTGGAGAGCCTGATTTTCGGCATCGCTGATTACGGGGCTTCCCTGGGCATGCCCTCCAGAGGGGTCAGCGGCCATGGGGATGCCGAGTCAGGAAGCTCCAGTCAGCGCTGGCATTTCCCTTTGAGCCGGATGGTCATGGCGGCCAAAGCCGCCGGGCTGCAGGCCATTGACGCCCCGTACGGCGATTTCAGAGATGAGGATGGGCTGCAGCGATCCTGCTCCCTGAGCCGGTCCATGGGCTATGACGGGAAATGGGCCATCCACCCAGGGCAGATCGAGGCCATCAATGCGGCCTACACCCCTGAGGAAGAGGACGTCCGGCGGGCCGAAGAGATCCTCAAAGCCTACGCGGCCAGCCGGGAGAAAGGTTCCGGAACCCTGGCCCTGGACGGCAAGATGATCGACAGGGCCTCGGTCAGGCTGGCCGAGCAGACTGCGGCCAAATGGGAGCAGATCCGGTGCATGGGGTGACTGTTTTCTGAAGAGTCATCCAAGCCTGGCCAGGTCTGGCATCCGGAGGCTCATTTCTTCTTTGATGTCTTGCGTCGCTTGCGGTCGCCGATGACCTCGTTGGCGATGACGATCTTCTGGATCTGGGAGGTCCCCTCGTAGATGGTCAGGACCCTGGCATCGCGGTAGAGCCGCTCCACTGGATACTCCTTGGTGTACCCGTACCCGCCGTGGATCTGGAGGGCCTGCCCCGTGACCCTGTTGGCCATCTCAGAGGCGAAGAGCTTGGCCATGGAGGCTTCCTTGGTGCAGTCCTCCTTGCGGTCCTTTCTGGCCGCGGCGTTCAGGACCAGAAGCCTGGCGGCCTCCACGTCCGTGGCCATGTCGGCGATCATCCAGCGCAGCCCCTGATTGGCGGCAATGGGCTTGCCGAACTGGACCCGCTGCTTGGAGTAGGCCACAGCCTGATCCAGGGCAGCCTGGCCAATGCCCACTGACAGGGCTGCGATGCCGATCCGTCCGTCGTCCAGCCCGGACATGGCCACGATGAACCCTTCGCCTTCCCTGCCCAGGACGTGGTCTTCAGGGACCCGGCAGTTGTTGAGGATCAGGTCCGTGGTGTCTGAGGCGCACTGGCCCATCTTGTCCTCCAGGCGTCCGGGGGAGAAGCCCTCCATGTCCGGAGTGACCAGGAAGGCCGTGATCCCTTTGTGTCCCGCGTCCGGGTCGGTTTTGGCCAGGACGATGAACAGCCCTGAGGTGGCCCCGCCGGTGATCCACCGCTTGGTGCCGTTGAGGACGTACTCGTGGCCATCTTTGACTGCGGTGGTGGTCAGGCTGGCCGGATCGGACCCGGCTTCCGGCTCTGAAAGGGCGAAGGAGCAGATGATCTCGCCCCTGGCCATGGGCAGGAGATACCTTTCCTTCTGGGCTTCGGTCCCGAATCGGTACAGGCTGCCGCAGCAGATGGAGTCGTGCACGGACATGATGACTGCTGACGAGGCGCAGGAATAGGCGATTTCGCTCATGGCCAGGGCATAGGACACGGTGTCCATGTCTTCGCCCCCATACTCCTCGGGAACGAGCATGCCCAAAAGCCCCAGCTCGCCCATCTTCTTGAGGCTCTCTCCAGGGTACTCATGCTTCTGGTCCCGTTCGGCCGCCAGCTCGGAAAGCTCCTTGCGGGCGAACTCCCTGGCCATTTTCTGGATCATGAGCTGTTCTTTGTTCAGCGCAAAGGTCATCCTGCCCTCCTTGCCTGATGGAAAACGTTTTGACTCCGGAACACGATGTATGATGAGCTGTGCCAGAGTCGTAAACAATTTCCCGGGATGACGCAACCACTGGGCCGTCAGGAGACGGCAGACCTTGATCTTGTTCTCGCAGAAGTGGTAAAAGGCCGGCAGGCCTGAAAACAGGATGCGGCTGCAGACATGCGAGGTCCAGCCGCAGGCATTCAGAAACATCGCCAGGAGCGACACAGGGTTCTATGTTCACCACCCGCCTCAACCACGACAAGAGGTCCAGAAAGGAGCTGCTCAAGGAGATTCAGACCCTGGAGGAAAGGCAGGACGAGCTGGAAACCCTGCTCATCGAGTGCAAGCGGGCCATGGACGCCAACACGGAGATGAAGAGTCTCTACGAGGTGGCCCAGGACCTGATCGAGCTCAAACGGGCCCAGGAAGCCCTGAAGCAGGAGCGGGACTACTTCAAGAACGTCCTGGACAATTCAGCCGACGCCATCGGCATCGTGGATGCCAGAGGCCGCTTCAGGAGATGGAACAAGCGGGCCGAGGAGCTCTTTGGATACAGCTTTGAAGAGCTCAACGGCCGGTCTGCGCTCGAGCTCTATGCCGACCAGTCCGAACTGGAGGTCATGCTCGCAGAGCTCAGGCGCAAGGGCTATGTCCGGGACTACGAGATCTCGATCAAGACCAAGAAAGGCCGGATCCTGCCCTTTGGGATGTCCATCAGCAAGCTCACCGAGCAGGGCAAGACCATCGGCAGCGTGTGCGTGGCCCGGGATCTGACCCAGATCAAGCAGGCCGAGGCCGCCCTGCGCAAGAGCAAAGAGGCGGCGGAGGCGGCCAACAGGGCCAAGAGCGAGTTTCTGGCCAACATGAGCCATGAGATCAGGACGCCCATGAATGCCATCCTCGGGTTCAGCGAGGCCCTGCTGCACAAAACCGACGACCAGCGGCACCAGCAGTACCTGCGGACCATCTCCTCCAGCGGCCAGACCCTCCTGGCCCTGATCGACGATATCCTCGACCTGTCCAAAATCGAGGCCGGCCGATTGGAAGTCAGGCCCGAACCTCTGGACCTGCGCAGGCTGATCAAGGACCTGCATCTGGTCTTCAAACCGGAGCTGGAACGCAAAGGCCTCGATTTCATTCTCATCCTGGACCCGAAGCTCCCTCAGTGGCTCGTCCTGGACGAGATCCGGATCCGCCAGATCCTCATGAACCTGGTGGGCAACGCCGTCAAGTTCACCCGCAGCGGGTTTGTCAGACTGGCCGTCCACGGTGTGCCGCTGGCGGGAGAACCGTTTCAGACCATCGACCTCATTTTCGAGGTCGAGGACAGCGGCATCGGCATCCCGGCCTCTCAGCAGGAGGTCATCTTTGAAAACTTCCGCCAGCAGGACAACCAGCGGACCAGGGAGTTCGGAGGCACCGGTCTGGGGCTGGCCATCACCCGGAAGCTCGTTGAGCTCATGCAGGGCTCGATTTTTCTGGACAGCGACAAGGGCCGTGGGGCCCTCTTCCGGGTCCGACTGCCGGGCGTCGCGGTCATTCACGGTGATCCGGCAGAGGCAGGGGGTGAAGATCAGGCTGAGGACGTCCTGTTCGAGCCCCAGACCATCCTGGTGGTGGACGACCATCAGGAGAACATCGACCTGGTCCGGACCTTTCTTCAGGACAGCGGGCTCGGGGTCATCGAAGCCAGGAGCGGGCATGCGGCCCTGGAGATGTTGAACCGGCACAAGCCGGGACTGGTGCTCATGGATCTGCGCATGCCCGGCATGGACGGCTATGACACGGCGGGTCGGATCAAGCAGGCCCATTACCTCCCGGTCATTGCCCTGTCGGCAGCGACCGAAAAACATGATCTCGAGCGGATCACCACCTGCTTCGACGGCTACCTGCCCAAACCGATATCCAGGGCTGCATTGATTTCAGAGCTGCGGGGCTTCCTGCCCTATCGGACCCCTGAATGGAGGCCGGGCACAACATGGCAGGCCTCAGGCCCATCCTGCCCGCTGGGCCTGGACCATGCCCAGCGGGCCCGCCTCAGCCCCGAGGTGCTCAATGTTCTGGACCAGGAGCTGCTGCCGAGGATCCAGGACCTTCAGGAGACCCTGGTCATGGACGAGGTCGAGGTCCTGGCCCTGGAGATGAAGCAGCTGGCTCAGCAGTGCGAGCTGTCCATCCTGCAGGACTGGAGCACGAGATTGAACGATTTTGTTCAGAACTACGATGTCAGCGGAGTCAAGAGCATGCTGGCCCATGTGGAGCACCAGCTGGACCGGGGTGCACCCGGGGAGCGTCCCCAGGGGCCGGGCGCTCAAGAGGCGCCTGAAGACGAGACCCGGGCCGTCTGACGGGGCTATGGCCAATGACGGCCCCTGACCCGGTGCAGGAGGGTGCAGGCAGGACAGACTGGTCCTGGCGCAGTGCATGATAAAGGACTGTGATGCCGGAAAAACCCTTGATTCTCATCGTTGACGACAATGCCCACAACCTTCAGGTCCTGGGAAGCATCCTCAGGGACAACGGGTATCGGACTGCAGTGGCTCAGGATGGGCAGGAAGCCCTCCATTTTGTCCAGAAGAAATGGCCGAGCCTGGTCCTGCTGGACATCATGATGCCGGGCATGGACGGCTTCGAGGTCTGCAGGCGCATCAGGGCCAGGACTGACGGGGATCCGCTTCCGGTCATCTTTCTCAGCGTTCACAGCGAGACCTCGGACAAGATCAAGGCCTTCAGGGCCGGCGGCGTGGACTACATCACCAAACCCTTTCAGCAGGAGGAGGTCCTGGCCAGGATCGCGGTCCACATTCAGCTTCAGACCACCAAGCAGGCCCTGCAGCGGGCCAATGAGGAGCTGGAGGAACGGGTCCGCAAGCGGACCTCGGCCTTGACCGAGGCCAACACCAAGCTGGAAGAGGCCAATATCGCCCTGAAGGTTTTACTGGAGAGAAAGGACGAGACCAGGCGAATGTCTGAAGAAAAGCTCATCTTCAACGTCCAGCACGGTATCCAGCCCAACCTGGAAAAGCTCATGTCCACAGACTTGAATTCGATCCAGCTTCAGTACGTCCAGGCCATCGAGTCACAGCTCCGGGAGGTGACCTCGCCGTTGAAACGGGACCTCTCCCAGCGCTTCTGTCTGACCCCAACCGAAATGCAGCTCGTCGACCTGATCAGGCAGGGCAAGCTGACCAAGGAGATCGCTCACCTGCTCAACCTGTCCAAGCGGACCATCGACACCCACAGGCAAAACATCCGCAAGAAGCTCGGGCTGCAGAACACCGACACCAACCTGCGCAGCTTTCTGCTCTCCCTGGACCATCACGAGAAAGAGGCTTCCGATCAGGTTCCCGAGGACCTGTCCTAGCCGGTGCGAGGCTCACCCCGCCTGATGCGTATTTTGTCTACGCATTTCGTCCCAATCTTTCCAGTATTGAGTCTTTTCCGGTCAGTGACTACCCTCTGATCACAATTCCAAACCAAGGAGGTCAAGCAGAGCCTTCCCGTCCAGGCAGGGGCTCATATCAGGACACTGTTCACCTTCCGCAACGCCAGCCGATCAGAGGGGTGCACCGAGAACCTGGATGAACTGCTGGAGCTGCGATGACACGGGACAACGGCTGCTCGATCATAACCCATCCACCAAGGCAGAAGGAGTGCACAGTCATGTACCTCACCCAAAAGACCGTGGCCCGGAAGATGCTCATGGGGGTCACGGGGATCTTCCTGCTCCTGTTCATCATCGGGCATATGCTCGGCAACACGACGATTTTTGGCGGCCAGGGAAGCCTGAACAGCTATGCCCACCACATCCATTCCCTGGGCCCGCTGATCTGGCTGGAGCGGATTTTCCTCTCCGCTGTGGCCGTGGTTCATATCGGCTTCGGTATCCTGCTGACCCTCGAGAACCGGCAGGCCAGGCCCACGGGCTACGTCAAGCGCCACTACGTCAGGTCGACGGTCTTTTCCAGGACCATGATCTACAGCGGCCTGTTCATCCTGGCCTTCGTCATCTTCCATCTCTTCCACTTCACCTTCGGGGTCACCCATCCGGAGATCTCCCACCTGGTGGACTCGGCCGGCCGGCATGACGTGTACTCCATGGTCGTGCTCAGCTTTCAGAAGGGACTGGTCAGCCTGATCTACTTCATCGGCCTGCTGGCCCTGCTCTTTCATCTCAGCCACGGGGTGCTCAGCCTGTTTCAGACCATGGGCTGGAACTCGGACCGGTTCATCTCTCTCATCGACAAAGCCGGCAAAGGCATGGCGATCGTTCTGTTCATCGGCTTCATCGCCGTGCCGGCGTCTATTCTTCTGGGTTTTCTGAACAGTTAGGGGGTCATCGTGATCATTGACGGCAAGTGCCCAAGCGGACCACTGGAAAAGAAGTGGGACAAGCACAGGCAGGACATGAAGCTGGTCAATCCGGCCAACAAGCGAAAATATAAGGTTCTGGTCATCGGCAGCGGGCTGGCGGGAGCTGCTGCGGCAGCCAGCCTTGGAGAGCTGGGGTACAACCTGGAGGTCTTCTGCTATCAGGATTCCACCAGGCGGGCCCATTCCATAGCAGCCCAGGGCGGCATCAACGCCCCCAAGAACTACCCCAACGACGGGGACTCGATCTTCAGGCTCTTTTACGACACGGTCAAGGGCGGCGACTTTCGTTCCAGGGAAGCCAACGTCTACAGACTGGCCACGGTGAGCAACAACATCATCGATCAGTGCGCGGCACAGGGCGTGCCGTTCGCCAGGGACTACGCCGGCTACCTCAGCAACCGCTCCTTTGGCGGGGCCCAGGTCTCCCGGACCTTCTACGCCAGGGGGCAGACCGGTCAGCAGCTCCTTCTCGGGGCCTATCAGGCCCTGGCCCGGCAGGTCACAGCCGGGACGGTCCGGGTCCACCCCAGGACTGAAATGGTGGACCTGGTCCTGGTGGACGGGGAGGCCAAAGGGGTCACCGTCCGGGACATGGTCACCGGGGAGATCTCGAGCTACAGCGGAGATGCGGTCATCCTGGCCACCGGCGGCTACAGCAACGTCTTCAACCTGTCCACCAACGCCATGGGCTGCAATGTCACCGCTGCCTACCGGGCGTACAAGAAAGGGGCCTATTTCGCCAACCCCTGCTACACCCAGATCCATCCGACCTGCATTCCGGTCAGCGGCGAACACCAGTCCAAGCTGACCCTGATGTCCGAGTCCCTGCGCAACGACGGCCGGATCTGGGTTCCCAAGGCCAAGGGCGACACCCGGAAGCCCGGGGACATTCCAGAGCAGGATCGGGACTACTACCTGGAACGCAAGTACCCCAGCTTCGGCAACCTGGCCCCCAGGGACATCTCGTCCAGATCGGCCAAGGAGGTCTGCGACGAAGGCCGGGGCGTCGGCCCGACCGGATACGGGGTCTACCTCGATTTTGCCGACGCCATCAACAGGCTGGGCAAGCACACCATTGAGGAGCGTTACGGGAATCTGTTCGAGATCTACGAGCGGATCACCGGGGAGGACGCCTACACTCAGCCCATGCGCATCTATCCGGCTCCGCACTACACCATGGGCGGCCTGTGGGTGGACTACAACCTGGAGTCCAACATCCCGGGGCTCTTTGTCCTGGGAGAGGCCAACTTCTCGGACCACGGGGCCAACCGTCTCGGGGCCAGCGCCCTGATGCAGGGGCTGGCCGACGGCTACTTTGTCATCCCCTACACCATTGCCAACTACCTGGCCAGGACGACCCCGGGCAAGGTCGACGACGCTCACGAGGCCATGGTCCAGTCCCAGGAAGCGGTGGAGAAGCATGTCCGCAGCCTGATGAACATCAAGGGCACCAAGACGGTCACCGAGTTTCACCGCCAGCTCGGGCACATCATGTGGGAGAACTGCGGCATGTCGCGGAGCGAGGCCAAGTTGAAGCGGGCCCTGAGCGAGATCCCGGCCCTGCGGGAGGAGTTCTGGCAGAACGTGATGGTGCCAGGCCAGGACCGCAATCTGAATCAGGAAGTCGAAAAAGCCATGCGGGTGGCAGATTTCCTGGAGTTCGGGGAGCTCATGTGTCACGACGCCCTCAATCGCGAGGAGTCGTGCGGCGGGCACTTTCGCGAGGAGTACCAGACTGAGGACCATGAAGCCCAGCGCAACGACGAAGAGTTTTCCTACGTTGCCGCCTGGGAGTTTTCGGGCCTGGGCGCCCAGCCGAACCTGCACAAGGAGCCCCTGGAATATGAAAACATCGAACTGGCCGTAAGGAGTTATAAGTAATGGAATTGACACTCTATGTCTGGCGACAGAACGGTCCGGACGACCAGGGTCGGATGGAGCGCATCGAGGCCCAGGACGTCGACCCGGACATGTCTTTTCTGGAAATGCTCGATGAGGTCAATGAAAAGCTGATCAAGACCGGCCAGGAGCCCATCGCCTTCGAGCACGACTGCCGTGAAGGGATCTGCGGCTCCTGCGGGCTGGTCATCAACGGGATGCCCCACGGGCCCGGGGAGCGTTCCTCCACGTGCCAGCTGCACATGCGACACTTCAACGACGGGGACGTCCTGTACATCGAGCCCTGGAGGGCCAAAGCCTTCCCGCCGGTCAAGGATCTCATTGTGGATCGCAGCGCCCTGGACAGGATCATTCAGGCCGGGGGGTACATCTCCGTGGGAACCGGGAGAGCCCCGGACGCCCACAGTGTCCTGGTCCCCAAGCCGGAAGCGGATCAGGCCATGGACGCGGCCGAGTGCATCGGGTGCGGAGCCTGTGTGGCCGCCTGCCCGAACGGCTCAGCCATGCTCTTTGTGGGGGCCAAGGTCTCCCATCTGGCCTCTCTGCCCCAGGGCAGGGTCGAGGCTGCCAAGCGGGTTCAGGAGATGACCGGGGCCATGTACGACTGCGGCTTTGGAAGCTGCTCCAACCACTACGAGTGCGAGGAGGCCTGCCCAAAGAAGATCAACCTCAGGTTCATCGCCCAGCTCAACCGTGAATACCAGAAATCGCTGTTCAGCAAAAAGGAGTCGTGATGCGGACCATTGACGCCAAGTCCATTCATGACCGGGTCAAAAAGATGGTCATGGAGGCGGCCACCATCCTTCCCCAGGATGTGGTCACCGCTCTGGAGAAGGCCAGAGCCGGCGAGTCCAGCGAATCTGCCCGGGAAATCCTGCGTCAGCTTCTGGAAAACGCCGAGCTGGCCAGAGAGTCGGGCCTGCCTTTGTGTCAGGACACCGGGATTGCTGTTTTTTTTGTTGAAATGGGCGCCGAGGTCCAGGTTGAGGGCGGCCATCTGCAGGATATCCTCAACCAGGCCATGGTCGAGGCCTACCAGGAGGGGTTCCTGCGCAAGTCTCTGTGCCATCCCCTGACCAGGGCCAATACCGGCGACAACTCACCGGCCTTTGTCCACTGGGACTGCGTGCCCGGGGATGCCCTGAAGATCAGCTTCATGGCCAAGGGAGGGGGCAGCGAAAACATGTCCAGGTGCACCATGCTCACTCCGGCCCAGGGCTGGCCGGGCATCAAGGAGTTCGTTCTGGAGCGCATGGCCGAAGCCGGACCCAACCCCTGTCCGCCGACCATTGTCGGGGTGGGCATCGGCGGCTCCTTCGACATCGCCCCCAGCCTGGCCAAGAAGGCCCTGTTCCGTCCCCTGACCCAGGCCCATCCTGACCCGGACATTGCGGCCATGGAAGAGGAGCTCCTGGCAGAGATCAACAGCCTGGGCATCGGTCCCATGGGGCTCGGCGGCACAACGACCAGTCTGGGGGTCAGGATCAACATGTCCCCCTGCCACATTGCCAGCCTGCCCCTGGCGGTCAATGTCCAGTGTCACTCATCCAGGCATCAGGAGGTCCTGTTCTGATGGAGACCCACGCATTGCAGACACCGCTTCACGACGAGGACGTCCTCAAGCTCAGGGCCGGAGATGCGGTCTTTCTCTCAGGCGTCATCTACACCGCCAGGGACGCGGCCCACAAGAGGATTGTCGAAGCCCTGGACCGGGGTGAAGAACCGCCGTTTCCCCTCAAAGGCGCTGTGATATACTATGTCGGGCCCACACCCGCTCCGCCGGGCCGGCCCATCGGCTCGGCCGGACCGACCACGAGCTATCGCATGGATTCCTTTGCCCCCAGGTTGTATGGCCTGGGAGTCAAGGCGACCATGGGCAAGGGAAAGCGCAGCCCTGAGGTCAAGCGGGCTCTGCAGGAGTCCACCGGGGTCTACCTCGGGGCCACTGGAGGGGCCGGAGCCCTGCTCTCCCAATGCATCGTCAGGGCCGAGGTCATTGCCCACGAGGATCTGGGTCCGGAAGCCATCAGGGCTCTGGAGGTCAAGGACTTTCCAGCCCTGGTGGTCAATGACGCCTATGGCGGGGAGCTGTACGTGACCCCGAAGAAACGCGACTGAGCGAATCTGGAAAGGAGTGTTGCATGAACCGTCAGAAGAAGATCGTTGCCGCGGTGTCTGCGGCCGTGACGTCCTACCTGGCCATGGAGCAGGCCGCGGCCCAGGCCCAGGGCGCCCGGGAAGACACAGCAGGGACGGGGTTTGTTTTTCAGGCTTCCAGCCCATGGGCCCTGGCCGGACGGCAGGCCGTCATGGAGCGGAGCACTCAGCTCCAGCTCCGGATGAACAGGTGACCGAGGCCCATGCGGCCTTGACAGATGCACCTGCAACAAGCCTGAAGAGCAGGTGCAGAGGACAGAGAACAGAAAAATCAAAGAGTGAAGATTTCCCCCTCGCGGAAGAGGATGCCAGTTGGAGCTTTTGCACTGACGCCTTTTCAGGCATTTTTTAGGCAGAAGGTCAATCTGTCTGCACATCAAAGGAGATCCATATGAGTGAAAAGCACGGTCAACTCGAGGCGGGTTCATTGGAGGAGAAGGTCAAGGTCGACAACCCGTTGAAGATTCAGGACCTGACCTTTCGGGACGGACACCAGTCCCTCTTCGCCACCCGGGGGCGGACTGAAGACCTCATTCCCATCGCCGAGGAGATGAACAAGGTCGGGTTCTTCGCCATGGAGGTCTGGGGGGGAGCTACCTTCGACTCCATGCACCGTTTCCTGGGCGAAGACCCGTGGGAACGGATCAGGACCCTGAAGAAGCATATCCCGGACACGCCCTTCTCCATGCTCCTGCGGGGGCAGAACCTGGTGGGATACCGGAACTATGCCGACGACGTGGCCGAGGCCTTTGCCGAACGGTGCTGCGTGAACGGGATCGATATCTTCAGGGTCTTTGACGCCCTGAACGATTTCCGGAACTTCGAGACCGTGGTCAAGGAGATCAAGGCCAACAACAAGCATTTTCAGGGTGCGATCTGCTACTCCATGACCGAGGGCCGCATGGGGGGACCGGTCTACACCCTCCAGTACTACCTGGACAAGGCCAAAGAGCTCGAAGACATGGGTGCGGACACGATCTGCATCAAGGACATGGCCGGGCTCATCCATCCCTACGACGCCTTTGAGCTCGTCAAGGCCCTCAAGGCCCAGATCAATGTGCCCATCCACCTCCACAGCCACTTCACCTCGGGGATGGCTGACATGTCCATGCTCAAGGCCATCGAGGCCGGGGTGGACATCATCGACGTCTGCCTCTCGCCCTGGGCCTACCGAACCTCCCATCCAGGCCTCGAGCCCCTGGTGGTGGCCCTGCAGGGCACCAGCCGGAACACCGGGTTCGATCTCAAGCAGCTGACCAGATGCTCGGAGCACTTCATCAACATCACCCCGAAGTACCGACACCTCCTGGACGACCGCATTTCGGTGGTGGACACCAACGTTCTCCTGCATCAGACCCCGGGGGGCATGCTCTCGAACCTGGTCAACCAGCTCAGGGAGATGGATGCCATCGACAAGCTGGACCAGGTCTTCAAGGAACTGCCCAGGGTGCGCAAGGAGCTGGGCCAGGTTCCCCTGGTCACGCCCACCAGCCAGATCGTGGGCACCCAGACCGTGAACAACGTGCTCTTCGACACCCCCGAGGAGCGCTACAAGATGATCACCGCCCAGGTCAAAGACCTCTGCTTCGGGCTCTACGGCCAGACCCCGGCAGGGATCGACCCCGAGGTCCAGAAAAAGGCCATCACGGACCATCCAAGGGGGGAGACGCCTTTCACCGGCCGGCCTGCAGACATCCTGGAACCTGAGCTGGACAAGGCCAGAAAGGATGTCGAAGGACTGGCCAGGGACATCGACGATGTCCTGATTTACGCCCTGTACCCGACCACAGGCAAGCGCTTCCTGAAGTGGAAGTACGGCCAGGAGCCCATCCCGGAGGAGGTCAAGCCTCGAACCTTTGAAGATGCCCAGCGGGAGCAGGAGCTCATCGACAAGGCCAAGAAGGGCCTGCTGGTGGAGAAGCCCGCCAGGGAAGCCCCGGCCAAGGGCGATGGCCTGCGGACCTTCAACGTGTTCGTGGATGACGAGTACTTTTCCGTGGAAGTCGAGCAGGCAGGCGGCCAGCCGATGATCACCTCCATCAGTCAGGCCCCTGCGGCTCAGCCTGCACCGCAGCCCAAGCCCCAGGCGGCGCCGGCAGCCAAACCTGCCCCCCAGCCTGCAGCTGAAGAGAAAAAGGCTGCAGCTCCAGCCTCCGGGACTGGCGTCGAGGCCCCGATGCCGGGCATGATCATCCGCTTCGAGGTCCAGGAGGGGGCCGAAGTGAGCGAAGGGGAGACCCTGCTCATTCTGGAGGCCATGAAGATGGAAAACTCCATCAATGCGCCGGCCCCGGGAACGGTGAAGGAAATCAGGTTCAAGGAAGGCGACAGCGTCAAGAAGGGCGACGTTCTGGTGGTCATCGGCTGAGGAGACAGGAGACAGGAGTCAGGAGACAGGAGTCAGGAGACAGGAGACAGAGTTCAGCCCGGCCGCTGGCCGGGCTGACAGGTCGAGGGTTGAGGGTGGATGGTTGAGGGAAGAAAAGAGCCCACAGGTGACGCGAAGGTCTTCGACTTTGTCAATGTGATCAAGGCAGAAACGGTCGGGCTGGCTCCCTCCGACTGCTCCCCTTTTCCAAGGGGAGCTGGCCGCAGGCCTGAGGGGTCAGGGGAGCTGCCCGCAGGGCTGAGGGGTTCTTGCTCACGACGCTTCATACGAGGTCTCTGGAAGCATCCTTCCGGTTGAAACAGCACCGGAGAGGG
>CAZNIP010000035.1:25426-29108 GCA_964573115.1 uncultured Desulfohalobiaceae bacterium | reverse complement strand
GTGGCCAAAAACTCTTCTCTGCGATACCCACTGTGTCAAGTGTGTGCGAAGCTCATGCCGCTGGCAGGGCTCGTATGAAACTTGATTCTGGAGTCAAGTTTCTTGGCTGATCAACCTGGCCGAGTCGAGATCCTGCTGGTCACGTCGGGAATCTTTCCTCTCCTCAACCATCCACCCTCAACCCTCGACCTTCTGCCAGCGGCAGGGCTGACACCTGAACTCCTGTGATGAAGTTTCTTAGGAGCCTGAGGGTGCGTTGTCCGTCACGGTGTTTCGGCTGCCCGTCTCAGGCAGACCTCCAGGCGGTCAAAGGGGATCTCACCAAGGTTGAGGACCAGCTCGTGAAACCGGTCTTCCCCCAATATGGGCCCCCAGGATCTCCTCAGCCTCTGCAGCTCCAGCAGTCCGGCCGTGTAGCAGATCTGGTAGCCTGGATTGAGCTGGAAGCGGTCGACCTGGCCGAAGGCTTCATGCCGGGAAAAGCCGGACTGGACCAGGAGACGGGCGGCACCGTCCCGGTCATAGGCCCCCGAGTGCCGGCGCAGGTCGATGAGGCAGCGGGCAGCCCGCCAGAGCCGTCTCTTTTCCTCCAGGAACTCGTGATTCCGCCCCTGCAGGTAACCGCGCTCGAGCAGGAGCGTCTCGGCATAGGTGGCCCATCCCTCATAGAACAGCGGGGATTCGAGCTGGCGGCGGACCGGGTTGGTCAGCCCCCTGCGCCTGGTGTCCAGGAGGTGATGGCCGGGGATGGTCTCGTGGGCGGTGAGGAAGTGGAACTCCCGGTTCAACCGTTGAGAGCGCTGGAGGTCGTTCCGGGAGCCTGAACGGTCTGGCAGGCCCGGACTGAGGAAGAAGAAGCTCGTTTCCCCTCTGGTCAAAGCCGCGCAAAACGAGGCTGAGCTGCGGACCCTGTTCAGGTAGAGGGGAGTGCGAACCAGCTCCAGCGGTCCTTCTCCAGGGTCGACGCCGAAAACCGATTCGCTGAAGAAGTTCTGCAGGTGGCCAATTTCCCGGCTGTAGAGGGAAAAAGCGTCTCCAGTCCCGGCCTCCGGAAGGTCCAGGGCGTGGTAGAGCTCCTGCCATGTCTGACCGGGAGCGCTCAGGGCCTGGAGCTCGCGGAGCCGGTTCAGGGCTGAAGCCGCCTCCTGATCAGCCAGCTCCTCGATCTCCTGCAGGGTCCGGCTGTCCAGAAAGTGGTCCCTGAGGGTGCTCTCCAGGGTGTCCCTGGCCATGTCGCTGTCCGGGACAGCTGGCTGTCCCTGCAGAAAGTCGGTGAACGTGTGCAGGCTCTGATCCAGGCGGTCAAGGTCACTGGTGCTCATGAGCGGTTTCTTCAGACTTTCAGGCCCTGCAGCCGCCTGCAGCCAGGCCCTCCCGTCCTCGATCATGTTCAGGGCGGCAGCATGCTGGCTTGCCGGCATGGTCTCCAGATTCATGCAGGCCTGCCCCAGCAGCCGGGCAGCCTGAGACAGCCTGGCCCGAGTCCTGTCTGCCTGTTCCCCAGGGTCTGGACAGGGTTTGTTCAGGGCCTGGTCCAGGCCAAGGAAGATGATCTTCAGGTACAGGAGGGGGTTGCTCTTCCAGGAGCGGTGCTGTTCAAGCTCGATGAGCAGGCCGCTGCAGCTGGCCGAGAGCATCTCCAGGTCGATGGCGGTCTCCAGGTCGCTGTCCCGGGGGAAGCGCTTGAAATCGGCCTGAAAGGACCTGAGGGCATCGCAGGTGCCCTCAACAGCCTCAGGGCTGAGATCGTCCAGCCGGTCCAGCCAGTTCTCAGCCTCTTCAGCCCGGGGCATGAAGTGAAACTCGTCGCTGGAGCACATCACGGGAAAGGACCTGGCCAGGAAGGAAAAGTAGCCATGGGCCATGGCCGCAGCCGGGCTGCCCTTTTTTTGATGGGGCTGGTTCCAGAGGGAGTGAGCCATGTTCTCAGGTGGCGATGTTGAGTTCGGCAAGGGTGTTTGAATGGTTGTTCATCATGAATGAAAGTTCAGAAGAAGTAAAGAATTCCTCAGCCTTTCCTGCAGGTCTCTCTCTAGGGGGAGCCGGCAGGGGGCACGTGCGTTGCCCGCAAGCGCTTCTTGCCCTGTCTGGAAGGCTGCGACCGGGTGGCGATCTTTGCCAGAGTGTGAGGCCATGGCTTCATTGCAGAGGCAGTCATCAGCATGTGCTCAACCGAGGTTGACAAGCCGGGCTGATGGAATAAAAAATGCGAAATTGACCATGCCACAGGCTCATTTTTTCATCAAACCCAGGTCGTTTTTTCAGCTCGGGCTGAGCACTACAGCGAAACATCCACTCGACATCTCATACGGTGACTGTCTTTTCCCGTCATTCCTGCGAAGGCAGGAATCCAGATAAAGAGCTGGATCCCGGATCAACTCCGGGATGACGGAAAAGAGGAAAAAGTATCGCGTAAACTTGCGCTGTAATGTTAGCCCGAGCTGAAAAAATGAGGTGATCATGCTCTACAGAGATTTCGGCACCACAGGGGAGAGGGTCTCCATCCTCGGTTTCGGCTGCATGCGCCTGCCTGTCCTGAACCAGCAGGAAGAGGCCATTGATGAAGACCTGGCCGGGGGGATGCTCAGATCGGCAATTGACCAGGGGGTCAACTACGTGGACACGGCCTACCCCTATCACAAGGGGATGAGCGAGCCTTTTGCAGGGCGGGCCCTGCAGGGCGGCTACCGGGAGAGGGTCTTTCTGGCCACCAAGCTGCCCTCCTGGGAGGTCCAGACCAGACAGGACTGCGACCGGATCCTGAACGAACAGCTCGAGCGGCTGCAGACCGGGTTCATCGACGGCTACCTCCTCCACGCGCTGAAGAAGGAGTGGTGGGAGAAGCTGAAAACGATCGGGGTCCTGGAATTCCTTCATCAGGCCATCAGGGATGGTCGGATCCGGTACGCCGGGTTTTCCTTTCATGACGAATGCGGGCAGTTCAAGGCCATTGTGGACAGCTTTGACTGGTCCTTCTGCCAGATCCAGTACAACTTCATGGACGAAAGCATCCAGGCCGGAACCGAAGGGCTCGAGTACGCCGCAGGCAAGGGCCTGGGGGTGGTGGTCATGGAGCCCTTGCGCGGGGGCAGCCTGGCCCGGGACGTCCCTGGAGACATCCAAGCCGTCTGGGACCAGGCCCCGACCAGCCGGTCACCTGCGGAGTGGGCCCTGCGCTGGGTCTGGAACCGGGCTGAGGTCTCGGTGGTCCTGAGCGGCATGACCGCACCGGAGCAGGTGGAGGAGAACTGCCGCATCGCCTCTGCAGCAGAAGCCCATTCGCTGACCGGATCAGAGCTGGAGATCATCGATCAGGTCAAGGAGCGCTACAGGGAGCGCATCAACGTGGACTGCACGGCCTGCGGCTACTGCATGCCCTGTCCGAACGGGGTGAACATCCCCAGGATTTTTTCGATTTACAACGATCGATCCGTCTACAGGGATGAACGATGGTCCCACCTGATGTACACCTTTGCTTCCAACGCGGACGAGCACGCCTCCAACTGCATCGAGTGCGGGGAGTGCGAGGAGGTCTGTCCCCAGGGGATTGCGATCATCGACACCCTCAAGGAGTGTCACGAGGTCCTGAGCCGACCCCTGGAGTAGGGGTGTCGGCAATACAGGGCGCAGAGGACAGAAGACAGAGGACAGAAGACAGAGGACAGAGGATTCTTCAGCAAGG
>CAZNIP010000035.1:0-25326 GCA_964573115.1 uncultured Desulfohalobiaceae bacterium | reverse complement strand
CAGAGGACAGAAGACAGAGGACAGAAGACAGAGGACAGAGGATTCTTCAGCAAGGCCCTACCTGCTTCCCTGGCAGTCAAAGCAGAGGCGGAACTCCCGGGACTCACTGCAGGCAAGGAGCACTGTTTCAGGGTTGCCTGCGGCAAAGCTGCAATGAGGATGAGATATGCGCACAGTGAAAGGAGTGCGGGCCGTGGTTTTTGACCTGGACGGAACCCTCTTGAACACTTTGGAGGACATTGCCGACTCCATGAATTCAGTCCTCTCCAGGAGGGGCTTCCCGGATCATCCGGTGGAGGCCTACAAGATGTTTGTGGGCGACGGGGCCAGAATGCTCGTGACCCGGGCTCTGCCTCGGGAACAGAGCACCGGGGATCTGATCGACGAATGCGAGCTGGAGTTCAAGGCTGTCTATGGCCGGAACTGGAAGATCAAGACCAGGCCTTACCCAGGGATTGAGGACCTCCTGCTTCAGCTCGGCAGGGACAGGGTCCCTCTGGGCATCCTGTCCAACAAGCCCCACGAGTACGCTGTTGAGTGCGTCAAGGAACTCTTGCCCTCAGGTGTGTTCGCGGCCATTCTTGGACAGCAGGATGGTCTGCCGCCAAAACCCGATCCAGCCGGAGCCCGGTTGATCTGCACCCGTCTGGGGGTGGATCTCGAGCAGGTCCTCTATGTCGGGGACACCGGGGTGGACATGCAGACCGGGAGACGCTCAGGCATGGTCCCGATCGGCGTTCTGTGGGGGTTCAGGGAGGCTCGGGAGCTCCAGGAACACGGCGCTCGTGCCCTGGTGGAGCAACCGGACGAGATCCTGGCCCTGCTGCAGGGCTGATACAATGGTGTGCAGTGTGCTCGAGGTTTCAGCGCAGCCTCAGGCTGCGTTGACGATACGACTCTTATGAAGCGTTCTACCGCTACAGCGACACATCCTCAGAGTGTATCGATTATCGACTGAGTTTTCTCGTCATTCCGGCGAAGGCCGGAATCCAGATAAAGAACTGGATCCCGGATCGAGTCCGGGATGACGGGAGGGAACAGAGATCGAGAATGAGCTGTCGCTGCAGTGGAACAAGCCTTTCCGTGAACCGGATAAGCGGCCGCCCAGCGCAAGCTTGCCCTGGGCGGCCGCTTATCCGGACATGATCCGTTTGGCGCAGGTGGACTTGATGAAGCAGGTGTCGCAGCCGCCGGAAAAGGGCAGCTTGGTCAGGACCCCGAATCGGACGTTCATCCGGCCGCTGTTGTAGAACTCGAGTCCCAGCTGGGCCAGGGAGCGCTTGAGGACCTTGTTGGGTTCGGGAATGGGGGCGCAGCTGCCCATGCCGGCTTCGGGGAGGGCCTCGAGCATGGCCGCCATGATCATGGCCTGGGCCAGGGTCTGGATCTCTTCACCACGAGCTTCGTCCTGCTCCATGATGGCGTCCAGCTCATCTTCCAGGGCCTTGTCCAGGAAAATGAGCAGGTAGCCTTTGCGCTCCCCCAGCCGGTAGGCCTTGAGGTGCGGGAAGACCCATTTCCAGGTCTGTTCGAGCTCCTGCGCCTTGTCGCCCTGGACCCGCCTGGTCTCTGACAGGAGCATGTAGGTTTCCAGGTCGAAAAAAGAGGTGATGGCGATTTTTTGGGCCTTGAGTGACTTCATAGCCTGGGCTCGTTCAGGAATCCGGCCATGCCGAATGGCCGGGTTGGTGGTGTTTTTCAGGACCAGAGGGCCTCGTCAGTGCGGCTCGGGGCCCCCCTGAAAAAGGGCAGTCAACCAGTCCGGGACAGGAACCATCTTTCCCGAGGGTTGGATACAGGCGTGCTGGGTGTGGCCAGTGGACATCAGGATCTGGCCCCGGGACAGGTTGATGATCTCGTAGACAAAGGTCAGAGAGGCCCTGCCCCACTTGGAGATGCCGGTTCGGACCTCGATCTCCTGATCAAAGGTGGCCGGAGCCCTGTAGCGGCAGTAGGCCTCCCTGACCGGGAGGAGCAGGCCGCGCTGTTCGATCTCTGCATAGCTCATGCCCTGTTCGCGGATGAAATGGCTCCTGGCCTGTTCGAACCAGTGCAGGTAGTTGGCATAGTAGACCACGCCCATGGCATCGGTCTCGCCATAGGAGACCCGGTGGTACCACCGGGTCTCGGGAGCGGGGAAGTCGTCTCTTCGGGTCATGTCCTGTCCATGGCGTCGAGGACAAAGGGCAGCAGGTCCTCTCCCCTGTCCAGAAACAGGGAGCTCTGGGCCGCAACGCTTTCGTTGAAGGTCTGAACCTTCGAGTCCGTCCGGGCTGACAGGTCCAGGAACAGGAAGGGAACCGGGTCGCTGGTGTGGGTCCGGTGGACGATGGGGGTCAGGTGGTCGCAGGCAATGACGCAGCCGCCCTGAACCTCGGCCAGAGTCTCCAGCAGAGGTCCGACAATGAACCGGTCAAAACGCTGGATGGCTTCGATCTTGTCCGCTGTGTTCCCGGCGTGGCCGCATTCGTCCGGGCCTTCCAGATGAACGAACACAAAGTCATGCCCGGCCAGCAGGCTCCGGGTGGCTGAAACCTTGGCCTGGTAATCGGTGTCCAGCAGGCCGGTTGCGGTCTCGATGTCGGGCACGGTCATGCCTGCAGCCCGCCCCAGGCCCTTGACCAGGTCGACGGCGGAGACGATTCCGCCGGACAGGCTGAACCGGCTCTGAAAGGCCTCCAGGTTCAGGGCCTGGCCCTGGCCCCAGGGCCAGATGGTGTTCACCCGGGTTCCATTGAAGTCCTCCTGGAGCAGGCTGGCTGCCTGCCGGACCATGGGCCCCAGCAATGGGCTGGAATCGTACCGGGATATGGCCTGGGCCAGGTTCTGGTTCAGGATGTCGTGGGGGGGAGGGATGTCCAGGTCTGCCTCCATGGACCGGGCCCCTTCTCTCTGGACCAGGAGATGGCGGTACTGGAAGCCGGGCACGATGGAAAAGGTCTTGTTGTCCAGGGCGGCCTGGAGCCTTCGGATGAGCTCCCTGGCCTGGTCGGACTGGATGTGTCCGCCGCTGTGGTCGAGCATCGTCCCTGCGGGGTCGTACCTGGTCACGGAGCAGAGGTTCATCCGGTAGATGAGGTCCTCGGGCCCGACCTGCAGCCCCTGGGCTGCTGCCTCGATGGGGCCTCTGCCGGTGTGATCCCTGCGGGGATCGTACCCCATGAGGGCCATGTTGGCGATGTCCGATCCCGGAGGCATGCCCTTTGGAATGGTCCGGCAGCGGCCGATGCGGCCCTGCCTGGCGGCCAGGTCCATGTTCGGCGTGTCGGCTTTTTCCATGGGGGTCTTCCCGCCCAGCTCGTCCAGGGGGTAGTCGCCCATGCCGTCGGCGATGAGAAAGAGGAGTTTTCTGCGCATGACCTTGAGTGGGGGTCAGAGGTTCCGGGGGGCTCTCTTTGCCAGAAGGTTTCTGAATCAGGCTGATGGGGGGGTGTCCCCCCGGCTGTCGTCTACGAGATCAGCCTTCCGGGAATCGCGGTTCTCTCCGGCAGGGAATCCGGGTCTCCTGAAACAGGCACGACTGTCATCACAGGATGCGGTAGTGCACTGTGGGGCCCTTGATGAAGTTGAGTTCGTCGATGTCCCTGAGAGCGGCCTTGACGTTTTTGAGCTGGGCCGCATGGGTGAAGAAGACCACCGGAACGGACTGGCCGTTGCCTTCCTGCTTCTGGACCACCTGGGCGATGCTGATGTTGTGTTCGCCCATGATTCCTGAAATCACGGACAGCACACCGGGTCTGTCCTGGACGGTGAACCGGAAGTAGTGCTTGGAGACCCGTAGCTCGGGCTGGAGGATGTTGGCCCGTTCCAGCTCAAAGTCCTGGAATCCGGTGTTGTTGTAGAAGCTGCTGCGGTTGACCAGGGTCATGATGTCGGCCAGGACGGCGCTTCCCGTGGGCAGGTCGCCGGCGCCCTGTCCGTAGAGCATGATCGGGCCCACGGCATTGCCTTCCAGGAGGACGGCGTTGAAGGGCCCGTCCACTTTGGCCAGCATGTGATCCTCGCTGACCAGGGTCGGAAAGACGCCGGCCTGAAGGTGCCCTGATTTCTCCTTGACCATGGCGATGAGCTTGATCACGTAGCCGAAATCTCTGGCCCTGAGGATGTCATAGGGTTTGACCTGGCTGATGCCCTGGACCATGAGCTCCTTCAGCGGGTAGTCCTGTCCGTAGGCCAGACGGATGAGCACGGTCAGCTTATGGGCGGCGTCCAGGCCTTCGACGTCGAGGGTCGGGTCGGCTTCGGCAAAGCCTTTTTCCTGGGCCTTCTGCAGGGCCTGGGTGTAGTCGATCTTCTTTGTGGTCATCTCGGAGAGGATGAAGTTGGCCGTGCCGTTGAGGATCCCGGTCAGGGACTTGATCCGGTTGCCGGCCAGGCTCTCCTTCAGGGTCTGCACGATGGGGATTCCGCCGGCAACACTGGCCTCGTAGTACAGGCCGCGATCCATGCGGGCGGCCAGGGCGAAGAGCTCCGGGCCGTGTTCGGCCAGAAGGGCCTTGTTGGCAGTGACCACCGACTTGCCGGCGGACAGGGCCTTCTTGATGATCTCGTACGCGGTGTCCAGCCCCCCGATGAGCTCGACCACGATGTCGATGTCCGGGTCGGAGACGATGTCCTTCATCGAGTCCGTGATCTTGGTGTCCGGAGCCGGGATGGCAGTGCGGACCTTGCTCAGGTCCTGGACGAGAATGGTCTTGATGTTCAGGTCGCGCCCAAGCCTCCTGGTGATCCAGTTCCTGTTGTTCTGAAGGATCTGGGCCAGTCCGGTTCCCACGGTGCCAAAACCTGCCAGACCGATTTGGATGGCGTTCGTGCTCACGATCGATGCTCCAGAGTTTTGATCCCAGCACAGCCGCTGGCTGCGCTGAAAGAGGGTGAGTGTTCAAGAAAGCCAGGGCATTGATCTTCCTGAAACATGATGTCGTGGTTTCCTGACCACGACATCATTCCATGAGCTTTCTCAGGCCCCGAACAGCCTGGTTGATTCTGTGCCTGTTCTCCACCAGGGCGAAACGGACGTGGTCGTCCCCGTAATGGCCGAAGCCCAGTCCTGGGGATACGGCGACGCTGGACTCCTGCAGGACGAGCTTGGAGAACTCCACCGATCCCAAGGACCTGTACCGCTCTGGAATCGGAGCCCAGAGAAACATGGTTGCCGGGGGCATGTCCACATTCCAGCCAATGCGGTTCAGTCCGTTGACCAGGCAGTCCCGTCTCTTCTGATACTCCCCCACGATCTCCTGAACGCAGTCCTGGTTCTCGTTCAGGGCCACGATTGAAGCGATCTGGATGGGTTGAAAGATGCCGTAGTCCAGGTAGCTCTTGATTCTGGTCAGGGCGTGGATGATCTCTTTGTTCCCGCAGCAGAACCCGACCCGCCATCCGGCCATGGAGTAGCTCTTGGACATGGAATAGAACTCGACCCCCACATCCTTGGCGCCCTCGGCCTGGAGGAAGCTGGGAGGGGTGTAGCCGTCAAAGGCCAGATCGGCATAGGCCATGTCGTGGATGACGAAGATATTGTACTCTTTGGCAAAATCGACGATCTTCTGAAAGAAATCCAGGTCCACCACTGCAGTGGTCGGGTTGTGGGGGAAGGACAGGATGAGCAGCTTGGGCTGCGGCCAGGTCTGCTTTGTGGCCGTGGTCAGGTCATGGAAAAAGTCGCGGTCCTTGTGAATGGGCACTCGTCTGACATCCGCCCCGGCAATGATGGCCGAATAGGTGTGGATGGGGTAGGTCGGGTCGGGAACAAAGACCACGTCACCGGGGCTGAGCATGACCAGGGCCAGATGAGAGAGGCCTTCCTTGGCCCCGATGGTCACCACGGCTTCGGATTCCGGGTCCAGGTCCACGCTGTACCGTCTGGCATACCAGTCGCAGATGGCTCTGCGCAGGTTGGGTATTCCCCTGGAGGCCGAGTACCTGTGATTTGAGGCCTTGGGTGCGGCTTCGATCAGTTTGTCCACGATATGCTGCGGGGTTTTCAAGTCCGGATTGCCCATGCCCAGGTCGACAATGTCCTGGCCTTCGCGGCGAAGACGCATTTTCAGGTCGTTGACAACGGCAAAGACGTAGGGGGGCAGACGCTGCATGCGCGGAAACTGAGTCATACGGCGCTCCTGAGGTCCAGTGACAGGGGTGGGTCGCCTGGGCCAGAAGGGATGGTGGTGTCTGGTTCTGTTCATCTGTGTATCGACGAATCCCGGGGTCTGTCAATTCATCCCGGGATATTGACATTTGAAGTGAACTGCTTACAAATACTCTCAATCATTGGCCGGCAGTCAGGGCCTTTGAACAGGTTCAACCAGACTCGAATCCCTTTCATGGCGGAGCTTCAGCAATGGGAAAATACACCCCTCTCCCCTGGTTTGAGATCCAGGGCATGAAGGAAAAGATGGATAAGCTCATGGATGAAATGCGGGAAAGGTTCGACTGTGATCGGGACAGTCATGAGCAGGTGGCCCTGTGGAGGCCTGTGACCGATGCCTATGAGACGCCTCAGGCCTACGTGGTTCAGATCGAACTGCCCGGTTTGGATCGCAGCCAGATCAGGCTGGAGGTCAAGGACCGTGAGCTCTGGATCTACGGAGAACGGAGGATGCTCAAGGAAGTGGCCGGAGCGACCTACCAGATTCTGGAACGATCCTATGGTCCTTTTGCCCGCAAGTTTTTGCTCCCCGCCCATGTGAATATCGAGAAGATCACGGCCTCCACCCAGGACGGCCTGTTGACCATCACCGTGCCGAAAGAGGATCAGTCTTCACCGGTGACCAAGATCAGGGTCACAGAAGAATAAGCCCTTGAACCAGAGAGGAGAAGAGATGACCAACCAACTCAAAACCGGCCTGTTGCTCGGGCTGCTGACAGGGCTGATCCTGCTCTTCGGCAACCTCCTCGGAGGGCAGACCGGGCTTGTGATCGCCTTTGTCCTGGCCATCGGGATGAATGTCGGCAGCTACTGGTACTCAGACAAAATCGTGCTTTCCATGTACAAGGCCAGGGAGGTCAGCCCGCAGGAAGCTCCAGAGCTGCACAGGATTGTTGAGGAACTGGCTCAGAAAGCCGGCCTGCCCAAGCCAAGGGTGACCGTCATCCCTGAAGAAGCCCCGAACGCCTTTGCCACCGGCCGGAATCCGGGGCATGGTGTGGTGGCTGTGACCGAGGGGATCATGAAGATCCTGTCCAGGGAGGAGCTCAAAGGAGTTCTGGCCCATGAAATGGGGCACATCCACAACAGGGACATCCTCATCCAGACCGTGGCCGCCACGCTGGCCGGGGTGATCATGTTCGTGTCATCCATGGTCAAATGGGCGGCCATTTTCGGCATGGGTGGCGGTGACGACGAAGGGGGGAATCCGTTTCTGGCCATCGTGCTGGCCATCGTGGCACCCATTGCAGCCATGCTCATTCAAATGGCCATTTCAAGGTCCAGGGAGTACCTGGCCGACCAGACCGGAGCCGGATTGTCCGGGCATCCGGGATCCCTGGCCAGCGCCCTGGAGAAGCTCGATGCCTCCAGCCGCAGGGTGCCTGTACGCCACGGAAATCCGGCCACGGCTCACATGTTCATCGTCAACCCCTTCAGCGGGCAGAGCCTGGGCAACCTTTTCAGCACGCATCCTCCTGTCCAGGACCGGGTGGCCAGGCTCAGAGCCATGTCCTGATGTCGGGACTCCTCCTGGTCAGCCCGGCCGCTGGCCGCAGACGTCCAGTTTGAGCAAGGGAGAATCCCCCCTCTGAACTGCTCCCTTTTTCCAAGGGGAGCTGCCCGCAGGGCTGAGGGGTTCTTCCTCATGAAGTTCGTACGAGCAGGAATGAGGCCGGGCTTTTTTCTCTGGTCTGAGCTTGCTTTGAACAACGCGTCAGCGCGCTTGAGGGACGAATCTGCCGGTTGAGCCCCCTTCAGCGTGCTTTTTTGTGGACAGATGCCAGGGCGTCGATGGCCTTGACGCTCTTCAAACCACACCTGATGGAGAACTGTGAAGGAGAATGGGCATGCCTCGACGCTGTCCCGGCCGGTGCGCAACCCTCGTGTACTGGTTTTGTCTTGCTGTGCTGCTGATGAGCTGTCCGGCTCTGGCTGGTGCGGCGGAGCAGGATTTGCGAATGACCCCTGTTGTCCGGGCTGTGCAGGATGCTTCCCCGGCGGTGGTCAACATCAAGGCCTCAAAGGTCATCGAACGGGGCAGCAGTCCCTTCCAGGGGTTCTTCGAAGACTTCAACCCTTTTTTCCGGGACATCTTTCCTTCTCAGCCCCGCCAGTATGTTCGCAGGAGCCTTGGATCCGGGGTGATCATCGACGGCGGGAAGCGGCTGGTCCTGACCAATTCCCATGTTATTTCAGGGGCCTCGAACATCGAGGTCCGACTTCTTGACGGGCGGGAGTTTGAGGCCGAGCTGGTGGGATCAGAGCCGGATTTCGACCTGGCGCTGCTGGAATTGTCAGGGAAGGGGGATCTGCCCCAGGCAGTCACCGGCCGTTCCGATGACCTGCTCATCGGTGAGTCGGTCATCGCAATCGGGAACCCTTACGGGTTCAGCCACACTGTGACCACCGGGGTCATTTCAGCCCTGAACAGGACCATCGAGACCAATCACGGGACCTACACGGGCTTCATTCAGACCGACACCGCCATCAACCCCGGGAACAGCGGGGGACCGCTGCTCAACATCCACGGCAGGGTCATCGGCATCAACACGGCCATTTACGCCAAGGCCCAGGGCATCGGCTTCGCCATTCCCATCGGCAAGGCCAAAAGGGTGGTCGAGGAGCTGGTCAGTTTCGGCAAGGTGCACCCTGTCTGGCTCGGGGTTTCGGGCCAGAATGTGGACCAGAGGATCGCGGGATACTTTGGCCTGGACCAGGTCGCCGGCATGCTGGTCACAGAGGTCTATCAGGGAACTCCTGCTGCAGTGCAGGGTCTTCGGCCGGGAGATATCCTGCTGTCCATCGACGGGACCGAGATCCAGGACAAGGAGCACTATCAGAAGCTCATCCGCAACTGGACCCAGAAGGCCAGGCTGGAGCTCGAGTTTTTCCGGGATGGGTCCACCGAGAGGCTGACAGTGGCTCCTGACGTGTTCGAGTCGGATCAGGCTCTGGAACTGGCCGGACAGCGGTGGGGGCTCAGGGTCCGGGAGGGCCGGGAAAGCCTGGTGGTGGCCGAGGTGGCCCGGAATTCACCGGCAGACAGCCTGGGGCTCAAGACCGGAGACCAGATCTACAAGGTGGCCGGGGTGAGCACCGCAACCCTGGACGATTTTGTTCAGGCCTTCATGCGCTTCAGGATGCAGTCCAGCGTGCTCCTGCTCGTGGCCAGGGCGGGCCAGGGGTACTATGTCCATTTGAGGATGTGATTTTTGTCCCGAGCTTCACTTGACATCAACTTTGGATTGAGGCTATGAATCCAGTCGGTTTCAGCCGTTGGATTCCCTTATGATTCTTGTCGTCAGGGCGGATTGGGCAAAGGCTCAATGATGATGTTCAGCCGGATGTGAAATTCTGAACAAGGTGATTCACGTCACGCCGGAAACCATGCCCTTTGAGTTGCCTGACGCACATCTGCCTCACTCCCCCCAAACCTGAAAGAAACCTCAACACGAGGGAAAACTGTTGTGACCAGGAAGCCCCCCCAATCATTGACTCAGGTCCTGAACCAGCACAGGAAAAAGATCGTCAAGAGCTGGATTCAGGACGCGCTGAACACCTATCCTTCCAAGTCGGCCGAATTTTTCTCCAGGCAAAAGGACCAGTTCGCAAACCCTATCGGGGCAACGCTGTCCCGGGAGCTCGAAGCCATCTTTGACGAGCTCCTCCTCGAGCACAGCTCGGACAAGCTCTCAGGCTCGGTCGACGCCATCGTCCGCTTTCGTGCCGTGCAGGACTTTTCGCCCTCACAGGCCGTGGCCTTCTTCTGGAGCCTGAAGAGGATCGTCCGACGGGAGACAGGAGCTGCCGTGGTCGAGCTGGGGTTGATCAACCAGCTGTTGGCCTTCGAGGACAAGATCGACCAGCTCGGGATGCTGGCCTTTGAGGTCTATGTCAAATGCAGGGAAAAGATCTGGGAGCTCAAGGCCAAGGAAGCCCAGAACAGGACCAGCAACCTGCTGAAGAGAAAAGCCAATATCACCTGGACGGTGTCAGATGAACTGACGGAGATGCCACCATCCCAGGAACCTTTGGAGTGACTGGAAACAAACAGAAGCGAGGTAAGCCTTTATGAACGTTCTGTACTCCCTTCTTTTGGTTTTGGGACTCATTGTCATCCCCCTCCTGGGGGCAGGTGCGCTTGGATGGCATGCCCTTTTCGGAGTGGTCATCCCCCTTCTGGCCGTCCTGATCTTCCTTGCCGGCTTCATCTACCGGGTCGTGAGCTGGGGCCGGTCGGCCGTGCCTTTTAAAATCACGACCACAGGCGGGCAGCAGCATTCCCTGCCCTGGATCAAGCCCTCCAAGCTGGACAACCCGAGCAGCAAGGCCGGTGTGGTGGGGCGGATGATCCTGGAAGTGCTCTTCTTCCGTTCCCTGTTCCGGAACACCAAGATGCAGCTCCATGACGGTCCCAAACTGAGCTATGGCTCCTCAAAGTGGCTCTGGCTCGGGGCCCTGGCCTTTCACTATTCATTTTTCGTCATCCTGGCCAGGCACATGCGTTTTTTCACCGAGCCGACCCCGATGCCGTTTCAACTCCTGGACACGGTGGACTCGATCCTGCAGATCGGCGCGCCCACGCTGTACATGACCGACCTGGTCATCCTGGCCGGTCTGGCCTACCTCTTCCTGCGCCGGATCGTGGTTCCCCAGATGCGGTACCTCTCCCTGCCGGCGGATTACTTTGCCCTCTTCCTGCTCCTGGCCATCGCCGGCACCGGGATTTTGATGCGCTACTTTATCCGGACCGACATCATGGATGTCAAAGCCCTGACCATGGGCCTGGCCACCCTTCAGTTCAGCGTTCCGGAGAACATCGGGGTCATCTTCTACATCCATGTTTTTCTGGTCAGCACTCTCCTGGTCTATTTTCCCTGGAGCAAGCTCATGCACCTGGGGGGAGTCTTCCTGAGCCCGAGCCGGAATCTGCCCAACGACAACCGGATGCGGCGCCACGTCAATCCGTGGAACCACCCGGTCAAGGTGCACACGTACGAGGAATGGGAGGATGAGTATCGAGAGGCCATGAAAGAAGCTGGTCTTCCAGTGGAAAAGGAGTAACACATGTCTGATTTGCCACAAGCTGATACGTTAGTTGGGACCATCGATCACACTCCCCCCCAGGAGTCGTGGATGGATATTCCGGCCGAGTTCAGGATGGGGAACTTCAGCTATCCAGCCAACCCCAAGAACCTGAAGATCCTCGATTTCCCCAACCCCAGGCAGTGGTCGCCCCTGGACGACGACTGGAAACTCCCTGAGAACTGGCAGGAGATCATCTATGAAGGCTTCATGGAACGGCTGGAGAAGTACCGGTCCCTGAAGGTCTTCATGGACATCTGTGTCCGTTGCGGGGCCTGCGCCGACAAATGTCACTACTTTATCGGCTCCGGCGACCCCAAGAACATGCCTGTCCTGCGGGCAGAGCTGCTGCGCTCGGTCTACAGGAAGGACTTCACCACAGCCGGACGGATCCTGGGCAAGCTGAGCGGATCCCGTGGACTGACCGAGGACGTGATCAAAGAATGGTTCATGTACTTCTACCAGTGTTCGGAATGCCGGCGCTGCTCCCTGTTCTGCCCCTACGGGATCGACACGGCAGAGATCACCATGATGGGCCGGGAGCTCCTGAACCTGCTCGGACTGAACATCAACTGGGTCATGGAACCAGTGGCCAACTGCTTCAAGGTGGGCAACCACCTGGGGATCCCTCCGCACACTTTCAAGGACATCGTTGACTTCATGTGCGAGGACATCGAGGAGATCACCGGGATCAAGATCGATGCCCCCATCAACAAAAAAGGGGCGGAAATCCTCTTTGTCACACCTTCGGGTGACTACTTCGCCGACCCGGGGACCTACACCTTCATGGGCTACCTGATGCTCTTCGAAGAGCTGGGATTGGACTACACCATGAGCGCCTACGCTTCAGAGGGCGGCAACTTCGGCTTGTTCACCTCGGCCGAGGCCATGAAGCGCTTGAACTCCAAGATCTATGCCGAGGCCAAACGGCTGGGGGTCAAATGGATTCTCGGCGGTGAATGCGGTCATATGTGGCGGGTCATCAACCAGTACATGGACACCATGAACGGTCCGGCCGATTTCCTGGACGTGCCGCGCAACCCTCTGACCGGGACGGTCTTCAACAATGCCAGCTCGACCAAGATGGTCCACATCACCGAGTTCACCGCAGATTTGATCAAGAACAACATCCTGAACCTGGACCCGAGCCGGAACGATCACCACAAGGTCACCTACCACGACTCCTGCAATCCTGCCCGGGCCATGGGGCTTCTGGATGAGCCCAGGTACGTGATCAAGAATGTCTGCAACAACTTCTACGAGATGCCGGAGCAGACCATCAGGGAGCAGACCTTCTGCTGCGGCAGCGGATCCGGGCTGAACAACGAAGAGTTCATGGAGATGCGCATGCGCGGGGGGATGCCCCGGGCCAATGCCGTCAAGCACGTGCACGACAAGTACGGAGTGAACATGCTCTCCTGCATCTGCGCCATTGATCGTGCCGCCCTGCCTCCGCTCATGGAGTACTGGGTGCCTGAGGTCGATGTGACCGGGGTTCACGAACTCGTTGCCAATGCCCTTGTGATGCGCGGAGAAAAGGAAAGGGAGACCGATCTTCGCGGCGAACCCTTACCCGGAAAGGAGGGGTAACCCATGTACGACGGCGGAAAGATCATTGCTGGCCTGGTCATCTTCTTTTTTCTGCTCACATTCCCCTTCTGGTACAATCTGGGTCAGGCAGCCTACGAGGATCCTGACCTGCTGCTGCCGGAAGACGAGACTGAATGTGTTGAGCCGACAGAGTGGATGCGGGCCAATCATATGGATTTGCTTGATGACTGGCGGGACATGTCCACCCGTGACCGCCTGACCCAGTACACCAGCAGCACTGGCATGACTGTGGAGATCAGCCTGCAGAAGACCTGCATGAGCTGCCATACGAGCAAGACCGAGTTCTGCGACAAGTGTCACGACCAGGCAGCGGTCAGCCCTTACTGCTGGGATTGCCATATAGCCCCTGAGGAGGTCGCACATGCACAATAGGAGGACATTCTTCAAGGTTGCCGGAATTTCGGCATTACTGGGGTTTGGCGGTTTCGACCCCTTCAGGGCCGAGGCCTACAAACCGGAAAGAGTGGAGTACGATTTTGCCGAGACGGCCCTCACGGGCAAACGCTGGGGCATGGTCGTGGACACCCGGAAGTTTCAAACTGAAGAGGACTTTGAGCGGGTCGTCCAGGCCTGTCACCGGTTTCACAACGTGCCAGAAGAGACCCGGAAAGACGTTCAGGACATCAAGTGGATCTGGAAGGACCACTACGAGCATGTCTTTGCCAATTCACCCAATCCCTATCTGGCAGAGCGATTCGAGCACCAGGACATCCTCCTGCTCTGCAATCACTGCGACAACCCCCCCTGCGTCCGGGTCTGTCCGACCAAGGCTACCTTTCAGCGGGAAGACGGAATCGTGATGATGGACTTTCATCGCTGCATCGGCTGCCGCTACTGCATGGCCGGCTGTCCTTTCGGAGCCAGGAGCTTCAACTTCTGCGATCCGAAATCCTATCTCCAGGATGTCAACAAAGACTTTCCGGCCAGGGTGCGCGGGGTGGTGGAAAAGTGCAATTTCTGCGCAGAAGTGCTCGAAGAGGGCCGGCAGCCTCTCTGCGTCGAGGCCTCGAACGGAGGGCTCATCTTCGGCGACCTGGCTGATCCCGACTCGTACATTCGCCAGGTGCTGCGCGAGAACCACACCATCAGGCGCAAAGTTGAGCTGGGAACCAATCCATCTGTGTTCTATATCGTTTAGGGGGCCGTGATGTTCGAAAAAGCTTTTCAAGGAGACCGACGTTACTGGACATGGGTCATCTTTCTCCTGGCCCTGATCGGCCTGGGCAGCATCTTCTACCTCATCCAGCTCACGCAGGGACTGACCGTCACCGGTATGAGCCGGGACGTGTCCTGGGGGTTTTACATCGCCCAGTTCACCTACATGGTCGGGGTGGCTGCCTCAGCCGTGATGCTCGTTCTTCCCTTTTACCTGCACAATGCCAAGCAGTTCGAAAAAATGGTCATCCTGGGCGAATTCATGGCCATCGCCGCGGTCATCGTCTGTCTGGGATTCATCGTTGTCGACCTTGGACAGCCGCAGAGGCTCTTCAATGTGGTCCTTCACCCGACGCCCAACTCGATCCTCTTTTTTGACATGATCGTGTTGAACGTCTACCTGCTCTTGAACATCGTGGTCGGCTGGACCAACCTCCATGCCGAGCACAAGGGGCTGCCCCATCCCAAGTGGGTCAAGCCGGTGGCCTATCTGTCCATTGTCTGGGCCTTCTCCATCCATACGGTCACGGCCTTTCTGTACCAGGGCATTCCCGGGCGGCACTACTGGCTGACCGCGATCATGGCCGCCCGCTTCCTGTCCTCGGCCTTCTGTTCCGGGCCGGCCATCCTGCTCATCCTGGCCCTGATCGTGAAGAGACTGGCCAATTTCGATCCAGGCAAGGAAGCTGTCCAGACCCTGGCCAAGATCATCACCTACGCCATGATCGCCAACGTCTTCTTCTTCTCCCTGGAACTCTTCACGGCCTTCTACAGTGGCATCCCCGGGCATCAGCACACCCTGGTCTACCTGTTCAGCGGGCTGCACGGGGCCAACTCCCTGGTCGGGTTCATGTGGATCATGACCGCCTGCGCCGTCTTGAGCCTGGTCATCCTCATCCCCCCCAAGTTCAGGAACAATCCGGACCTGCTCGTGGTGGGCCTCATTCTGCTCATCGCCGCCACCTGGATCGACAAAGGGCTTGGCCTGGTTGTTGGCGGCTTTATCCCCAACCCCTTTGAAGGCATCACCGAGTACATGCCCACTGGGCCTGAGCTCATGATATCATTGATGATTTATGCCACTGGCGGTCTGGTCTTGACTTTGCTGTGGAAGATTGCCATAGGAGTCAAAAAAGAAACCGGGCTGGCCTGAACAGTTTATCACGCAACGGATCAGTATCCTGACAGTTTTGTCAGTACTGGATATCAAACACAATTGTGAAGGAGGAGCAAATGCCCAAAGTGATCATTGACGAAGAAAAGTGTATCGGTTGTGGAGAATGTGTCGACGTCTGTCCGGCTGAAGTCCTGGAAATGCAGGATGACAAAGCCGTCGTGGTGAATGAGGACGAATGCCTGGAATGCGAATCCTGTGTTGAGACCTGCGAGCAGGACGCCATCACTTTGGAAACCGATTAGCGTTGAACGACAGGAGTTGCGAATGGGCTGGACAGTGATCGTTGATCAGGACATATGCACAGGGGATGCTGATTGTGTTGATGTGTGCCCTGTGGAGGTCTATGAACTCCAGAACAACAAGGCTGTTCCAGTGAACATGGAAGAGTGCCTCGGGTGCGAGTCCTGTATCGAAGTTTGCGAGCAGGACGCCATCGAGGTCGTTGAGAGCTGAGTTCAGACTCCGTCTGCCCGTTCACAGTCAGACAAGCCCCTAGTATGTCCTATATTAGGGGCTTGTTCTTTCCTGCCGGGCCGGCCTGTGGCCGGCCTGGCTGTATCTGATTGACTCATCGTATCCGGTGATGCAGAGTTGGCCGTTCATTGAGACCCTGGGGAACAATCAACAAAAACAATCATCATCCATGCTGTCGGTTGTGCAGAGGCACACCTGACAAGAGGACGGAACTATGGATCTCGATTTGAGCCCTTTTTTGGCAGAATATGCCAGGATGGCTTCTGAAATGGATGAGGTCTTTACCAAGGTTCAGGCCGCATGCCCTGACGAGGTGACCTGTCACCTGGGATGCTGCGACTGCTGCTATGCCTTGTTCGACCTGACCCTGGTGGAGGCCATGGCCCTGAACCAGGCCTTCAGGACCGAACTGCCAGCGGAGGTGCAAAAGGCTGTCCTGGAGGAGGCCGAGTCCATCGACCGCAAGACGTTCCAGATCAAGCGCAGCGCCTTCAAGGAAAGACAGAAAGGAGTGGACACCGACACCATTCTCAAGGAACTGGGCAGGGAAAGGGTCCGCTGCCCTCTGCTGAGTGAGGAGAACCAGTGTGTGCTCTATGAGCACCGGCCCCTGACCTGCCGTCTCTACGGATTGCCCCTGTCAGTGGGAGGTCAGGTGCACACCTGCTCCAAATCGAACTTTGTCAATGGCCAGAAGTACCCCACGGTCTTCATGGACAAGATTCAGGACCGACTCCTGGACCTCAGCCAGCGAATGGTCGACACCATGCCCACCAAACACACCAAGCTGGCCGAAGTGCTGGTCCCGGTGTCCATGGCCCTGCTGACTGACTACGATGAGGAGTATCTGGGGATCATCGAGGAGGTTCGGCCCCAGACCGGTCACGGGATCAAGGAGTGGGAGCTCGGAGGGGAAGAGGAGTCCTGAGTCATGGATCAAGAAGAGCAGAAAAGAGCCATTTATGACCGGCTCTCACCCAGACGGAAAAAATTCATCGACAAGATCGGGTATGAGGCCTGGGATCCGTTCCAGGAGCCCAAGCACCCCATTGAAATCCGTCGAGATGTGACCAGGCGGACGGCCAAGGATCTTTTTCGGGATTTCATCCAGTCCCGGGAGAGCGATGATTACAGCAATGCCTACGGAAGAGGGGTCTACGAGCTCTGCATGGGCATTTACAACAAGGACGAGCGATTCAAGGGCATGTTTGAGTTCTGCCTCTGGTATGCCGGGCAGCTCAAGGAGAGGGGCCTGACCCCTGATGACATATGGGAGCGGTGATGATCGTCCAGGGTGGAAGAGCGTCGCCAGCATGCACCGTACACCTCACCCCGCCCTCTGGCCGAGCTGACAGGTCGATGGTTGAGGGTTGAGAAAACAAAAGAACTCCAAGGCGGCAAGGAAGGTTTCGGCCCGACCGGTTTGAGCATGGGAGAAGCTGACCCGTCCATCAAGGTTTGTATGAGCCTGGAGCAGGTCACAGCGTGTCTCAGAGCCGGCTCGCACACCACAACACGGCAGCGTTAAGGGTGAGTCATGAGCGATTATCAGAATCTTGAAGAGTACATCAGCAACTTGAAACAGCAGTTGAAGGAGAACCCGGATGATGGGCTCCTGCACTACAACATGGGCTGTGTGCTCATCGGCAAGGGACAGTATGAGGAAGCGGAAAAGGAGCTGAAAAAAGCGGTTCAGCTCAGCCCGGATCAGCCCGAGGCCTATGTGCAGCTCGGCGGACTGGCCCTGCGCAAAGGCGATGAAATGGCCTGTCTGAGCTTCAACCAGAAGGCCGCCGAGCTGATGCCCAGGTTTGCCGTGCCCCACGGCAACATCGGCTTCATTCACCTGCAGCAGGGGAACACTGAGCAGGCCATCAAGGCCCTGCGACGGGCCCTGTCGTTCGACCCCAAGTTTGTCCAGGCCAGGTCGACCCTGGGGAGCGCCTACCTCATGGAGGGCGACATCGAGGGGTGCATCGACGAGTGCACCAAAGCGATTCAGGAGCAGCCGACCTTTGCCCCGGCCTACAACAACCTCATGCTGGCCTGCATGGAAAAGGGCGAGTTCGGCAAAGCCGTGGAATACTGTGACCTGGCCATGGAATACGGCTTTGACGTGGCTCAGGAGGTTCAGGACGAGCTCAAGGCCCATCGAGAGTAGCTCCAGATCCGGGAGATCAGGCCCCTGAAATGGGTTTGTCCACCGGCATCCAGCGTTTCCGCCTTGACAAAGGCCTGATCTTGTCCCTAATATCACAAAGTCTATGCCCAAAACGCGGGTAGAGCTCTGGCACATGTATGTTGGTCATTTATTTTGACACTGTAACCTTCATACCAACTAAGGAGGCGGAGTAATGGCATTTAAACACGAAACTCCATTGTTGGACCAGCTTGAAAGCGGGCCTTGGCCAAGCTTTGTGTCCGACATGAAGCGCCAAGCTGAGTTCAGGAAGGCCAACCAGGACAAGGTCGAGTATCAGATCGACGTGGATTGCGTTGAAGATATTCTCGGCGTGGTCGAGTTGTCCTACGAAGATGGTGAAGTGCACTGGAAGCACGGCGGGATCGTCGGGGTGTTCGGGTACGGCGGCGGCGTCATCGGCCGGTACTGCGACCAGCCCGAGAAGTTCCCCGGCGTGGCCCATTTTCACACCATGCGGGTCAACCAGCCCAACGGCAAGTACTACACCACGGAGTATCTGAAAAAGATCTGCGACCTGTGGGATTTCCGCGGCAGCGGGATGATGAACATGCATGGCTCCACCGGGGACATCATCTTCCTCGGCACCCGGACCGAGCAGCTGGAAGAGATCTTCTACGAGATGACCCACACTCTGAACCAGGATCTCGGCGGCTCCGGCTCCAACCTGCGGACCCCCTCCTGCTGCCTGGGCGAGTCCCGCTGCGAGTGGTCCTGCTACAACACCCAGGAGCTCTGTTACCAGCTGACCCACGAGTACCAGGACGAGCTGCACCGGCCGGCCTTCCCCTACAAGTTCAAGTTCAAGTTCGACGGCTGCCCCAACTGCTGCGTGGCCTCCATTGCCAGGGCGGACATGTCTTTTGTCGGAACGTGGAAAGACGAAATCCAGATCAATCAGGAAGCGGTCAAGGCCTACATGGGCGGGGAAATCCCACCCAACGGCGGCGCCCATGCCGGCCGCGACTGGGGCCCGTTCGACATTCAGAAGGAAGTCATCGATCTCTGCCCCACCCAGTGCATGTGGATGGAAGGGGACAAGCTGAAGATCAACGACAAGGAGTGCAACCGCTGCATGCACTGCATCAACGTCCTGCCCAGGGCCCTCAAACCGGGCAAGGACCGCGGATGCTCCATCCTGGTCGGGGCCAAGGCCCCCATCCTGGACGGCGCCCAGATGGGCTCCATGCTCGTGCCTTTCATCAGCACAGAAGAGCCCTATGACGACATCAAGGAAGTCATCGAAAACATCTGGGACTGGTGGATGGAAGAGGGCAAGAACCGGGAACGCCTGGGCGAGCTCATCAAGCGCCAGGGCTTCCAGAAGCTTCTGTCCATGACCGGGTTGAAGGCCATTGCCCAGCATGTTCAGGAACCGCGGCACAACCCCTATATCTTCTGGAACGAGGATGAAGTGCCCGGCGGGTTTGATCGCGACATCACTGAATTCAGAAAGCATCACCAAAGATAAGAAGGGGGAGCAATCATGGCATTCGTATCTTCTGGATATAATCCTGACCAACCGATGGAAGACCGGATCACGGATATCGGGAACCATCACTATTCGGAGTTCCTGCCTCCGGTGATCAAGAACAACTTCGGCAAGTGGGACTGGCACGAGATCCTGGAGCCCGGCGTGCTCATGCACAAGGCCGAGAGCGGCGACGAGGTCTACACTGTCCGGGTCGGCGGGATGAGGCTCTGCAGCGTGGAGTTCGTCCGCGAGATCTGCGAGATCGCCGACAAGCACTGCGACGGCTTTGTCCGCTTCACCACCAGGAACAACATCGAGTTCATGGTCGACAGCAAGGACAAGGTCAAGCCCCTGAAGGACGATCTCGAGAGCCGCAAGATGCCCGGCGGATCCTACAAGTTCCCGGTTGGAGCCACTGGTGCCGGGTTGACCAACATCATCCACACCCAGGGCTGGATCCACTGCCACACCCCGGCCACGGACGCCTCAGGCACGGTCAAGGTGGTCATGGACGAGCTCTTTGACGAGTTCCAGCAGATGAAGCTGCCGGCCCAGCTGCGGATCTCCATGGCCTGCTGCCTGAACATGTGCGGGGCCGTGCACTGCTCGGACATCGCCATCCTGGGCTATCACCGCAAGCCGCCGATGATCGACGACGAGTTCCTGGACAACCTGTGCGAGATCCCGCTGGCCATTGCGGCCTGCCCGACGGCGGCCATCAAGCCCAAGAAGAAAGAGATCACCTCGGAAAAGGACGGATCGACCAAGGAAGTCAAGAGTGTCGAGGTCAACGTGTCCAAGTGCATGTTCTGCGGGAACTGCTACACCATGTGCCCCTCCCTGCCCCTGGCTGACAAGGAAGGTGACGGGATCGTGCTCATGGCCGGGGGCAAGGTGTCCAACCGGATCACGGCTCCCAAGTTCTCCAAGGTCGTGGTGGCCTTCATTCCCAATGAGCCGCCGCGCTGGCCCATACTGGCCAAGACCATCCGCAGGATCGTCGAAGCTTATGAGCAGAACGCCCGCAAGTATGAGCGCCTCGGCGACTGGGCCGAGCGGATCGGCTGGGAAAAGTTCTTTGAGACCTGCGATCTCGAGTTTTCGCACCATCTCATCGACGACTTCCGTGACCCGGCCTACTACACCTGGCGTCAGACCTCGAACTTCAAGTTCACTGGTGCTGAGTCCAGCGATTACGCCGCACTGAAGGCTGAGTAACGCCACATCGACCCTCGGAAGGGGCCTGCTTCAGGGCCTCTTCCGAGTCAACCCGGAGGATAGTGTCATGGCTAATGAAGAGCTGAAACAAAAAGTCGTTGACGAGCTGAAGAAGAAATCCGCCAGCAAGACCAAGTTCTATTTCAACGACCTGGCCAAGATCATGGACGAGAAGCCCAGGGCGGCCAAGAAGATCGTCAACGAGATGGTCACTGAGGGGATGCTCTCCTTCTGGTCCAGCGGTTCCACGACCATGTACACCCTGCCTGGCATCGGCAAGCAGTCCGGGGCTGAGGGCGAAGGGTAAGACATCTCACTCAAGAGCCTCAGCATCCTGTGATTGAACAGCCACGAATGGTCGTTGCCGGTCTTCGCGGCGGTTCAGGCAAGACAATTTTGACTCTAGGCTTGGCCCGGCATTGGCAAAAAAGCGGTGTGCGAGTCAAGCCTTTCAAAAAAGGTCCGGATTACATCGACGCTGTCTGGAGCGGTCGGGCAGCCGGCCAGACGGCCACCAATCTGGACCCCTTCCTCATGTCCGATGAGCAGATCAGAGGTCTGTTCGCCGAACAGGTCCAAGGGTTCGATCTCGGCCTGATTGAGGGCAACCGGGGACTGTTCGACGGCAAGGATCTCGACGGCAGCTGCTCCACGGCCCACATCGCCCGCCTTCTCGATTCTCCGGTCCTGCTGATCATCGACTGCACCAAGATGACCCGCACCGTGGCCGCCCTGGTTCAGGGAGTCCTGCAGTTCGAGCCCAGACTGAACATCGGGGGAGTGGTCCTCAACTGCACGGCCGGGCAGAGGCATCGAACCATCCTTCGCCAGTGCATTGAGACCTACACCGATGTTCCCGTCCTGGGGGCCTTGCCACGGATGCGCCGCAACCCCATCCCGGAGCGGCACATGGGCCTCATTTCCGATCAGGAGTACGATGCAGACCAGGCCCTGGACGAGATTTCAGAGTCCGTCCGTCAGTGGCTGGACACCGAGGTTATTCTGGATCTGGCCCGCCAGGCTCCCTCTCTTGCAGCCCCCTGCCCGGTGCAGTGGCCTGCAAAACGGTCGACGTCCGGATCCGTCAGCATCGGGGTGGTCAAGGACACGTCCCTGTGGTTCTACTACCCGGAAAACCTGACCGCCCTGGAAAAGGCTGGAGCCGAGATCGTCGAGGTCTCTCTGCTGGAGCCCCGGCCCTGGCCGGAGATCCATGGTCTCTACCTTGGCGGCGGATTTCCGGAGACTCAGGCCGCTCATCTGGCCAGAAACAACCGGGTCCTGGAGCACATTGCCGACCTGGCCGACAGGGGCATGCCCATTTATGCCGAGTGCGGCGGGTTGATGGTCCTGTGTTCCGAACTCACCTTTCAAGAGGGGAGCTTCCCCATGGCCGGCGTGTTTCCAGTCACGTCCGAGGTCAGCACAAAACCCCAGGGGCACGGCTACACCCTGGTCCGGGTTCAGGGACGGAACCCATTTCATCCCGTGGGCACCGAGTTTTCCGGCCACGAGTTCCACTATTCCCGCTGTTCCTGCAGCCAGCCTCCGGAACCGTGTCTGCGCATGATCAGGGGGACCGGTCTGGGCTCCAGCGGTGACGGCATGCTGTTCAAGAACACTTTTGCCTGCTACACTCATCTCCATGCCCTGAGCGTGCCGACCTGGGCCCCCAATTTTGTCCGGGCCGCCCAGACATTCAAATCCTGCCTGGACAGTGGGCATCAAGAGTGCCCGCAGATCATCGCCTCCTGACGAGAACGCTCAGGCCACGTGCTGTAGTGCTTTTGCCAACCCTTGTCCGGGTCTCCCTGCTCTTCTCTGGACACGAACCATGATGGCCAGACCGTCCTGGCCTCAATGCCGGAGAAGCCGGGCCTGCAGGAGGCTGTGCCCACCTGGTCAAGCTTTGCTTGAAACCTGTGTCCTGATTCTATATACTCCCGTTTCCGTTTTTCCCGGACTGATCAGGCTTGAGCCAGGATCAGCCCGGGGAGCCAGAAACGTCGTTTCATGAACAGACTGCTGTTCGAGATCAAGCCGGTCACCCAGGGCCACAGCTTTCAAGCACAGTGATCCTGAAGACATGGTTGGTTTTGCGGCAAGGAGAGATGCATGGGGCTGAATTCGATCGTCCTCGTCAAGCAGGTGCCAGACACCCAGAACATTACAGGCCAGGCCATGAAGCCGGATGGAACCGTGAACAGAGACGCCCTTCCAGCCATCTTCAACCCCGAGGACTTGAATGCCCTGGAGATGGCCCTTCAGATCAGGGAAAGGGTGGGCGGAACCGTGACCGCAGTGACCATGGGGCCGCCCAAGGCAGAAGAGGTCCTCCGGGAATGCCTCTACCGCGGGGCTGACGATGTCGTGCTCGTTTCGGATCGGGCTTTTGCCGGGGCGGACACGCTGGCCACATCCTATGCCCTGAAGTGCACCATCGAACGTCTGCAGCCCTTTGATCTGGTTCTTGGCGGACGGCAGGCCATTGACGGGGACACGGCCCAGGTTGGCCCTCAGGTGGCGGAAAAGCTGGGCTTGAATCAGGTCACCGGGGTGAGTGAACTGCTTGAGGTCGAGGAGTCCCAGATGACGGTCCGGCGGGTCATCGAGAACGGGACCGAAGTCCTCCGAGCCCGGTTGCCGCTTCTGGTGACCACGACCTCAGAGGCCAATGTCCCCCGCTCGCCCAGCGTCAAGCTCGTCATGGCCTACAAGAAGCTGGCCTGCATGGACGACGACGCCTATGACGAATCCTACATTGAGGGCGAATGCGCCATGGCCGTCTCCCATATCCGGAAATGGAACGTGGACTCGATCAGGGCCGATCTCGAACGGTGCGGGCTGTCCGGATCGGCCACCAAGGTCAAGAAGATCGAAAACGTTGTGCTCACAGCCCGGGAGATGAAGCAGGTCGACAACTCCGACGAGGGCATCAGAGGGCTGGTCAAGGAGCTCATTGGCGAGCACATTCTGGGATGAAGGTCAGCCTGGCCGCTGGCAGAGCTGACCTGGATGCCTTTTTTCAAGAAAGCAGATTCGTGACCGTCTCCGTCCATTCAACGTGAGCAAGAGATCCAGAAAGGGGTGCAGATGAGTGCAGAAAACGGTGTGATGGTGTTCATCGAACAGAATGACGGGCAGATTGCCGACGTCAGTCTGGAACTTCTGTCCAAGGCCAGGGAGCTGGCCGAGTCCCTGAACGCCCCTGTTCAGGCAGTGGCCCTGGGCTACGGTCTCCATGACGAGCTTCGGGCCCTTGGCGACTTCGGGTGCAGCCGGGTTTTCTCGGTCGATCACCCCGGTCTGGCTCATTTCACCTCGGTGCCCTATGCCCGGACCGTGGCCGCGATCATCGAAAAGACCGCCCCTCTGATCTGTCTCTTCGGGGCCACGACAACCGGGCGTGACCTGGCCCCCAGGGTCGCGTCCCAGCTGCAGTGCGGCTTGACCGCAGACTGCACCGACCTGCAGATTGGGGAGTACAAGCACAAAGGGCGGGTCTATGACCAGACCCTGCTCCAGATCCGGCCGGCCTTCGGCGGCAATATCATCGCCACCATCGTGTCCCCTGAGAGCAGACCGAGCATGGCTACGGTCCGTGAGGGCGTGATGCCCAAAAAAACCGTGTCCAGTCCCTCTCCGGTCGACATCGTTGAAGAGCCCTGTCCCCTGGGGGATGAGGCCTTTGTGACCGAAGTCCTGGAGGTGGTCAGGGAGGACAAGGCCGTCGACCTCAAGGCGGCCAAGATCATCGTCTCTGCCGGCATGGGGGCTGCCAGCCCGGAGGCTCTGAAGCTGATCCGGGAACTGGCATCGGTGCTCGGCGGAGTGGTCGGGGGCTCCCGGCCCATGATCGATTCCGGTCTCCTGGTCAAGGATCATCAGGTGGGACAGACCGGGACCACGGTCCGGCCCAACCTGTACATCGCCTGCGGTATTTCCGGGCAGATTCAGCATCGGGCCGGAATGGCCGAATCCAAGAGGATCATCGCCATCAACTCCGACCCTGAAGCCCCGATCTTCGAGTTTGCCCATTACGGGATTGTCGGGGACGTGCTCGACGTTGTGCCCAAAATGATCAAGGCCTACAAAGACAAAGCCTAGGAGGACCGTGGTGTCGAACTATTTTCTCGACAATTCGGACATCCAGTTTCACCTTCGAAATATGGACCTGGCTCGGGTGGTCAGGCTCAAGGAAGACGACTTTGCCGAGCGGGGAGAATACCCCTTTGCCCCCCGGGATCACGACGACGCTGTGGACAATTACCGAAGGGTCCTGGAGATCGTGGGGGATATTTCCGGCGAGTTCGTGGCTCCCAGGGCCCGGGAGGTCGATCGTCAGGGAGCCAGCTTTGCGGACGGGGAGGTGACGTACGCCAAAGGGACTCAGGAAGCCCTGGACCGGTTGGCCAAGGCCGACCTGATGGGGTTCACCCTGCCCCGAAAGTACGGCGGGATCAACCTGCCCAAGACCCTGTACTCCATGGCCACCGAACTCATCTCCAGGGCAGACGCCTCCCTGATGAACCTCTTCGGGCTCCAGGAGATCGCCGACACCATCGCCAAATTCGGAACAGAAGAGCAGAAGCAGAAGTACCTGCCCAAATTCTGCACCGGGGAGACCTCCGGGGCCATGGCCCTGACCGAGCCCGATGCCGGTTCGGACCTGCAGTCCATCACCCTTCGGGCCGACCTGGATCAGGACGGCAGGTGGAAGCTCAATGGGGTCAAGCGGTTCATCACCAACGGCTGCGCCGACGTCTCCCTGGTCATGGCCC
>CAZNIP010000034.1:8082-29114 GCA_964573115.1 uncultured Desulfohalobiaceae bacterium | reverse complement strand
TCAACACGTGGAGGGTCTTTTCTTCCCTCGACCGTCCACCCTCAACCCTCGACCTGTCAGCCCGGCCAGCGGCAGGGCTGACTTCTGTTCTCACAGATGCCGACCGAGATAGACCAGAGCCAGGCCGAACACGAGGGCTCCAGCCCCGAGCTTGCGCAGACCGCTTGGGGGCTGCTCTAGGAGCAGGCTCAGGACTTTGGGCATTTTTTCCGCAAAGAGAAAATAGGGCAGCCCCTCAAGGACCAGCGCCAACCCCAGAGCTGTCAGAAAGAGGGAGATGTTCAGATTCATCAGAGGACCTTGAAATGAAGAGTGCCCCTGGCAGACGGCGGCAGGAGCACCCCTGAAGTGGTTTGGTCATGCGTTGACCCGATGTGAGACGTGCCTGAGAGCTGTTCAGGAAGACAGCTTTTCTCCCAGGGCCCGGCCATAGTCCTGGCAGGCCTTGTCCCCTTCTCCGGTTCCAACGACTTTTTCCGTGATCAGGAACGAGCCCAGGTCGGTCATGTTCATTTCATAGACGTTTTCCATGGTGTCAAAAATGATCTTGGCTGCATCTCCACTGTGGGTGTAGGAACCGAAAGCCCCCCCGATCTTCCCTTTGAGATCGGCTTTTTTGGCCAGAAAGAGAAAACGCTTCATGCCTTCGGTCATGTCCCGGTGATAGGTCGGTGAACCAAAGACGTAGCCATCGTAGCCTTGAAGATCCTTGACATCCTTGAGTTCGGCAATGCGCTTCACAACAACCTCGGCTCCGGCAATCCGCAGCCCCTCGGCAATGAGCTCAGCCATCTGCTTGGTTTTGCCTGTCCGGCTGACGTACGCTACCAGTGCTTTACTCATGGTACCTCCTTTGTGCTCGGGTGAATCCCCAACTCGGAGACAACGGCCAGACCTCCCATTTGAGCTTCAGAGATATCCTGGCCTTTCAGGAAATGCAAATGCCCTCGCAGCAGGTGTTCAGCGCTGCTGGAGGCGGAAGCGGTGCAGAAACTGCAGCGCCACCCAGTCCAGGACAAGGGTTGGATTGGCCTGCGCCCCCAGGGCCTGCTGAGCCTTTCCCAGGATGAGTCCGGCAGTCCCCTGCTCCATCCTGCCGAGGCGACGGGCCAAAAACGAACCCAGTGCGGATTCGGCCTGGCTGCTCATGGCCTCCACCAGGGCCTGCTGGCATCCGGTGATCACCCTCTCAGCCCCCTGGCGGTCGAGGCTGCTCTTCACCCCGGTTTTTTCAAAGAGACCCTGCCCTGATGTCCAGAAGGCCATCAGGGCCTCTGTCCATTCTGAAACCGCCTCGTCGGCAAGAACGTTGGGCCTGCACAAGTTCAGGGTCAGGACATAGCTTCTGGAGACCAGCGTGGGCAAGAGCCAGTTCCGCTGAGGGGCCAGAAGGACAAAGACATTCCCTGGAAGGGGCTCTTCCAGGGACTTGAGGAGCCCGTTGGCCCCGGCCGTGGTCAGCTCCTGGGCTTCACTGATCAAAAAGACCCGGTATCGGCCATGCTCCGGGTTCTCGCTCATGCTCCGCCTCACCGAGCGGACCTGATCGATTTTGATCGCCCCCTCCCCGCCGTTCAGGTGAATCAGGTCCCGAAACACGCCCTGGGCGGTCTGCCGGCAGATATGGCACTCGCCGCAGGGCGACGAAGGCTGCCGGCAGTTCAGGAGCAAGGCCCAATAGGTCCCGCAGGCCAGGCGGGATGAAGGGGTCCCGCCTTCCAGGAGCAGGACCTGGGGCGGTGATGGGTGCAGCCTGTGCAGGGCCCGGGCAACCCGGTCCTCGTGCTGCACCTGTTCAAGTATGGGGGAGCAGTCGTTCATGTCTCAGGCGCTCATCCGGGTCGGGCTGATCGATTCAGGCCGGCCAGCGGCCGGGCTGACTGCCGATCAGGAGCGGACAATGGTCTGAGCCCGATCCGGACCGACAGAAATGAGGGAAACCTGGACTTCGAGCTCCCTCTCGATCCGCTCGACATAGGCTTTGGCCGCAGATGGCAGCCCTTCCCAGGAGGTGACCCGGCCAATGTCCTCTGACCATCCCGGCAGGGAATCGTACACCGGTTCAACCTTGCTCAGGCCGTTTTCCACCTGTGGCGGGTGGGCCATGATCTGGCCCTGGAAACGATAGGCTGTGCACACCTTGAGCTCCTCCAGGCCGCTGAGGACATCGAGTTTGGTCAGGGCGATTTCGGCGGGGGTGTTCAGGCGGACCGACTCCCTGAGCACGGCCAGGTCAAGCCATCCGCACCGCCGCCGCCGCCCGGTGGTCGCCCCGTACTCCGCTCCCTGACGCTGCATGTGGTCCCCCACGTCGTCCTCAAGCTCTGTGGGGAAAGGGCCTGCTCCAACCCGTGTGGTGTAAGCCTTGACCACGGCCAGGACCGAATCCACGGCACTCATGCCGCAACCGCCGCCTGCCGAAGCATTGCCAGCCACCGTGTTCGAGGAGGTCACAAAGGGATAGGTCCCGTGGTCGATGTCCAGGTGCGTGCCCTGAGCGCCCTCAAAGAGGATGGCCCGGCCCTGGCTCCTGGCCTCGGCGATCTCGCCGGAGACATCCGTCAGATACGGCCCCAGCCGTTCAGCCCAGGGCCGGACCTCTTCCCAGACCTGATCGATGCTCAGGGCTGGGGCGGCATAGAGGTGTTCGAAGAGGACGTTCTTTTCCCGGAGGCCCTTTTCAATCTTGGCCCGCATCAGGTCGGGCTCGAGCACGTCTGCAGCCCTGACCCCGATCCTGGCGATCTTGTCTTCATAACAGGGGCCGATGCCCCTCCCGGTGGTCCCGATGCGGTCCGAATCCGTCTTGGAGCTCTCCCGGACCCCGTCGAGGATCTTGTGAAAAGGCATGATCAGCTGGGTCTTGAAGCTGACCTTGAGCCGCTCCGGACCGACCGGGATGTTCAGGGCTTTGAGCTTGTCGATTTCCGTGCAGAAGACCTCAGGGTCAAGAACAACGCCGTTGCCGATCAGGCATGTCTTGTCCTGGTGCAGAATGCCTGAAGGAATGAGGTGCAGGATGACCTTCTGCTCGCCCACCACCAGGGTATGACCGGCATTGTTGCCGCCCTGAAAACGGACAATGACCTCCGCCTGCTCGGTGAGCAGATCCACAATCTTGCCTTTTCCCTCATCGCCCCACTGGGCTCCAATCACAACTCTCGTGTCTGGCATCATTCAACTCCCGGGGCCTCCCCTCGACGTCGGTGCAGAAACTCCAACTGGCATCGTTTTCCGAGAGACGGCAACCTCAACGCTTTGATTGTTCTGTTCTCTGTGTGCTGCTGTCTGTCCCCTGCACCTGCTCTTCAGACTTCGTGCAGGGGCATCTACTCTTCCCGTTCGTCGTCCTTGGGTTGAAAGCGGATCACCCGGCCGATCTCTCTGGAGGATTGGTCGGCGTCCGTCTCTTTCGGGTCTGCCTCCTGAACCTGGGAGGTCTCCCGAACAGAGGGCACAGTCCTGGCTTCTTTCCACTTGCTGTTGAAGAGCTGGTTCTTCCAGCGAACCGTCTGAATCATGCCCAGGATCAGGAGATCCCTCTCCCATGTCCGGGTCGGCTGAAACTGGCTGACCCGTTTGTAGTAGGACTCCCATAAGTTCATGAGCGAGGCCTCGTCAACTGATGCCAGTTGACCGGCCAACTTCTGCAGCATTTTTTCCACGGTGTGCCTCCTGAGAACCAGCACGGCCTCCGGCCGGTCTGATTCGAAGTGGTGAAGAGCTTTGTCCTCGGCGCTGCCCCTGGCATCGCTGATAACTCTAACCTGCATAATTGCCTCTGTTCAAGGGTTGTGGTACATGAATTTTTTCCCCGTATGGACTCAACTCTCGTGAAAGACCAGGCCGCTTCTCCGATGCGCAGCAAAAACTCACGGTGAGGCCGAAATCCAGCCTCTTGAATGATGTGCACTGGCGTCTTCTCTGCAGATTCACGTTGTTGTCACTTCACATCAAAAAGATATCTTCAGCGCGGCCAGCGGCTGCGCTGACAGGGAGAACGACATGAGCTCATTGAAAAAGATGTACCACTCCATGCAGGACGACCCTTTCCCTCCCAGGATGAGCCTGGAGATCGGCGACACGGCCATGCTCTTTGAAAAGAGGGTCTGGCAGATCCAGGGCGAGGAGAAAGGGCTTCGCTACGGGGAGAACCCTGATCAGCCCGCGGCCCTGTATGAGCTCAAGCAGGGGGAGCTGACCATTGGCGGCGTCCCTTTCCGCAGCCAGGGCCAGGGACTGATTTCAGCCCTGACCTCCGGGGACATCCTTCAGTCAGGCAAGCACCCTGGCAAGATCAACCTGACTGACGTCGACAATGGGATCAACATCCTCCAATATCTGACGGCCAGGCCCGCCGCGGTGATCCTCAAGCACAACAACCCCTGCGGGGCAGCCTGGCATGAGGGCTCCCTGCTGGAGGCCCTGAAGAAGGCCTACGCCGGGGACCGCATTGCCGCCTTCGGGGGGACCATCGTGGTCAACAGGGAGCTCCCCCTGGAGTGCGCCCGATTCATCAACGAGTCCTATTTCGAGGTTGTGGCCGCTCCGGATTTTGCTCCCCAGGCCCTGGAAGAGCTCAAAAAGAGAAAGAACCTGCGGATCCTGAAAATATCGGGGCTTGCCGAGCTGGAAAGGCTGCAGACCACCCCTTTTCTTGATCTCAAATCCCTGGTGGACGGCGGCATTGTGGCCCAGTTTTCCTTCCGCAACCGCATCCTCACTGGCGAGGACTTTCTCCCGGCCAGAGCCGAAAAGGATGGGACCACCTTCCTGGCCCGGAAACCCTCGGCACAGGAAACCGAAGATCTGCTCTTTGCCTGGGCTGTGGAGGCCGGTGTGACCTCCAATTCCGTGATCTTCGTCAAGGACGGCGCCACCGTGGCCATCGGGACCGGTGAACAGGACCGGGTCGGCTGCGTCGACCTGACCATCCACAAGGCCTACACCAAGTACGCCGACCGTCTGGCCTTTGCCGAACACGGCCTCTCCCTGTACGAAATGCGGACCCGGGCCCGCTCCGACAGCCAGGCCTCCAAAGACCTGGAAGCCATCCATGCCCGCACCCATGAGGACCGGGGGGGGTTACCCGGTTCGGTCATGGTCTCTGACGGTTTTTTCCCTTTCCGGGACGGTGTGGACCTGGCCATTGACCAGGGTGTGACAGCGATCGCTCAACCCGGCGGGGCCATGAACGACCATGAGATCATCGAGGCCGTCAATCAGGCCGCACCCCAGGTGGCCATGGTCTTCACCGGTCAGCGCTCCTTCAAGCACTGACGTCGTCTCTATCGGCCGGCAACAGTTCGGCCTGCATCATCTGAGAGCCCATGAAACATCTTCAGCCGGCGTCCACCGGGAGCCTTGTCGAATATCTCCAGGACAACCAGCCTGTGATCGGCTATGTTCAAGAGCACTCCTCCAATCAGCTCAAGATCCTGAACATCAACAAGCGCCTGGTCAAACTCTCTCTGGCCCGGCTCCTGCCATGGATCGGCCCGTCTCTGGGCCCAGAAATGTCCAGGCAGGACGTCCTGGATGCCCTGCAGGAGCATCACCAGCTCCGGGAAAGCCTGCAGGAGGCCATCGATCCACTGGAAATCTGGGAGCTGGCCCAGGAAGAGGTCGCGGATGCCGGGGTGGATTGGTTCGCCGGCCTGATCTGGCAGGAGCCCGATGTCGATCATGTGGCCGCTCTGGGCAGGGCCCTGCTTCGCTGCAAGACCCATTTCAAGTTCCAGCCGCCCCGATTCATCGTCTTTGACCAGGGCAAAGTCGAAGCCAAAAAGGCGGCCCAGGAGGCCGAACGCCAGCGCAGGGAGCTGCTCAATCAGGGACAGCCCTTCCTCAAGGCCCTCTGGGACATGCACAGGCAGGGCCACCCCCGGGAGCTGCCCCCACTGTCTGCCGAGACCGAAGAGACCATGAGGGAGCTGCTCAAGCTGGGCGTGTCCGACCCGGAGCATGAGGCCTTTGTCGATGCCTGGAAAGACCTGCGCAAAGGGCTCCCTGACGACCCCCACCTGCCCCTTGTCCTCAGCCAGGCCTGGGGCCTGCTTCCCAGACATCACAACCATCACCTGGACCTGGCCGGATACGCCTGGGGGGACAGCTGGGCCGCGGAGCATGAGGATGCCATCGAAGGCATCAGCGAGCACTTCTCCCAGGTCAGCGCAGAGCCTGAAGAACCCGGCCTGATCAGCATCGATTCCCCATCCACCAGGGACATCGACGACGCTTTTGTCCTCAGGCAGACCGGCTCCGAAGCACTCCAGCTCACGCTGGCCCTGGCCTGTCCCGCCCTGGGATGGACGTTCGGCTCAGACCTGGATCAGGCCGTGGCCAACAGGGCCACCAGCCTGTACCTGCCTGAGGGGACCTGCCACATGCTTCCGGAGCGTCTTGGGACCGGCCTCTTCAGCCTTATTCAGGACGAGAACCGTCCGGCGCTGCTGGTGGACATCAGCCTGGACAGCTCAGGCCGGGTTCTCCAGACAGGGGTCCGGTTCAGCTGGGTGCAGCTCCAGGAGAACATGAGCTATGACCAGGTCGAGGACCTCCTGGACTCCGGCGGAGAGGCCCCCCCGTTCCAGACGGCCCTGGACCTGGCCGCCCGGCTGCGGGAGCGGCGAATCGAGTCCGGAGCGGTCATCCTGGAGCAGAACGACCCGACCATCACGCTGGAGCCCGACGCCGACGATGTCTGCATTGATCTCCATCCCCCCAAGCTCCACCCCAAGGCCCAGCTCATGGTCAGCGAGTTCATGATCCTGGTCAACAGCGCCGTTGCCGACTGGGCCGCATCCCGGGACATTCCCCTTGTTCACCGGACGCAGAACATCGCTCTGCCGCAAAAGAACGCCGGGGTCTGGGAGGATCCGGTGGACCTTTTCAGAATTTTCAGGGACATGTCCAGCTCCCGCCTGGACGTCTCCCCCAAACCTCATGCCAGCCTTGGCCTGAAGAGGTATGCGCCCATCACCTCTCCGCTGCGCCGCTACGTCGACTTTCTCAACCTGGCCCAGCTCTTCGCAGTGACCCAGACCTCACAGCCCCGGTTTTCATCGGATCAGCTCAAGTCCCTCCTGCCCCACCTCAGCTCGCGAAGTCAGGCCGTATCGCAGATCCAGCGCTTTCGAATCAGGTACTGGAAGTTGCTTTATCTGAAAAGGTTGAGTAAAGTGAAAGCGTGGGATGGTGTGGTCGTTTCCGACAACGGCACCATGGTCACCCTTTCCCTGCCCAGAGAACAGCTCTTTGTCCGGGGAGAGAAGAAGCTCTTCGGCGAAAAAATCATTCCAGGACAGAGGTATCAGCTTCGCCTCGGCAGGATTGACCCTCTGAACAACGAAATTCACGTCATCAAAGCCTGGGAGGAGTGATGAACGGACTGATTGCAGGAATCGGCTGGTTGCTTGTGACCTATCTCATCGGATCCATTCCTTTCGGACTCATCGTGGCCAAGAGCTGCAAGGGCATCGACCCCCGACTCTGGGGGAGCAGAAACACTGGGGCCACCAATGTGGCCAGGACCTGCGGCACTGGCCCCGGCCTGCTGACCTTTGGACTGGACATGGCCAAAGGGCTCGTCCCCATGCTCCTGGCCATGGGCTGGAGCACGTCTGCCGCCTTTTTGACCCTGACCGGGCTGGCCGCCCTGCTGGGGCACATGTACTCCGTCTTTCTGAACCGCAAAGGCGGCAAAGGGGTGGCCACGACCATCGGGCTCTTCCTGGCCGTCACCCCGACCCCCCTGTTCTGGGCCGTGGTCCTCTGTCTGATCATGATCGGCGTGACCAAGTTCGTGTCCATTGGATCGCTGACCCTGGTGGCCACGCTGCCTGTGTTCATGCTCATCTTCGGACAGTTCAGCTACCTCATCCTCAGCCTGATCGTCCTGGCCCTGGTCTTTACCAAGCACAGGGACAACATCCTCCGCCTGATCCGGGGGGAGGAGCATCCCTGGAGGCGGTCCTCTTTTGAGGCCCAGGGCGAGTAAACCATGTCCGAACCAGGAGCATGCCGGTTTTCACAGGCCAAGACCTGCCGCAAACCGGGGCGTGTGCGTGAAATGCCCTTGAAATGCCTGTGCTGAACATCTGGACACCCACCCCGCAGGCCCTGCAGCAGGGCGACATGGCCATGCTCTGCCGAACCCCGGTCAAAGGCCTGGCCTGCCCTGTCCTGATCTCCGACGCTGCCCTTTCTGACCTGTCCGCTGGAGCCTTTCTCGGGACCCTTGACCAGTCACCGCTCCTCCAGGTTCTCGGCAGGCAGTGGCTGCCGGGGGTCGACCAGAATCTCCAGCAGGAAGCGGCCACGCTCATGGCTGTGGCCGGAAGCTCCTTCACTGCCGAGCTCACCCCCTGCCGCGTCTGGCAGCAGGGGTTCTCCCTGGCCTGGATCACCCTCAGCGACTCGGGCTACCAGGGCCTGCGCCAGGATGGCAGCGGTCCGCAAATACCGGAGATCATCGCAACCAAGCTCCCCCTTTCCCTGGACCAGGGGTTTGTTCTTCCCGACGATCTGGCCTCCCTCAAGGGTGTGCTCAGCCACCTGGCGCTCAACCAGAAGTTCGACATGATCGTCACCACCGGAGGGACAGGAGTGACCTCCCGGGACATCACCCCGGAAGCCACCTTGTCCCTGATCCAGAGGCGCCTGCCCGGTTTCGAGCAGGCCATGCTCTCCGCATCCATGGCCAAGACGCACCATGGATTGATTTCCAGGGCCGTTGCAGGCATCCTGCATCGGACCTTGATCATCAATCTCCCTGGAAGCCCGAAAGCAGTCGCAGAAAATCTGACTCCGCTTCTGCCAGCACTCCGACACTGCCTGGACAAGATTCATGACGACCCCCGGGACTGCGCCAGTTCATGACCACGACCTCTCCAGCTCCATCAAGCCGCATTTCCAGCAGATGGTTGTCCGGATCTGCCTGGTGCGGCTGGCGTTTCTGTTCCTGCTCCTGCTGCCTTTGGGCCTGGCCTGGATGGCTCGAGTGGAGAGCCACTCCTCGCTGGGGTTCTTTTTCATCCCGGAATATTCAGCCTTTCTGGTGGCCGGCTCGGCCCTGACCCTCTTCTTTCTGCTCAGCTGGCGGTTCTTCTCCAACGTCATCCTCTTTTTCCGCCTCCAGCTGGTGTCCGACCTCCTCCTGGTCGCCTACCTGACCATGCTCACCGGGGGCATCACCAGTCATTTCTCCTTTCTCTTTCTGGGCATCGTCTTCCTGTACGGCCGGTTTCTGGGATTCACAACCTCCAAGCTGATGGCCATCGTCATCGCCCTCTTTTTCCTGGCCACTGGCTCCGTCCACCTGACTCAGCTCAGCTTTGGAAGCGTCCCCGCCCTGCCCGTCAACCAGTACTTCTTCAATTTCTCCCTGCAGATCCTCGCCCTGGCCCTGGTGCTCATGCTCCTCAGGCTCGGGTACGGCCGGGAAGACGAGCTGCTGACCGAAATCACCCGCCAGCAGCAGGACCTGTTGCGGTCCGAGGCTCTCAAGTACAGGGTCTTTGACTGGATGAGCTCGGCCCTGGTGGTCCTTGACAAGCAAGGGGCCATCACCGTCATCAACCCGGTGGCCCTGGAGCTGACGGGGTTGACCGAAACCAGTCAGGCCCTGGGGAAGAAGCTCGAGAACCTCTTCCCAGCCCTGGCTCAGCTGTGGTCGGACTGGGACAAGAAGAACACCCTGCGGACTGAAACCCCGGCAGATGATCAGGGGGCGATCTTTGGGGCCACATTGACCCCTCTGCCTGAAGAGAACGGCGCTCTGATCCTGTTTTCGGACATCACCCGGATCAAGGAGCTGGAACGGCAGGTCCGGCAAATGGAGAAGCTGGCCACCATTGGCGAGCTCGCAGCTGGGCTGGCCCACGAGATCAAGAACCCCCTGGCCGGCATCAAGGGCAGCCTGCAGCTCCTCCAACAGGGCACCATGTCCGCCGAGTACACGGAAAAGCTCCAGGGCGTGATCAAAAGGGACATCCAGCGCCTCGACCGCCTCCTGTCCGACTTTCTCGACTTCGCCCGACCGGCGGAATCCCATCCCAAGCTGCTTCGCCTCGATTCTGCTGTCCAACTGGTCCTGGAGACCATGAAGCAGGAGTACCCGGACATCTCCTTCACCCTTGAAGATTCTCTCCTGGGCCGGTCCTTGTCCTGGGACCCTGACCACCTCCATCAGATCCTGCTCAATCTGCTCATCAATGCGGCCCAGGCCGCCAGGGTGACGGATCAGGGCCAGGTCAGCGTCGGCTGGACCCAAAATGATTCCCGGGGGTGCATCTGGATCAGGGACAACGGCCCCGGCCTGCAGGAGGACATCGAACCCGCCCTCTTCGACCCCTTCGTGACCACGAAAGACAAGGGCACGGGCCTTGGTTTGTCCATTGCCCAGAGACTTGCCGGACTGAACAAATCCTGGATACAACTGACCAACTGCGAACAGTCGGGAGCAGAGGCCAGAATCTGCCACTCCCTGAGCGAGCGGTTCCATGAACCGGAACCTGCAAAGGACAGGACATGAACCTCTTTTACGCCGATCTGCACCTCCACTCCCGTTTTTCCAGGGCCACGAGCAAAGCCCTCTCGCTGAAAAAGCTGGCCGCCTGGGGGGCCTTGAAAGGCCTGGATGTCCTGACCACCGGCGACTTCACTCATCCAGAGTGGATGCAGGAAATTCAGGAGCACCTCGAACAGGAGGAGAACGGCCTGTTCAAGCTCAGGGACCATTCCGGACTCGAGCGGGAAATCCCATGGCTTGAGGGGACCTCACTCCAGTGCAGGACCCGCTTCATGCTCGGCACGGAGATCAGCTCGATCTACAAGCGTGGCGGGGTGGTCCGCAAGGTGCACAACCTGGTCTTCATGCCCTCCCTGGACGCGGCAGCGAAGTTCAACACCCGGCTGGCCCAGGTCGGCAATCTGGCTTCCGATGGCCGGCCCATTCTGGGTCTGGACTCCCGCGATCTTCTGGACATGGTCCTGGAAACTGCACCCGGGGCGTACCTCGTTCCGGCCCACATCTGGACGCCCTGGTTTTCCCTTTTTGGCTCCAAATCCGGTTTTGACAGCATTGAGGACTGCTTCGGATCCCTGAGCAGGGAGATCTTCGCCCTGGAGACCGGGCTGTCGTCGGATCCGGAGATGAACTGGCTCTGGAGCGCCCTGGACCGTTTCCGGCTCGTGTCCAATTCAGACGCCCACTCCGGGGAAAAGCTGGCCCGGGAAGCCAATGTCTTTTCCGGAGAACCCGGCTACGAGACCATTTTCAAGGCCCTGAAAAATGAAGGGGTGGGCCACGCCTTTCTGGGCACGGTGGAATTCTTCCCTGAAGAAGGCAAGTACCACCTTGATGGACACAGAAAATGCGGTGTCGTGCTCGACCCCAGGGAATCCCAGAAACTGGGCAGCATCTGTCCGGTCTGCGGCAAGCCCCTGACCGTCGGGGTCCTGAACCGGGTCATGTCTCTGGCGGACCGGGAGCAGCCCGAACAGCCCAAAGGAAGCCCGGGGTACACGTCGCTCATCCCCCTCCCGGAAGTCCTGTCCGAGATCCTCAATGTCGGCCCCAGGACCAAGACCGTGTTCGGGCTCTACGCCAGGCTCGTCCACGCCTTTGGTTCCGAGCTCAACGTGCTCCAGCACGTCCCCCTGGAGAGCCTCCAGCCCTATTCCAGGGCCCTGGCCGAGGGCATACGCCGCATGCGGCACAGGGAAGTCTTCCGCGATCCGGGCTTTGACGGCCAGTTCGGGCGCATCTCCGTCTTCACCAGGGAAGAGCGGCAGGAGCTGCACCACGGACGATCGCTGATCGAAAAGGACATGCGCCGGGCCGGTGCCCAAGCGCCGAGCCCCCCGGCCGCGACGCCTTCGTCGTCCCACCCTGGAGAGTCTGCTCCCTCAGAGCAGCCTGACGTCGTCTTCAACCCTGCTCAGGAGGAGGCCCTGTCCGCCGGCCCCAATCCCGTCCTGGTGGTCGCCGGCCCTGGGACCGGGAAGACCAGGACCCTCATCGGCCGGGTCATCCGCCTGCTCAAGAACGGGACCAACCCCAGGCACATCCTCATCCTGACCTTCACCCGGGCCGCTGCCCGGGAGCTCCAGGACCGCCTGGTCGCTGTCTTCGGACAGACCCAGGCCATGCCCAGGGCCGATACGCTCCACGCCCTGGCCTACGAGAACTGGCTCAGCGTGCATCGCGACCCTCCGGTCCTGCTCGGGGACGATGACGGCCAGCGCATTTTTGCCCAGGCCAACCCCGAGCTGTCCAAGCAGCAGCGAAACCTGGACTGGAAAGCCTTGAACCTGGCCAGGGAAAAGCGTTCCATCCCTGAAGAGCTCTCTCAGGCGGCCCAAAACTATTTTCAGTACAAGGACCGCTGGAACCTGGTGGATTACACCGACCTTTTGGACTGCTGGCTGGAGCAGATCCAGGACGAATCTTTTTCCCACCCGTACACCCATGTGCTCGTGGATGAGGTCCAGGACCTGAGCCCCCTGCAGCTGCAGCTCATCACCGCCATGGTCCCGGAAAACGGGCAGGGGGCCTTTGCCATCGGCGATCCCAAGCAGTCCATCTACGGGTTTCGCGGGGCCGTGACCCATATCCAGGGAGAGCTGGAGGAGCACTGGGAGGACCTGAAGCTGGTCTCCCTGGAGGAGAATTACCGTTCCAGGCAGAACCTGCTGGATTTCATCCATCCCCTCATGCCGCAGAGCCGGGCCCTGAAGGCCCACTTGACCGGGTCAGGAGAGCTCGTCAGCTACCAGAGCCGGACCGGTGAGCAGGAAGCTCAGTGGACGGCCGAACGGATCAGGGACCTCCTTGGCGGGACAGCCCATCGAGACGCCGATCTGGGGCGGGGAGGCGAGCTGGCTCCAGGGGACATTGCTGTGCTCGTCCGCTTCAAAGGGCTCATTCCCCCTTTTGAGCGGACCCTGACCAGGCTGGGCATCCCCTGCACGGTGCCTGAAAAGACCCCTTTCTGGCAGGAACCGCGCATCGAGCTCATCCTCAACACCGTGAGTCGTTTTCTGGGCATCGCCCCTGACCCGGACATCGAGATCCTGGACTGTCCGGACCGGATCCTGGCTGAAGGTCCGGAACGGATTGCCGCCTATTTCCAGAACGTCAAGCCCTTTGACTCCATCTTCTGGAAGAGCCAGCCCTTTCAGGAGCTGAAGAGAGCCTTTGCCCAGCACGAGGGCTGGTCCAATCTGGTCAGCTGGACCAGACTGGAGAGCGAGCTGTCCCGGGTCAGGGACCGGGCTGACAAGGTGCGGATCATGACCCTGCACGCGGCCAAGGGCCTGGAGTTCGAAGCCGTGTTCATGCCCGCCCTGGAGGAAGGCATCCTCCCTTTTGCCGGCCGTTCCTTCCTTTCGGGCCGTCCTCAGGACGAGGAGGAACGGCCCGATCTGGACGAGGAGCGGCGTCTCATGTACGTCGGCCTGACCAGGGCCAGGAAGCTCCTCTTTCTGAGCTCCTCCGCCGCCAGGCGCATCTATGGCCGCAACTACCAGCTCAAGCCGAGCTCCTTTCTGGAAGCTCTCCCTCTGGACAGGACCAGGCGAATTCGCAGCGTGGCCCAGAAAAAGCAGAAGCAGCGCCAGCTCAAACTGCTGTGACCAGCCAGCCTGTCCATAGCCGCTGGGCACCATTTCCCTCTGTCCCGGCTCAAGGAAAACCGCATGCCCCATTCCTCCTGCCCAATACCCTGGACCATCGCCGCCCCGTCCTTTGTCTGGCCGGACCGTGTGGGCCAGAACTGCCGGGCCCTGGAACCCCTGGTCGACGAAGTGGCCGTGACCCTGTTCGAGACCGAGAGCTGCCTGGCCTACACGGAAGAGGACCTGCCGCAGGACATGGCCGACCTCGACCTGACCTACCACCTGCATCTGCCCCTTGATCTGGACTGGGATTCCCCTGCCCGGGCAGCTGCCAGTGCCGCGGAACTCGCCGGCATGACCGCCTTCCTCAAGCCCCGGGCCTACGTGCTCCACCCGCCTGCTTCGCCGCAGCCTCTGGAGATCTTTGTTCAGGCCTGGGAGCAGGCCGGCCTCAGCCCGGCCGATCTCCTGGTGGAAAACATTCAGGGCAACGACCTGCGGTCCGTCTGGCCGGTGATCAGGGACGCCCAATGCGGTCTCTGCCTGGATATCGGCCATCTGCTCCTCTATGACCAACAGGTGATCCTGGGCCAGCCCGGCTGGATGGAACGGCTGCGCATGCTCCATGTTTACGGGGTCGGCACAACCGGTTCTCGACACGGCCCCTTGAGCAGGCTATCCTTGGAGAATCAGGCCCTGCTCAAGGACCTCCTCACAGCCCTGCCTGCAGAGGGGGTGGTCGTCCTCGAGGTTTTCACCCCTGGTGACCTTTTCGAATCCCTTGACATTTTCAACGCCTGGATTAGGAATTGGACCCTGAAGCTGAGCCCCTGAGAAAACCCTGCCCGAACAGGCGATCGTGCTGACCGATTGGTATGACTTATTTTCGAAAGCTCGGACACAAGATCGAAGAGCTGTTCAAGCTCTTCAACAAGAACGACCGCTGGCTGATCCTCATCATCGGCGATCCGGACGCCCTGGCCTCAGCCATGGCCCTGAAACGAATCCTGGCCAGAAGGGTCCAGGGCGTGGCCCTGGCCATGGTCAACGAGATCTCCCGACCGGACAACCTGGCCATGGTCAAGTACCTGCAAATTCCAGTCAAAAGGCTGACTCCTCCGCTGGCTGCCCAGTATGACCGCTTTGCCCTGGTCGACTCTCAGCCGCACCACCACCCTGAATTCGCCAACTTCAACTTTTCAGTGGTCATCGACCACCATCCCACCAGCGAAGCCAACCCGGTCCAGGCCGAGTTCAAGGAGATCCACCCCCAGTACGGGGCCAACTCCACGCTGCTGACCGAGTTCCTCTACAACATGAACCTCAAGCCAGGGAAACACCTGTCCACGGCCCTGCTCTACGGCATCAAGACAGACACCCACAGCTTTGAGCACGCCTTCCACGACGCGGACATCAAGGCCTTTCGCTACCTGTCCAAGTCTGCAGACCACAACATCCTGCGCAAGATCGTACGCAGCGAGTTCAGGCTGGAATGGCTGCGCTACTTCTCCTATGCCTTCAGAAAGATGCGTCTGCTCAAGGACGGCCTGACCGTGTTCATGGGTCCGGTGGACTCCACGGACATCCTGGTCATCCTGGCCGATTTCTTTCTCCGGGTTCACGACGTCACCTGGGACATGATCTGCGGTCTGAGCGACAACACCCTGGTGGCCGTCTTCCGGGGGGACGGGATCAAGGAAGACATGGGCCGCCTGGCCTCGAAGCTCTTCGGCGACGTGGGTTCTGCAGGGGGGCACAAGGCCATGGCCCGGGCAGAGATCCCCCTGATCAACCTCAACCAGGACCACCCCCAGCAGTTCATCTGGGAACGGCTCAAGAAGGCCCGGCTCGTGTCCAGCGCCGAACCCAAGCCGGACCAGGATCTGAACATCAAGGAAGAGGAGCTGTCCATCCAGGGAGAGGTCAAGGACGCCGGCTCCTGGAACGGCTAGACACCACCATGACCCTGAAGCACGAGTTCAACTGGGCCGAAGACCCCATCTTCCTCTTTGACGGCTCATCCTTCATCTACCGGGCTTTCTATGCCTATCCAGACCTCTATCGATCGGACGGCTTTCCCACCAATGCCCTGTACATCGTCCTGAGGCTGCTTTTGAAGATCATCCGGGAGCAGTCGCCCAGGTACTGCTGCTTCCTCCTTGACGGCAAAGGCCCGACCTTTCGAAACGAGCTCCTGGACTCCTACAAGGCCCAGAGGCAGACAATGCCCGAGCCCCTGTCCCAGCAAATCCCCCACCTTCTCGAAGGGGCCCGGCTCCTCGGCCTGAAGACCCTGGTCGGAGAGGATGGCGAGGCTGACGACTACATCGCCACCCTCAGTGCGCGGCACAAATCGTCCTCGCCTGTGGTCATCGTGGGCTCGGACAAGGATCTCCAGCAGTGTCTGGACACCAACGTGATCCTCTGGGACCCGGGCCAGCGGACGGAAAAAATCGTCACCCTGGAGTCCTTTCAGGACCAGAATGGGCTGACCCCCGCCCAATGGCCGGACTTTCAGGCCCTGACCGGAGACAAGAGCGACAACATCCCCGGGGTGCCGGGTATCGGCCCCAAAACGGCCCTGAAGATCCTGAAACGGTTTCCGTCCATTGAGAGCCTGGTGGACAATGTCGGCCATCTGGGCAGGAAGGAGCAGGAAAAGCTCCGGCCGCATCTGGAAGACCTGCCGCTGTACAAGAAGCTGACCACCCTGAAGACAGACCTGGAAACGGTCTCCAGCCTTCCTGAACTGGCCTGCGCACCTCCGGCCCGGGATGATCTCCTGTCCTTTTTTCAAACCTTTGAGTTCACCTCTCTGATCAAGGACCTGGACTCAGCCCTGGGGGAAGTCCTGGACAAGCCCTCACAGGGCTTTGCAGCACCGGACAGGGCTCAGCCGAGCTCCACAAGCCTGCCCACCCTGAACGGCAAAAGGGTCGGGCTGATCGAGACCGACCAGGAAGGTTTTTTGGTCGGCCTCGACAACGATGAGTACCGCATCGCATGTTCTCACCACAGGCTCAGAGACATCGCCAGTGCCGCTGAGCTGTGCTACGTGCCATCGCTGAAGTCCCTCTATCACGCCGACCCGGCCTGGCTGGAGGTCCCGCTGGAACTCATCTTTGACCTCAGCCTGGCCGCCTACCTGCTCAACCCCGAAGACCGGGACTACTCCTGGAAGCGTCTGGAGAAAGGCTTCCTGGAGGAGATCGACACCCACAAGGACAACCAGGGCCTGGCCGTGCTGCGCATCGGCGAGCTCCTCCGCACCAGGCTCGAGCAGAGCAGCCTCCTGGACCTCATGTTTGATGTCGAAATGCCGCTCATCCCGACCCTGTTCAAGATGGAGAGGCGGGGGGTGTGCATTGACCTTGAGGCCTTCTCCCATTTCCTGTCTGAGGTCGAAGAGCGGCTCAATGCCCTGACCCGGACCATCTTTGAGCAGGCCGGATGCGAGTTCAACCTGCGCTCCACGCAGCAGCTGGCTGAGGTGCTCTTTGACAGGCTCGGGCTCAAACCCGGTCGAAAGACCCCTGGCGGCCAGCCGTCCACAGAGGTCTCCGTGCTGGAAGGCATCCAGCACCAGCACCCGATCATTGCCAACATTGTCGAGTTTCGCAGCCTGGAAAAACTGCGCTCGACCTATCTCGATCCCCTCCCGAGACTGGTCGACCAGGACAGCCGTCTGCACACCACTTTCAACAACCTGGCCACAGCCACAGGCAGGCTCTCCAGCAGCAAACCCAACCTGCAGAACATTCCTGTCCGGGGGGACTTCGGGCCCCGGATGCGGGCCTGCTTCATCGCCCCCCCTGGCAGCTCCCTGATCGCTGCCGACTACTCCCAGATCGAACTGCGGGTCCTGGCCCACATGTCCGAAGACCCCAACCTCCTCGAAGCCTTCGCCAACCGGGAAGACATCCACACCAGGACGGCCAGCCTGCTCTTTGACCAGCCCCGGGAGGAGATCACCGTCGAGCAGCGGCGCAAAGCCAAGACCATCAACTTCGGGCTCCTCTACGGCATGGGCCCCCAGAAACTGGCCCGGGAGCTGTCCATCCCCATGAACGAGGCCAAGTCCTTCATCAGCATTTACTTCGAGCGCCTGGAGAGCGTTCGCCGCTTCTACGAACAGGTCGAGGCCGGGGCCAGGGACTTCGGCTATGTGACCACTCTGGCCGGGCGAAGACGGCTGCTCAAAAACATCAACTCCGGGAACGAGAACCTGGCTGGACAGGCCAGGCGCATGGCCATCAACACCGTGATCCAGGGCAGTGCGGCAGACATCATCAAGCTGGCCATGAATCAGGTCGACCGGGACCAGGAGCTCAGAGATGCCGGAGCTGAGCTCATCCTGCAGATCCATGACGAACTCCTCCTGGAAGCCCCGCACGAGTCGGCCCTGCAGGCCGGGCAGCGCGTGGCCTCGATCATGACCTCGGTCATGGAGCTGAACGTCCCCCTGGTGGTGGACTGGGGCACCGGGAGCAACTGGAAGGAGGCTCATTGACCCTCACCAGCTCATCAAAGGATCAGGCTGGATCGAACGATCCCGGCTCCAGGCGCCTGCAGCCCCTGATGGGCTCAAAGCCCAGACTGCTGACTCCCGGACCCACCCCGCTGCCGGAAGAAGTCAGACAGGCCCTGGCCCTGGACATGATTCACCACCGCAAAGCCCAGTTTCGATCCGTGATGGGCCGGGTTCAGTCCAGGCTCCAGGCCCTGTTCGGAACGGCCCAGCCTGTCCTCCCCCTGTCATGTTCGGGAACAGGCGCCATGCAGGCTGCCGTGAGCAACCTCTTTGCCCCCGGGGAAACCGTGCTCGTGGTCGAGGGCGGCAAATTCGGACAGCGCTGGAAAGAGATCGCCCTGACCCATGGTCTCGACGTCGTTTCCCTGCCTGTCCCCTGGGGGCAGGCCGTGAATCCGGAAGACATCGAGCAGTCGCTCCAGACGCAACCGCACATCAAAGGCGTCCTGGTCCAGGCCTCGGAGACGTCCACCGGAGTTCTCCACCCGGTGGGCGCGATGTCCCGTCTGACCAGCCGGCGGGACTGCCTGCTCGTTGTCGACGGCATTTCTGCAGTGGGCATCTCTCCCTGTCCCATGGATGAGATGGCCATCGACTGCCTGCTCACAGGGTCCCAGAAAGGGCTCATGCTCCCGCCCGGACTGGCCCTGATCAGCCTGAGCCCTCGGGCCTGGGACCGGGCAGAATCGATCACCAACCGCGTCTATGCCCTGAACCTTCTCCAGGAGCGGAAAAAAATCCTGGACAACCAGACCGCGTTCACCTCTCCGGTCAATCTGCTGCGTGGCCTGGAGGTCAGCCTGGAGCTGCTCTTGAAAAATGGCCTGGAGGCCCTGTATCAGACCTCGTGGGGGCTGACCCAGATGACCAGGGCCGGGGTCAGGGCCATGGGCCTGTCATGCCTGGCGGAAACGCACTACACCTGGGGCCTGACCAGTGTCAGCATGCCTCAGGAGCTGGACGCCCAACAGGTCCTGGCCCTGGCGGAAAAAGACTTCAATGTGGTCATGGCCGGGGGGCAGGACCATCTCAAGGGCAGGATCATCCGCATCGGGCACATGGGCTTTGTCGACTGGGCCGACATCCTGGCTGGCCTGCACGCTCTTGGAGAGTGTCTCCTCAGGTGCGGCGGCCGGGTCCAAACCGCTGACCACCTCAATCAGGCCATGCAGGCCTTTGAGCTGGCCCGAAGGTCCCCCTGTCCCGGCTGGGCCTGATGCATGCTCACGCCCCGCTCTGTTTGAATCCGCCGTCACGCGCCCTGCCCCGCGCAGAGGCGGATTGGCTGACAAGCCCCTTCGAAGCTTGACCAGCCGGGCCAATCAAGGCATGAAGATGTCCAGGCGGTGAACAGCTCTTCCACAGCAATCAGGCGACCGGTCCTGAAGGACAGCCAGCGCAAGGAGGCAGGCCAATGACAGAGGACAAGACCACTCAACAGGGACAGGGTTCCCCACAGCAGGACCAGGAGAAGGTCTCCAAGGAAAAGCGGCAGGAGGCAGCAAAAGCCTTTGCCTCCACAGCCAGGGAAAGAGAGCAGCAGGAAGGCCCCATGCCCAAGGTGGACATGAACACCTTTGTCCTTTCCCTGAGCTCCTCTGTCCTGGTCCAGTTGGGGGAAGTCTGCGACCCTGACAGCGGCCAGACCTGTCAGAACCTGGACATCGCCCGGCACACCATCGACATCCTGGGCATGCTGGAGCAGAAGACCAGGGGCAACCTCACCCCGGACGAAGAGACCCTGCTCAAGAACGTCCTCTTCGAGCTGCGGATGAAGTACGTCCAGAAGGCGCAATGATGACCCAGCCCATCCATGTCGGCCTGGTCGGGGTCAGCGGTTACACAGGGATGGAAATGCTCCGGCTGCTCAGCGGCCATCCCGGTTTCAAGCTCTGTGCAGCCACATCGAGGCAGGAGCAGGGCAGGACCATTGGGGAACTCTACCCTCACCTCCGGGGGCTGCCGGGCCACGAACTGGCCATCACGGCCCCGGATCCCGAACGTCTGGCCCGGGAATGCTCCCTCATCTTTCTGGCCGTGCCTCATGGAACGGCCATGGACATGGCCGATGCCCTCCTGAATCAGGGGGCCAGGGTCATCGACCTCAGCGCCGACTTCAGGCTCCGTTCACCTGCGGTCTACGAACAGTGGTATGGCCTGCCGCACACCAGGTCTCACCTGCTCGACCGGGCCGTCTTCGGCCTGATCGAGCTCTATCAGGCCCAGATCGCTCACGCCGATCTGGTGGCCAACCCGGGCTGCTACCCGACCTCGGTCATTCTCGGGCTCTACCCGGCCCTGGCAGAGCATCTCATCAGCCCGGACAACATCGTTGCCGACTGCAAATCCGGGACCAGCGGCGCTGGACGGAAACTCTCCCTGGGGACCCTGTTCTGCGAGGTCCACGACAACTTCAAGGCCTACGGCCTCGGACAGCATCGCCACACCCCGGAGATCGAACAGGAGTTGAGCCTCATTGCCGGGAGGGAGATGACCGTCTCGTTCAACACCCATCTCCTGCCCATTCAACGGGGCATCCTCTCCACCCTGTACACGCATCTCAGGCCAGGTGCCGATCCAGACGCGGTCTACCAGGCCTACACCCGACGCTATGCCTCCAGCCCCTGGGTCCGCGTCCATCCCCCGGGAACACTCCCCCAGGTCAATCAGGTCCGGGGGACCATGTTCTGCGATATCGGGCTGGTGGTCGATCCCCGAACCAAGAGGCTGATCGTCGTCTCAGCCATCGACAACCTCTGCCGGGGGGCATCCGGACAGGCCCTGGCCAATGCCAATCTGATGACTGGAATGGAGATGACCGCCGGACTCACGGCCCCACCTCTGCTCCCCTGAGGGCCGGGTCGCCAGGTTGATGCTCATG
>CAZNIP010000034.1:0-7982 GCA_964573115.1 uncultured Desulfohalobiaceae bacterium | reverse complement strand
CTGAATTCGAACCGATCTTTGTCGCCCGTCAGCCGCTTTTCACCTCGCGCATGAAAATCTGGGGCTATGAGCTCCTGTTCCGCCATTCCCTGGAGGCAGAGGCTGCCGATTTTTCTGACGGCACCACCGCCACCTCGAAGATCCTCATTGACGGCTTCAGCCTGGCCCAGAAAGGCCTCAACCCCAGGACCAGGCTCCTGATCAATTTCCCCCGGGAGGCCCTCCTTGACGAGAGCGCCTCCATCCTGCCTTCAGGCCAGGTGGTCATCGAGGTCCTGGAAAACATCATCCCTGACAGGCACGTCCTCAAGGCCTGCGTCGAGCTCAAACGCAGGGGCTTCACGCTGGCCCTGGACGATTTCCAGAACCAGCGCGACTACAAGCACCTCTTTCAGCTCGTGGACCTGGTCAAGATCGACATCCAGGGCCTGAAGGAGCAGACCCTGGCCGACATGGTCTGCCTCCTCAAGAACCACGACTGCATGATCGTGGCCGAAAAGGTGGAGACCAAGGAGATGTTCTCCCTGATGAAGAAGCTGGGCTGCGACCTCTTTCAGGGCTTTTTCTTCAGCCGGCCTGAGATCATTCCCGGCCGAACCATTCCCGGGAACAAGGTGGTCAAGCTCCGCCTCCTGCATTTGCTCAACCAGGAGAGCAACTTCGAGCCCAAGAAGCTGGGCAAGATCATTCAGACCGATCTCTCCCTGAGCTACCGACTGCTCAGATACATCAACTCCCCCTGGATCGGCCTCCCGAACAAGGTCAAATCCATCCAGCACGCCATCAGCCTGCTCGGTTACAGGAACATCGTTCGCTGGCTGAGGGTCCTCCTCCTGGCCGACCTGAACACCTCCAACCGGGGGCGGGAGCTGACCTTCCGCTCAGCCCAGCGGGGGCGTTTCCTGGAGCTGCTGGCCGAAACCAGCCTGGCGCCCTTTGATGCAGAGTCCATGTTTCTCCTTGGCCTTTTTTCCCTGCTCGACGCCATTCTGGACCAGCCCATGTCCGAAGTCCTGGCCAGCCTGCCGCTGACCGAGGAGCTCGAAGCCGTGCTCAGCGGGGAGGATCAGCACGGCGCCATGTGGCTCGATCTCCTTGCCCTGCAGGAAAAGGCCGAGTGGATGCAGCTTCTGGACCTCATCCGCAGCCTCGATCTCGATCCGGAACACACTGCAGCCTGCTACGTCCAGGCCCTCCAGTGGGCTTCCCACTGGATGGGCCTGGCCCATTGACCGGCCTGGAACTCAGGGGGCTTTGGATCCCTGACTCATGGCCATGGAACATGAACAGCCAACCGCCGGAAGCACCCCTTTGCAGTCCTTGAGGACAACCTCTTGCCAGCCCTGCAGCACCCTGATACACAAGACGCCATGAGTGACATCCAGACCTCCAACGACGCGCCGCCCTTCTTTATCGCCAGTCAGCCAGTTCTGGACCCGGAGCAGAACGTCTGGGGCTACGAGCTTCACTTTTCGACGTGCGCTTCAACCGAGTCCTCGGAGCCCGATCCCGAAGCGGTCACTCCGGACATGTTTCTGGAGGGTTTTTCCCTGGCCCAGAGCCCTGTCAATCCCGAGGCCTGCTTTGTGGTCTCCTTCCCCCGGCAGAGCCTGCTCGATGCCGTGCCGGCCATGCTGCCCAAGGAGCAGCTCCTGGTGCAGATCACGGAGCGGATCATCCTGGACAAGCCAGTCCTGAAGCAGGTCATCGAGCTCAAGAGGCAGGGGTATCGGGTCGTCATGAAGGGCTATACCGGCAAGACCAAGCATCAGGCCGTGTATCAGCTCGTGGACATTTTCAGAATGGACGTCCGGGGGCATGACCTGGAATTCCTGCACAGCGCTGTCCAGACGGCCAGAGAGCACAGCTGCTCCCTCATGGCCGACCATGTGGAGGACAAACAGCTGTTCGAGCTGAGCAAAGAGGCCGGTTTCGATTTCTTCCAGGGCGAGTTCTTCAGTCAGCCGGAAACCATTCCCGGCACATCCCTGCCTTCGAATCAGCTGGCCAAGATCCAGCTCCTGGACCTGCTCCACCAGGAGGAATCCTTTGAGCCGAAGAAGCTGAGCGAGATCATCCAGACCGACCTCTCCCTGAGCTACAAGCTCCTGCGGTACATCAACTCCCCGGCCATTGGGCTGCGCAATGAGGTCACCTCCATCCAGCACGCCATCAGCCTGCTCGGGTACCAGAAGATCGTCCGCTGGTTCAGAGTGCTCATCATGGCCGACCTGAACCCCACGAACAGGGGGCAGGAGCTGACCGTGCGTTCCGTGCTCAGGGGGCGCTTCCTCCAGGTTCTGGCCCAGGGTGTCCAGAGCCCTTTTGACTCGGAAGGCATGTTCCTCCTGGGGCTCTTTTCCCAATTGGACGCCATCATGGACCGGCCCATGGAAGATATCGTGGCGGACCTGCCACTCGAGGACAAGCTGGCGGCGACACTGCAGGGGGAGCAGACCGATGCGACTCCGTGGCTGGATCTGGTGGAGGCTCAGGAGCAGGCCGACTGGTCAAGGCTGACGGCCTTGATCAACGACCTCAGTCTCGTTCCTGAATACACGGCCAACTGCTATGTCCAGGCCATGCAGTGGGCCTCGGAGCTGACTGGGGCGGAATAGCGGCTGCACACCAGGAACGGGCCGGGCACAGGCCTGAGCGATCACCTTTTCTCAAGCCCGTTCCTGTGGTCCAGAACCCGCTTGGTCTTGGCAAAGGTCCTCGGAAGCTCTCCCTGATCGACCACCTGGACCTGACAGCGGACGAGCAGATGCCTGCGCATCGCCCTGGCCACGGCAGAGGCCAGGGCGGCGTCGCCCAGGGCCCCGACATCTGGATGGCGTTCGACATTGAGCTTCATCACGTCCAGACCGTCCTCCCGTTCCAGCACGATCTGGTATTCTGAGCTGAGATCGGCAAAAGAGCCCAGAACTTCGGCAATCTGACCCGGATAGATGTTCACCCCGCGGAAGATGAACATGTCGTCAGACCGCCCGAGGATCCTGTCATGTCGGGGCAGACCCAGTCCGCAGGCGCATTCTCCTGGGATGATCCGGCTCAAATCCCTGGTCCGATACCTGATCAGGGGGGCGCCCTCCTTGGTCAGGGAGGTGACCACCATCTCCCCCACCTCGCCGGTTTCCACAGGCTCGAGGGTGGTTGGATCCAGAATTTCCAGGATGTACAGGTCGGCCCAGTAATGAGATCCTGCGTGTTCCCTGCACTCCAGACCGGTGCCCGGTCCGTACAGCTCGGTCAACCCAGGGATGTCGAACATGTCCCTCAGACCAAAAACCGAGCCCACGCGTTCGCGCATCTTGTCCGTGTGGGGCTCGGCCCCAAAGATGATCCGCTGCAGGCAGACGTCGTCCTGAAGCCCGAACTTCTCCACCTCCTCAGCCAGGAGCAGGGCCATTGAGGCGGTTGAACACAGGCAGGTCGGCTTGAGATCCACCAGGAACTGGAGCTGGATCTCCAGGTTCCCCGGACCAAGAGGCAGGGCCAGGGCCCCGAAACGCTCGCATCCCAGCTGAAACCCCACCCCGGCCGTCCACAAGCCATAGCCCACGGCGATCTGGACCCTGTCCTTCCTGCTCAGGCCGGCCAGCTCAAAGCACCTGGCCATCATGGTCTTCCAGGTATCGACGTCCTTCTGGGTGTAGGAGAGGATCTTCCTCTTCCCGGTTGTGCCTGAAGAGGCATGGATGCGGACCAGGTCGCTCTCCGGGACCGACAGCAGGGGAAAGGGGTAGCCGCTCCGGAGATCATCGGCTGTGGTCAAGGGCAGCGAGGAAAGGTCCTGGAGGCTCTGGATCCCCCCTGGTTCGACGCCGGCCTGCTGCAGTCTCTCCCGGTAGAAGGCGCTGCCGTGAAAAGCGTGTTTCACGGTCCACTGCAGCCCGGAGAGCTGTTGCTTGAGGATGGATTCTGGCGTAAAGTCCGGAAAAAAACTGGAGCGGGGGGGCATATCGCTCTCCTGATGCTGCTGAAAAGTGTCTGCTCAAAGCGCAAACTATGTCCTCGCCCCCTGGCAATGTCAAGAAAGGAGCCTGTTCATGGCCGGAGCTTTTCCTGAGATGGTCTTCACTGTATGTGCTCTTCTCCTCGGGCTCGTCCTGGGCAGTTTCTACAATGTCTGCATTCATCGCTATTTGAGCGGTGCGTCGATTGTCCGTCCGGGTTCTCACTGTCCTTCCTGCAGTCACGTCCTGGCCTGGTGGGAGAACATCCCTTTGCTGAGCTACCTCCTGCTCAGGGGGCGCTGCCGGGAGTGCAGGACCCGGATCAGCTGGCGCTATCCCCTGGTCGAAGGGATCTCGGGCCTGTGGGCCCTCCTTCTGGCCCTGAGGTTCGGCCTGGGCTGGCCCTGGCTCGTGTTCATGCTCTTTGGCGGGATCCTGATCATCATCAGCTTCATCGACCTGGACAGCTACATCCTGCCCGACATCTACACCCTTCCGGGCGGGGCGGCCGCTTTTCTGTGCGCGGTGTTCCTTCTGGGCATGGACTGGCAGACATCCCTCATCGGAGGGGTGGCCGGGGCAGGCACCTTCCTGCTCCTGCAGAAAGGCTACAAGATGATCAAAGGTGTGGAGGGCATGGGAACCGGGGACATCAAGCTCATGTTTCTGCTCGGGGCCCTTCTGGGCTGGCAGGCCCTGCCGTTGATGGTCTTCATGGCTGCAGTCAGCGGCCTGGCCATCAGCCTGATCTACCTCAAGGCCCCTGGCAGCCGGGGCATGCAGACGGCCATCCCTTTCGGCCCTTTCCTGAGCCTCGGGGCCATGCTCTACGTCCTCGTCGGGCCCCAGATCTGGGCCTGGTACCTCGGCTAGTCCATGAATCAGGCACACCGCCGGGTCATTCAAAGGCGGCCAGGGTCGACTTCCAGGCCCTTGAAAGGTCCTGAACCTCCTCCTGCAGGACCACACGGTCTCGACAGCGAATCTCGAACATGGGCTCAGCCCTGACTGTCCCCACCCGGGCCATGGCCTGGCCCTGAAAGAGCTCCTCGAAATCCCCGGCCCTGTCCTCTGAAACCGTGACCAGAAGCCGGCTGGGACTCTCGGAGTAGAGGACAGTTTCCATGTCAGGCTGCCCCCCGCAGACCGGAACCAGATCCAGATTCACATCTGCGCCGAGCCCGCCGCCAATACACATCTCGGCCAGGGCCACCCCGAGACCTCCGTCCGAGAGGTCATGACAGGCCGTGACCAGCCCGGACCTGAAGGCCTGCTGCATGCTCTGATAGCGGGTCCTGGCGCTGATCAGATCCACCTGGGGGACATCCCCTCCCTTGCTCTGGATTTCCGAGGCCAGCTCGGACCGGCCCAGCTCCTTTCTGGTCAGCCCCAGGAGGAAGATCACCTCCCCGGGCTGCTTCAGGTCAGAGCTGACCGTGAGTCCGACGTCAGGGATGACGCTGATGATCGAGAAGAGCACCGTGGGGGGGATGGAAATCTTGAACCCGTCCATGGAGTAGTCGTTCTTCATGGAGTCCTTGCCGGACACACAGGGCACCCCGAATCCCAGGCAGAAATGGGCCAGGGCCTTGTTGGCCCGAACCAGCTGGGCCAGCTTGAAGTGACCGTCAGGGGTTTTGTCCGACTGGACCGGGTCGCACCAGCAGAAATTGTCCACTCCGGCCATATGGTCCAGGTCCCCACCCACGGCCACTGCGTTGCGAATGGCCTCGTCAACCGCACAGGCCATCATCCAGTAGGTGTCCAGGTCGCTGTACCTGGGGCAGATCCCGTTGGAGACCACCAGCCCCCTGGAACGGTCCAGGACCGGCCTGAGGACGGCTGCGTCCCCGGGGCCGTCACAGAGGTCGCCCACCAGGGGCTTGATCACGCTCCCGCCCTGGACCTCGTGGTCATACTGCCGGATCACCGACTCCCGGCTGCAGATGTTCAACCGCCCGAGCATGGTGCGCAGAAAGCGCCCTGGATCGGCCTGGACCTCATCCGGGATCTCCAGGGGCTGGGGGTCGGGTCTGGACCACCTTGCCACGAGCTCCATCCTGGGCAGGCCGTGATGGAGAAAGTCCATCTCCAGCTCAGCCACCAGCCTGTCCCGGAACCAGACTCTGAAGAAGCCGCTGTTGGTGAAGGACCCAAGATCCGTGGCTTCCACATCCATGTCCGAGGCCATGGCCAGAAACCCGGGAAGACAGTCCTCCGGTACGGCCACGGTCATCCGTTCCTGGGCTTCGGACAGGAGGATCTCCCAGGGCACCAGGCCGTCGTACTTCAAAGGGACCAGAGAGAGATCCACCTCGCAGCCTCCAGTGTCCTCGGCCATCTCCCCCACTGAGGAGGACAGGCCGCCGGCCCCATTGTCGGTGATGGCGTTGAACAGGCCCAGGTCCCTGGCCCGGATGAGGAAGTCGTACATCTTGCGCTGGGTGATCGGGTCCCCGATCTGCACCGCTGTGGCCGGAGAACCGGCATGCAGGGCCTCAGAGGAGAAGGTCGCCCCGTGAATGCCGTCCTTGCCCACCCGGCCTCCAACCATGATCACCCTGTCCCCGGGTCGGGCCTTTTTCTCATGGCTGGGCCGGCCCTGGATCTGCGCCGGCATCATGCCCACCGTGCCGCAGAAGACGAGGGGCTTGCCCAGAAATCGGGGATCGAAGATCAGGCCGCCGTTGACCGTCGGGATGCCGGACTGATTCCCGCCGTGCTCCACCCCCCGGCGCACCCCTTCCATGACCCGGTGCGGGTGCAGCAGGCGGGGCGGCAGGGGCTCATCGTGAAAGGGAGAGGCAAAACAGAAGACATCGGTGTTGCAGAGCAGATTGGCCCCCAGCCCCGTACCCATGGGATCCCGATTGACTCCGACGATCCCGGTCAGGGCCCCCCCGTAAGGGTCCAGGGCCGAAGGGCTGTTGTGGGTCTCGACCTTGATGCACACCGAATGTTCCTCATCAAAGCGGATCACGCCGGCATTGTCCTTGAACACCGAGAGGCAGACGTCATCCTCCCCGGCTCGCTGACGGAGGATGGCCGTCGACTGCTGGATGTAGGTGGAAAAGAGGCTGGTGATGGTTTCGCCCCGTCCGGTGTCCTGGTCCGCATAGTCGATCCTGGCGTTGAAGATCTTGTGCTTGCAGTGCTCCGACCAGGTCTGGGCCAGGACCTCGAGCTCAGCGTCCGTGGGCTCAGGAGGCAGGCCCCGCTCCTGCCTCCCCTGCCTGATCTCCGCCCGGCGGTAGTAGTCTCGGATGGTGTTCAGCTCATCAAGGCTCAGGGCCAGCACCCTGTCCTGGCTGACCTGCTTGAGCTCCTCATCGCCCAGGGAGGACAGGGCCACCACCTCCACGGCATCTGAAGACGCTCCAGTGACTCGGGGCAGATCGGTCTGGAAGCCGGCCTGCCTGGACCATTCCTGGGCGCTCTTGATGGCGTAGCGTTCGATGAGCTCATTGGCCAGAAGGTCAGTGGCCATGCGCTGGACATCGGCTCTGCTCAACGTGCCCTGAATGAGGTACTGAATCGCGGTGAAGACGTCCGGGGCCTGTGACCTTTCCAGCTTCAACCCGGTCATCAGGGTGTCCCTGGCCACCCGGCCTTCATTGTCCGTGACGCCCGGCCGGTAGCCGACCTCCAGGATCCAGTCGAAATCCCTGGCCAGAGGGGCCAGGGAGACCTCCTGCATGACCGGGTCGTGCAGAAACCCTTTGTCCACAGCCTGTTCCATCTGCTCGTCATCCAGGCCGTCCACGAGAAAAATCTTGATCAGCCTGATTCCATCGACCTCAAGGCCCAAATCCTTGTGGACCGCTCTGGCCACATTCTGTCCCTGGACATCCTGGACATGTTCTCTGGTCCCGACTGCCAACCGGTGCATGCGTCCTCCGTTTCTCGAGTGGGTCTCTTGTCAGCGCTGCCGCTGGCAGCGCTGACAAGAGACCTATCAAACTCCATGGCCAAGGCCAAGCGCAGGCCGAAGCCTGGGCTGGACACCGTCCTCATCTGCTTTTC
>CAZNIP010000033.1:0-29410 GCA_964573115.1 uncultured Desulfohalobiaceae bacterium | reverse complement strand
ACCATGCGCTCGAAAACGGCCTGGGAGGTCCAGAAGGACGAGAGGACCGGAAAGACCAAGCCTGTCAAGATCGACCTGGCCCCTGTCCAAAGAGACGGTCTCGAGTATGAGTTCACGGTTGTGCTGGAGCTGTCCATGGACGGGCATGTGGCCACGGCCAGCAAGGATCGCACAGGGCTCTTTGATGGACAATTCGTCGTACCTGGAGTCGAGAGTGGGGCTCAGCTCAAGAGGTGGCTATCAGGAAATGATGGCGGGAATCCAGAGGTGGATGTGGACGAGTTTCCTCCACTGATGAATACCGGACAGAAAGAAGCACCGCTGCAGTTTCCTGATCAGAAGAGCAGCGGCGCTGAAACGACGGGCGATTTGAATCAGCTCTTTCAGGTGCTACGGGAAATAGGGCTATCCGACAAGGTCCGGGAATATGAGGCATACTTGAGGCACAAATATGACTGCGGGCTGCGGTCCCTGACAGGGGAGCAATTGGCAGAGCAGCTGGCGAATCTGCGGCAGTGCAGGGAAAAACAGGAACTGAGACTGAAGTTCGAGAACTACCTGAGCAGGATCAGGCAGGCGGCGTAAAAGAAAGGGGCCAGTGAAAAGCTGGCCCCATTTTGCTATTGCAGATGCGAGTAATAGATCAGCGAGTCTTCACAAATGACAAGAAGGGACTAGAGGGGCCTTATAGCCAAATTCTGCAGGCTAACGGTGCCCCTAAGCCGCGCGAGGAATGAGCGTCGGCTTGAGGGCTGGTTCGGCAAATCGTCATGCATAAGCCAAGCGACGACCTTTGGGCTGGGGAATAGGGTCATTGAATTCTTTAGCTGTCTCGATCCATAGCTCCATTGCAGACTTGATGTTGGCTAATGCAGATTCATATGTATCCCCATGCGCCATGCACCCTTGAAGTTCTGGAATATCTGCAACATATGCTTCGTCCTCATCGCTCCAGAAAATTATGATTTCATATTTGCTTGTCATCACTTACCCCCAGTTTATATTTTAATATGATATTCCGTATCTGTTTGACTTGATACGGTTTCGCTCTATTACCTTCCTTCTGTAGATTCGGCTTTTCTTCAACCTCGGCTTTACGGAAAATATGATGACTGCCTTTTATGCGCATCTCAAACCCCAAATACTGCAGAAGCTTGGTCAGGTCAGAAAAAGCAATATTTGCATCACTTGTACCGCTTAGAACCTGAAATATCAGTTTATCATATTTTCCCATCACTCAATCCTATCGTTTTTTTTCTGCGGCTGCCAGTACATTTTGCCAAACGTGCAGATCACCTGTGGCCGGAGCGCAGCGTAGGCCGTCTGGTGCATCTGTCTGGTTCTGCTCCCATCTGCTTCTACCCGAGCGCCTTGAGCACCTTCTCGTTCACAATTCCCTTCTCTGAGGCGAGGAAGGCGAAGAACTTCTTCAGGGCTACCCGTAGGTCGTCGGGTGTGCTTGAGTCCCAGACCTTTCGCTTCCACCACGCCCGGAAATGGCTGTTGACCATTCCACGGGTGATTTCCGAAATGTCTTGAACGTCAGTGTAGCGGCAAATGAACTCTACGAACATCCCGATGATGGAGGCGTGTTTCCGGGCCGTGCGTTCACTGTAGCGGTCGGCCAGGTGGTCATAAAAATCCGCCTGAAGCGTCATCAGATGCTCTCGGAAGGGAGCGCGCTCCTTTTCGGCTGCCTGCATCAACTCAAAGTACTCTTGGATTTTGTCCCCTGGGATGGATACCCTTCCCGAGTAGACTTTGGCCATCGGTTATCTCCTGGCGTGGCTTTCTATCGTGCAGAATCGCGGGGCTGACCCGCGAGCATGACGGATGGGATCAGGCCTAAGGCCTGATCACAGCCGGCGCGTGCAGTCGGGTCAGCGCCACGATTCCCGGCTGCGTAGCCGCCGGGAACAAATGATTCTGAAGTTTCTGAATATCTTTCCAATCCACATGGTGTACATGATTTTTAAAAGAGTCAAATTTGAAACCTACGTGCCATATTCTTTCCAGAGCGAGAAGAGATCGTCATGGTCTCAAATTTCAAAATGAGACCACAGATGAGACCACAAGGTGAAACCAAAGAGAAAGGGGCTACAAGCTTTTACCTGTAACCCCTTCAATTTCCTGGCCCGCCCTGGAGGACTCGAACCTCCGGCCTACGGATTCGAAGTCCGGCGCTCTATCCAGCTGAGCTAAGGGCGGAAGGTAAGGAGTATAATCTGATCCTCTGCCCCGTCAAGCCCTTTTCATCCCCTTCAGGGTCCGGACCCGCTCGATGACCGGCGGATGGGAGTACTCCAGAACAACGAGGAGCGGGTGCGGGGTCAGATTGGACAGATTGTCCCTGGACAGCTTTTTCAGGGCCTGAATCAGGGACTGGGGCTGACCGGTGGTCCTGGCGGCAAAGGCGTCGGCCTCGAACTCGTGCTTGCGCGAGAGGTGGTTCATGCCGATGGCCATGAGCAGGGAGACCGGGGTGTACAGGAGGAGGAAGAAGACCAGGCCGGCATGCACCGAGACCTGTTCCAGGCCGAAGGCTTCAAACAGCGCCTCGAACCGGACCGCCTCAGAGATCAGCCAGAGCAGCAGACCCATTTTGGCCATGCCCAGGAGCAGGCCTTTGATGATGTGCTTCAGCTTCCAGTGCCCGATCTCATGGGCCAGGACAGCCAGGAGTTCGTCCGGGGTGTGCTTCTGAATCAGGGTGTCGAAGAGGGCGATCCTCTTCTTGCGGCCGAATCCGGTGAAAAAGGCGTTCGACTTGGCTGACCGCCTGGAGCCGTCCATGACCGAGATGTCCTGGACAGCGGCCCCGTTCTGCTCGGCGTACCTGAGAATCGTGTCCTTGAGCTCTCCGTCCTCCAGCGGGGTGAAGGTGTTGAACAGAGGCAGGATCCAGGTCGGTGCCACGTACTGCAGCCCGATCATGACCAGGATGAGGCCGGCCCAGGCCCAGACCCAGCCCCAGACCGGCCAGGTGCTCAAAAAGAGGATCACCCCGGTCAGGCAGGGGCCGCCGATGAGCCCAAGCAGCAGCACGCCCTTGAGCTTGTCCTTGACAAAGGTGGCCGGGCTCGTGCGGTTGAACCCGAACCTCTCCTCAAGGACAAAGGTCGAATAGAGCTGAAAAGGCAGGGAGAGGACGTCCGAGGCCAGGGCGAGCAGGCCCAGAAAGATCAGGCCGGTGAGCACCGGGTCAAGGCCGAAGGACCGGACCAGGGTGTCCAGCCAGGGGAATCCGCCGACGGCGATGAAGATGATCAGGGCGGCCAGGCTGACGCTGGAGGACACGAGGTCCAGCTTGGTCCTGGCCCTGGTGTACTCCTGGGAAGTCTGATAGGTTTTTGCATCGTAGACATCGGCGAACTCCCCGGGCAGGACCGGGCTCAGCGACCTGAGGTTGAGGAACTCGGCCCAGCTCTGAAGCAGAAAGGCGCCGATGAGCACAGCCAGGACGAAAAGCAGGATCGGATTCATGGACGACGGCCTTGTAGGGATAGCGTTTCAGGGTGAACTAAAGCATTTTGCCGCATCTGACAAGGACACGGGCCAGATTCAGGTTCAGCTCGAACGGAGGACCTCGGTCAAGGACCTGATCGAAGCCTGCGGACCACCGCACACGGAGATTGGAGGGCTCAGCATCAACGATCGCCCTGCAGACTTCACGCGCATCGTCAGTCCAGGAGACGTTATCGTGGCCGAGCCTCACCTCCCCCCGGTGGACCCTTTCCAGCCCTCTCTGCTCCGCCCCGCGGCCTTGAAGGACATCCGGTTCGTGGTGGATGTCAATGTGGGCAAACTGGCCCCCATGCTGCGCATGCTCGGTTTTGACACCGCCTACCACTGGACCTGGCGGGACAGGGCCATCGCTGAACTGGCCGACAAAGAGGGGAGAATCGTCCTCTCCAGGGACATCGGCCTGCTGAAGCGCAAGCGCATTGTCTGGGCCCGGCTCATTCGCGGCCGCAGACCTGAAGAGCAGCTTCCAGAGGTCCTGGACTTCTTTGGCCTCCGGGGCCCTTTCAGCCTTTTCTCCCGCTGCCTGCGCTGCAACATCCCCCTCGAGGCGGTGGACAAGTCCGAGATCATCCATCGCCTGGAACCCAAAACCAAACGCTTTTTCCACCACTTTCGAATCTGCCCGTCCTGCCAGAGGCTCTTCTGGCGGGGCTCCCACCATGAAAAGATGATCAAAGGGATCGAGTCCATCCTCGGCCCGTCCAGGCTGAACATCGACCCAGGTCATGTCGGGGAGCCTTCGCCAGGTCGCACAGCAGGGCGAATCGCCCCATGAGGTTCTAGAGGCACGGGGCGCACATTGCCCTGCTGCCCGAGGTATGGTACCTCCACTGCACCTCTTCTTCGGAAGCCGCTTTGGCTGCGAACAAACAATACGGCGGCGCCCCCAGGGCAGCGCTGAGCGGAGTCTGCCATGGATCAGCTCGAGCTGTTTCGAACCATCGCCCGGGAACCCCATGTCTATGCCAGACAGTGGAGACAGGACACCGGCAGGCCTGTGGTGGGCATGAACTGTTCCTCTGTCCCTGAAGAGCTGATCTGGGCCTTCGGCGCCCTGCCCTACCGGCTGATCGGGAAGACACCGGCCGCGGCCGGTGCGGACCGCCACCTTCAGGTCTCCTGCTGCAGTGTGGTCCGCCGGGCCCTGGAAGACAGCCTGACCAACGAGCTGGACTTCCTGGACGGAATGGTCTTTGCCTCCGCCTGCGACGCCATGTCCCGCCTCTCCGACATCTGGCGTCTGAACCGTCTCACGCCTTTCCACCTGGACATGCTCCTGCCGGCCAGGCTGACGGGGCAACCGTCCAGACGCTACCTGCCCAGGGTCGTTGCAAAGCTCAAGAGCGATCTTGAGCACCATCTCCTGATGACGCTCTCCAGCCAGGCCTTGTCCCGGACCCTGGCCACCCAGAATTCCATCAGGCAGAGCCTGTCGCTCCTGGATGACCTGCGCATGTCTGGCGCAGTCCAGGTCTCAGGGGCTGACATGCAGGCCATCACCCTCGCAGCCATGGTCATGGACAGAGATCAGGCCGCCCGGCAGCTCAAAACCCTCCTCCATGACCTTGAACCTTCTGCAAAGCCTGCGACAAGGCGGATCATCATCAGCGGAAGCCTGCTCACGTCGTCCGAACTCCTGGACTGCGTGGAGGAGTCCGGGGCAGAGGCCGCAGCCTTTGATCTGTGCACTGGCATGAGGCACTTTGCCGGGCTCGTGGACGAGAGCCTTGACCCGGTCTCCGGCCTGGCTGAACGCTGCGCCCTTCGACCTGTCTGTCCGGCCAGGCATGGGGGACTGACCACCCGGACAGAGCACATGAAAGGGCTCCTCAGGGAGACAGGCGCTGCCGGGGTCATCTTTGCCCTGACCAAATTCTGCGACCCCCATGCCTTTGACATCCCTCTGCTCAGTCAGACCCTGGCCGAGGCCGGCGTCCCCAGCCTGGTTCTGGAAACTGACGAATCGCAGACCCTGTCTGAGCAGATGCGCACCAGATGTCAGGCCTTTGTGGAAATGCTGTCCTTGTGAGCATGGCCCATGGTGCAGCCCATGCGCACGGCGACGACCCCATCAACCCTCATTGAGCAAGCCAGCATGAGCCGAGGTGTCACGTCATGACCCAGACCAGCCCCTCCAGCGATCCTGCCCGGCAGGAACGCAGGATCAAATCCGTGTCCAGGATGAAGGAGATCATGACCGACTACTACATCCGGGCCAAGGAAGCGGAGAACACCGCGCAGCCAGTGGCCTGGATCACCAGCGGCGGTCCGGTTGAACCCCTCATCGCCATGGACATCATCCCGGTCTACCCCGAGAATCACGGGGCCATGATCGGGGCCTCCAAGATGGGAGCAGACCTCTGTGCCCAGGCCGAAGACATGGGCTATTCCAGGGACCTGTGCTCCTACGCCAAAGCCGACCTGGCCTGCGCCCAGAGCCATGGGGGGCCCATCGGGGGCCTGCCCCGGCCGGACCTTCTGATCTGCTGCAACAACATCTGCTCCACTGTGGTCAAGTGGTATGAAATCCAGGCCAGAGCCTTCGACATCCCCCTGTTCATTCTGGACACCCCCATGAACCACACCGCCTACCCACAGGCTGCCAGGGACTATGTCCGCGATCAAATCCAGGACTGCATCGCTTTCCTGGAGGGGGTCACCGGGAAAAAGCTCGATCATGACCGGATGCAGGAGGTGGGCAGCCTCTCGGTTCAGGCTCAGAGGCTGTGGGATCAGATCCTGCAGACCGCCGCCCATGTCCCCTCACCCATGAGCGCCTTTGACGCCTTCTTTCATCTGGCCCTCATCGTCACCCTGCGGGGGACATCCGTGTGCGTGGAGTACTACCGGCAGCTGCTGGACGAGATGCATCAGCGCATCGCCTCTGGGATCGGGGCTGTGCCCAGGGAGGACTATCGCCTCCTGTGGGACAACCTGCCCATCTGGTATCGGACCAAGTGGCTCTCCACGCGGTTTGCCGACCACAATGCCTGCCTGGTGGCCGACACCTACACCTCGGCCTGGTGCAGCTCCCTGGAGAGCATTGACGACAACGATTTTCTCGGCTCCATGGCTGAGGCCTACTCCCAGATTTATCTCAACCTGGGCCTGGACCGGATGGCTGAGCAGATCATCGCCATGATGCACAGATACCGGGCTGACGGTCTGGTCATGCACTCCAACCGCAGCTGCAAGCCCTATTCCCTGGGGCAATACGACATTCAGCGCCTTGTCCGGGAACGAACCGGCCGTCCGGTCCTGATCCTCGAGGCCGACATGGTGGACGAACGGCTCTTTTCAGAGAGCCAGGCTCAGACCAGGATCGACGCCTTCATGGAGATGATCCGTTCCAGGCGGCCGACCCCGAACAAGGCTTGAACCCGGAGTCACACGTCATCCGAAGTCGAGCTGGACTGGCAAAACCCGGCTCGGGGTTTTGCCCCCAAAACATTGTCCGCGGCGCAGGTCTCTGTCGCAACTCTTGACTCACCCCGGGGACGAAGGTAGAAAGAAAAAAGGGTTGAAAAAGCATGGCCCAGGCTTCAGAACCCCTTCCCGCTCTGGGCGGCGACGAATCAGGGCTGTGGCCATGCGGTCCGCGCCTGGAGACTCAGGCCCTGTAACAAGAGGGACCATTTCAGAATGTGCAAACTGACCTGCCGGTCATTATGCTTTGAGACTACGCTGACCTGCTGTCCGGTATAACGACATTCCACAGGAGGATAAGGATGACCACCCAGGACTGGCCGACCACGTACTGGCCCAAGGACGTTCCCCGAAGGATCACCGGTTTTGAAAGGCCGGTGTTCTCCATCCTGGACGAGGCTGCGGCCTCGTATCCCGACAGCGTCTACACGATCTTCAACGGGGCCACCAGGACCTTTGCCCAGGTCAAGGACAGCGCGGAACGGGTGGCCACGTTTCTCATTGCCAGGGGGGTCACAAAAGGCGACCGGGTGGCCATTTTCCTGCCCAACCTTCCCCAGTATCCGGAAATCTACTTCGGCATCCTCAAGGCCGGGGGGGTCTGCGTGACCTGCAATCCCCTCTACACGCACGGGGAGCTGAACTATCAGCTCAATGACGCCGGGGCCAAAATCGTCTTCTGCATGGACCATCCCCAGTTCTACCCCACGGCTGTCAAGGCCTGCGAGGACAGCCCTGTGGAAACCGTGGTCATCTGCAACATCAAGTCCTATCTGCCAAGGATCAAAGGGGCCATCGGAGGGATGCTGGGCAAGATCCCCAAGGCCAGGGACCACCAGCCAGGCCATGTCTTCTATGATGACATTCTGGCCCGGACCAGCCCCAATCCGCCCAAGCCGGATCTGGACCCCAGCCACGACCTGGCCCTGATCATCTACACCGGCGGGACAACCGGGGTCCCCAAGGGAGCAGCCCTGACGCACGCCAATTTTGTCTACGAGGTCATGGCCCTGGACGAATGGGTCCGCATCCCCCATGAAGAAGGCAAGGCGCGTGAAAAACCCCGCAAAGGCGGCTTTCACTGCTTTCTCGGTGTCCTGCCCTGGTACCACAGCTTCGGGATGAGCCTGTGCCTGCTCGGGGCCTGCGCCACAGCCAGCAGGTTGATCTGCATCCCGGACCCCAGGGCTGGCAAGCCCCCCTTCAGCGATGTCCTCAAGGCCGTGGAACAATACAGGGCCACCCTCGTTGTCGGCGTGCCGACCATCTACTCCGCTTTCGTCAACCACCCCCACCTGGGGAAATACGATTTGAGCTCGATCATGGCCTGCGCCTCAGGGGGCTCCCCGCTGCCCATGGAATTGGCCAGGCAGTTCGAGGACAAGACCGGTGCCGTACTCTTCGAGGGGTACGGCCTGAGCGAGACCGCCCCGGTCATTGCCGTCAACCCCTGTGACACAAGCCTCCGCCGTTTCGGGTCCGTGGGCTTCCCATGGCCGAACACGGACATCAAAATCCTGGATGTGGACACCGGACAGATCGAGTGTGCCCAGGGTGAAGACGGAGAGATCGGGGTCTGCGGACCTTCGGTCATGGAAGGCTACTGGCGTAAGCCCCAGGCCAATGCCGAGGTTTTCAGGGACATCGACGGACACAGGTACTTCCTGACTGGAGATATCGGTCACATCGACGAGGACGGCTACATCGTCATCACCGACCGCAAAAAGGACGTCATCCTGGTGGGCGGCTTCAACTGCTATCCCAGGGAGGTGGAAGAGGTCCTCTACGAGCACCCCAAGGTGGCCCAGGCCGCAGTGATCGGCATTCCCAACCCCAAAAGCGGCGAAGAGGTCAAGGCCTTCATCCAGCTGCGCAGCAACGAGCAGGCCACGGAAAAGGAGATCCTCGACTTCTGCAAAGAGCGGCTGGCCGGCTACAAAAGGCCCAGGAGCGTCGAATTCCGAAACGAGCTCCCCACGTCGGCCGTGGGCAAGGTTCTCCGCCGGGTGCTCAAGGACGAGGAGCTCAAAAAAAGGGCCGCCTGAGAAAACCGAAGACCCTGTATGAAGCTTGCATCCCGGGAGCAGTTGAAGTAAGAAAGCGGCTGAATCCGTCAACGCCTGATCTGGCTTCAAGACCGGAGCCTGCCCGTGGCCTCAGCCATTTCCAAAATCAGCTACCTGGATGGAATCCGCTTCAAGCGCGGCCTGCTGGCGGCTGCTGACCGACTCATCCACCACTGCGATCACCTGAACACCATCAATGTCTTTCCTGTCCCTGACGGGGACACCGGGACCAACATGGCCAGGACCATGCGCCGTGTGGTCAACGACCTCAAGGACTCCACAGAGACCTCTGTCGGGGCTGTGTGCACCAGAGTCGCCAACTCCGCCCTGCTGGGAGCCAGGGGCAACTCCGGAATCATCCTGGCCCAGTTCTTCTGCGGCCTGTCAGAGGGCACCCAGGGGATGATCCGCATCTCTCCGGAAGAGTTCGTGCACGTTGTCCGCAGGGCTGCCACCAGGGCCCTCGAGGCCATCTCCAACCCCCAGGACGGGACCATCGTCACCGTGATTCAGGACTGGTCCGAGCATCTCAGGCTGGCCGTGACCAGGGAAAACGACTTTTTCGACCTGCTGCAGAACTCCCTGGCCAGAGCCAAACGATCGCTCCGGGAGACCACCAACAGGTTGCCCAGCCTCAAAAAAGCCGGGGTTGTCGATTCCGGCGCCCAGGGCTTCGTCTACCTCCTGGACGGTGTGGTGGACTTCCTGAACAAAGGCCGCCTTGATGTCAGCTGGTCCAAGGCCCCCACTCCACTGGAAGAACCGGACATCCACATCAGCCCCGAAGAGAGCCTGAGCAACCGCTTCTGCACCGAGTGCCTCATCAGCGGCTCCAGCCTTGATCAGTCCCTGCTCCAGAGCGAGCTGACCCCTCTAGGAGACAGCCTGGTCCTGGCCGGGACCTCACACACCGTGCGGATCCATATCCACACCAACACCCCTGATCAGGTCTTTGACCTGGTTCGCCGGCACGGAGAGATCCAGCAGCGCAAAGTGGAGGACATGGTCCATCAGCACCAGGAATGGGTCAGGTCTGAAAGGCACAAGGTGGGCATTGTCACCGACTCCACCTGCGACCTCCCCCAGGACTTCCTGAATCGGTACAACATTCGGGTCATTCCCCTGACGCTGACCATGGACCAGGACGAGTTCGTGGACAAAGTGACCATCACCCCGGAAGAATTCAATCGGCGCCTCCCCTGGAGCCGATCGGTCCAAACGTCCCAGCCGTCCCCAGGAGTCTTTCAGGACTCCTTTGCCACGGCCTTGAACGAGCACGAGTCCCTGGTCTCCATTCACCTCTCTGCCGCCATGAGCGGCACCTGGCAGGGCGCGGAAACGGCCTCCAGAACCTCCGCGGACAAGATCAGGACCCTGGACAGCAAGCTGGTGTCCATCGGACTGGGCATGGTCGTCCTCGAAGCAGCCAAGTCGGCCCAGAGAGGGGCTTCCCTTGATGAGGTCCTGGCCGCGGCCAGCACAGCCGCCGCCAGGACCCGCTTCTATGTCGGCCTGGACACCCTGGACTATGCCGTCCGGGGGGGGCGGGTGAGCAGGGGCTCGGGGCTGCTGGCCAAGGCTTTGCATATCAAGCCGATCCTGACCTTCAACGATCAGGGCCGGACGGCCAGGGCAGGACAGGGGGTCGGACGCACCCGGGCGGCCAGAAACCTCTTCGAGCTCATGCATCGCCAGGCCCGGGGGATGAAGAACCTGCGCTTTGCCGTGGCCCATGTCCAGGCCCCGGACATTGCAGAGAAATATGCCCAGGAAATCGAAGAGCGTTTCGGGATCCCTCCCCTCTTTTCCATCCAGGCCTCGCCGGTCATCGGAGCTTACAGCGGACCCAGGGCTGCCGCCATCGCCTTCCTCGGAGACGAGGCCGACTGACTCGAGGGGCTGGCTGCCCCCCGTTACCGGCCGGGGAAGACCTCCCAACCGCAAAACCCCATCATGTCAGGCTTCTCTGTTGGGGGACCACTTGACCTCTTTGCCCATTTGATTACAATCCCGGCATGTCTTTGTCATCATGGACCAGCCTCTGCTGCACGATCGCTCTTGTCAGCGTGCTGCCCTATGCCCTCCACGCCGCCCCGCCTCGCCTCATGTTCGAAAAACAGATCCCCCTCAAGCAGGAGAAGAATGCCTTCAGATACACGATTCAAGAAGGCGAGTACGTCTACTCCATCCTCCGCTCCATGGACGTCCCGGAGAACAAGCTCTACAACATGGCCAAAGAGGTCGAGAAGCTCAACCCGCACCTTGAGAATCTGAACCAGGTCGAACCTGGAACCACCCTCCTGCTGCCTCAAGACCTGCGTCCGGAAGCCGAGGCCCCGGCTCCTGCCCCCCCCGAGCCCGAAGACGTGGCCAGGGTCGCGAAAGAGGCTGCAGTGGACACGCTCTCAGCAACCATCGCCCCCGGGGACAGCCTGGTCAAGCTTCTCAGGGAGAAGGCCAACCTCCCGGACCGTTTGATTTTTGACGAATACCTCAAGCTCTTTCAGGAGCTCAACCCCCAGGTCGCGGACATCAATGCCCTGGAGGTCGGCCAGGAGGTCGTCCTGCCCATCCCCCCCGGTCAGGCTGCAGAGCTGGACAGCAGGACCAACGCCACCCTTGAGGTGCAGGCTCTGCCGCGTGAACGGCCGCAGCAGCCACAGCAGGCAGAGGCTTCGCCTCGAGAGATCAACAAGCAGGCCACCCTGGCCATCCTGAAACAGATGGGCTTCCGTTTCGCACCAGGACAGGAGCTCCTCTATCCTTACTCCTCTCAGGAATGGCTGCGGATCAACCTCGAACAGATGCCCCTGGCGAACACCCCCTGGGGCACGGCCATCGTCTTTGTCCCGGAACCGGTCATGTCCAGGATCCAGGAGGAGGAGATGAGGGCAGCCGACCTGAACGTCTGCCGGGTCAATGCGTCCTGGGACCCTGCCGTCACCTTCCAGCGCCTGGAGAACCTCAGCCAGAGGAACATCATCTTTTGGGGCCAGGGCTCCCCCTTGATCATGAACATCAGCCGCCAGGTCCTGGAACTGACTGCAGACATCGTGCTCATCGACAACTCGAGCTTCGACCAGATCACCCACCTCTTCCGGATGGACCAATCCCAGCTTCAGGCCTTGCCGCCGCTGGTCCGCGGCTACCTCGACAACCAGTCCATCCATGTCCACACCCTGGTCCAGGCCTCTGCAGCCAGGTTCACCTCCGAGTCTTTTCCCGATCCAGCTGATATCTACGTCCCGGCCATTCCCGCCTCAAATGCCTGGCCGGACATCCAGCCCCTGCTTCAGGCCGAGAACATGAATCTTTCCCTGCCGGATCCCGGCTTTCCCTCCGTGCTCAGGGCCCTGAAAGAAGAGGGCCTGGCTTCCGAAACCGTCCAGCGATTCAGCTTTGTCCAATCCCCGTCCCTGAAGATCACCCTCTCCCTCCCTGTCATTCGCCTCTTGAACGGTGACGAGGAGACCTTCCTGATCGAACCGGGACTGGCCGACCCCTATCTGGTGTCCCAGTTGAATCTCATGGGATACTCCTGCTACGCCGTCACGCCCTAGTCAGCGCAGCTCCGGATGCGCTGACAGGTTGAGGGTTGAGGGTGGACGGTTGAGGGAAGAAAGGTCCCCGACTCGTCGAGCAGGGCTTCGACTCGCTTCTTCTTGCTCCCCTCCTTGCCGCCTGTCTTCAGGCGGGAGGGAGGCAAAGGTCAAAGGCTTTCAGCCGGAAGGAAAGAGTCTGGTCATCAGGTCCTGGACGCTGCCCACGCCCTGGTTTGCCCCTGGGCTGGGCTGGCCTTCGGATTGGACCGGACAGAAGACGGGTTCGTACCCCAGCTGCCTGGCCTGTTTGAGACGGATGTCCTGGCCCATGACCGGACGGACCTGGCCGCTGAGGTCGACTTCGCCCCAGAAGACCGCCTTTTCAGGCAGGGCCCGATCATAAAAGGATGACAGGACCGCTGCCACCAGGGCCAAATCCAGGCTCGGCTCCTCCAGCTTCAGCCCACCGCCGATCTTGGCATAGATGTCCGTCTGTCCGAGATTGAGATGCAGCTTCTTTTCCATGATCGCCAGGAGCAGGTTCAGCCGATTGGTGTCCACCCCCAGGGCCGTCCGCCGCGGCATGGTCAGGTAGCTCCGGGTCACCAGGGCCTGGACTTCCACGGCAAAGGGGCGCTGCCCCTCCAGGGCCATGACCACCGCCGTGCCTGAGAGGGCCGGGTCCCGGGCCTGGAGGAAAAAGGTCGATGGGTCGCGAACGATCTGCAGCCCTTTGTCCACCATCTTCAGGACCAGCATGTTGCTGGCCGGTCCGAACCTGTTCTTGACCACCCGGAGCATCCTGAAGAGGTGCTCCTTGTCTCCCTCCAGGTACAACACGGCATCCACCATGTGCTCCAGAAGCTTGGGGCCGGCAATCTGCCCTTCCTTGGTCACATGCCCCACCAGGATCAGGGCCACACCATGCTTCTTGCCTTCCTCCACCAGCCTGGAGGCAGCGCTGCGGACCTGGCTCACGCTCCCTGGAATGCCGTTGACCTCGGCCGAGGTCATGGTCTGCACAGAATCCACGACCACGACGGCCGGCCGGGAGCTGCCCCCGATGGCGGACACGACGTCCTCCACCCGCTGCGAGTTGAGGGCCATGAGATCGCTGTCCAGAACTCCGAGCCGTTCGGCCCTCTTCCAGAGCTGATTCAGGGACTCTTCGCCAGAGACGTAGAGGGCCTTCTGGCCTGAGGTGCACAGGGAGCCCAGGAGCTGCAGCAGGAAGGTGGATTTGCCCACCCCTGGTTCACCGCCAAGGAGCAGGGCCGAGCCGGGCATGATGCCCTGGCCCAGGAGTTCGTCCACCGTTCTGGACCCGGTGCTGACCCCGTGGCTCTGATCCGGCGCGAGCTCTGCCAGGACCACAGGCTCGAGGGTCTGGCCGGGATCAGCCCGGGGGGAGGGCTCGTCCTGGATGGCCACCACGGTTCCCCAGGCCTGGCATTGGGGGCACTGCCCCTGCCACTGTCTGAGGACGGCCTGGCAGTTCTGGCAGGAATACCTGACTTTGGGCTTCATGAGCGTTACCGGGCAGGAGATGGCTGTGCTGCGACCAGGGGTAAAGGGGTCAGGAGTTGTCCTTGACAGGTTCGGCCTGGATGATCTTCAGGCTGAACTCAGCCAGGTTCTCGGGAGGATTGGTGAAGGTGGTCATGAACATGACGTCCTCCTCTGGCGCGATGTCCGTGTTGTTGGTCAGGATGCCCACTCTGGACTCCAGAGCCGAGCTCAGGGCATCCTGGCTCAGGACCTGGAGCTGGAAGAGAGAGACCGTGTTCCCGGCCAGAAACTCCTGTTGGGACAGGACCTGACCCTGGGCATCGAAGAGCGTGGCCTGAATCTTGATCATCTCCTTCGGGGCCTGGGAGTTGTTCACCGCCTTGCCCTCGATCACCAGGACCTGTCCGATCTTTTCATTCTGGACCATGTACTGCCGGACGTCCTGCAGACCGATGTCCTCGATACTCCCCTCTGGAACATTCGTCTTCTGCGAAACGCTCTTCTCCTGCTCTGGCGAAGCACCGAAAGGGAGCATGCCCTTCAGGCCGGGAAAGAGCAGAAACGCTCCAACAGCGCAGACCAGGAGCAGGACGATGAGCAGGAGGACAGTCCGGTTCAGGGGCAGCTTCTTGAAGCTGACCCGCTGTTCCAGGTCAAAAGAGACCTCCTCGCCGCTTTCCCCCTGATCTGAATCCTGAACGGCTTCTGATTGAACACCTTCCTCATCAACCTGACCGGAGTCTGCCGGTCCGGGGCCCTCCTGGTCAGGAAAAGCGGTGAACCTGTGTCCGCATCTGGAACATTTGACCTCGCTCCCCTCCGGGTCAATGAGGTCGTCGCGAACCCGGTACTTGGTGTTGCATTCTGGGCAGGAAAGAATCATGGGGAAGCTCCTTACGCCGTCAACTCACAGATCGAACTCAGCTGGCGGTAGTTTTCTGCATAATCCAACCCGTAGCCGACAATGAACCCTCCCTCCAGAGAGAAGCCGACAAAATCGATCTCAATGTCCACCTCCCTCCTGGAGGCCTTGTCCACAAGGGCGCAGAAGGCGATGCTCCTGGGGTTCCGGGCTGACAGGACCTTTGTGAGATACTGGGCCGTGTATCCGGTATCGATGATGTCCTCGACGATGAGGACATGCTTGCCCTGGACGCTGACCTCCATGTCCTTGCTGAACAGCACCTTGCCCTGGCTGATGGTGTCCTGACCATAACTGGCCAGACGAACGAAATCCAGTTCAGGATCAAAGTCCAGGCAGCGGACCAGGTCGGCGAAGAACATGAACGCCCCTTTGAGCACGCACACGGCCACCACCGGTTCAGCCGCGTCCCTGTATCGCTCGGAGACTTCCCGACCCAGGGTCTCGACCCGTTCCTGAATGGCTTCTTTGGAATAGACGGTCTTCAAGGAACCCATGAGCTTCTCGCGTCAGCGCAGCCTCTGTCTGCGCTGAATCTTTGGCTCGGAAGTGATGATCCAGCCTCACAGCGACATCTCACATCTGCACATGAACACTTCATGATGAATAACAACAAGATGGTATGATTGAGGGGAACTGCGTTCCCCTCAATCATAACTCCATGAGCATGGCCACTTCATCGCAGCAGTCCGGGTACTTGGGGCAGTTCAAGCAGTCGGCCCAGACCTTCTGGGGCAAAACATCCTTGTCCACAACCTCGAAGCCATGCCTGGCAAAAAAATCGACCTGGTAGGTCAGGGTAAAGACCCGGTAAATGCCCAGGGTCAGGGCCTCGCTCATTGAGGTGTCCACCAGGCGGCGTCCCCAGCCCTGTCCCTGAAGGGACTCGTCCACAATCAGGGAACGGATTTCGGCCAGATTGTCCCAGGTGATGGACAGGGCGCAGCAGCCCTTGATGCCTTCGGCATGGGGGCTGACCAGGACCAGGAAATCCCGCAGGTGCTTGTACAGCTCACTGTAGGATCGCGGCAGCAGGAGGCCCCGGCTGGAAAACTTCATCAGCAGGCCGTGGATGGCCCGCACATCCTGAATGTTCGCCTTGCGAAGATAGTATCCCTGCATGATGTCCGTCACTCGCTCAGCAGACGGTCCACGACCTCGCGCAGTGTCTCCAGGTCGATGTACCCGAAACGTTCGAACTCCAGCTTTCCCTGGGGGCCGTAAATCAACGTCTTGGGTATCCCGGAAATCTGAAAGGCGGCATTGACATCCGGCCCGGCTCGATAGACCTGGTAGCCGAACTGGACCTTCTGCAGGAAACGTGACAGGGCATTGAGATTCTGATCCACGGACACCCCGATCAAGGTGAGTTCGTCCTGCGTGTACCTGTCCCTCAAGGTCGATAGCTCCGGGATCTCCCTTTTGCAGCTGCTGCACCAGGAGGCCCAGAAGTTGAGGACGGTCACCTTGCCTCTGGACTGGGCCACTGCCGAGATGAGGTCCTGAGAGCTGAGCTCGCTGGGGAAGGCCCCTTTTGCCGGTGTCGCTCCGGCTGCCATGACCAGCAGGATGGAGACGGCCGTGATCACAATTCTGTTCATGCTCGAAACCCTTATGCAATAATGAAGCCGCATTTGCCTTGAAACCAGGCCTGACTGAAGCGCCGCGACGTCAATGCGCCCGCTGGCCGCGCTGAATGCTGATTTCGGAACGTGTACTGAAAAACATTGAAAAAGACAAATAAAATATTTACATTGAAATGTGAACCCAATCACCGGGTGACTCTCTAACAAGAAGTTGAATTGTATGGCGAAGAACAAGTCGGTCAAGAGTGAGGACAGGGTGGACGAGGTGTCTGAGAGCCGGGCCGACCAGGATCAGGAAGACACCTCAGAACCTCTGCACAAAGACGAAAAGCCAGGTGCCAAGGCCACGTCCTCTCTGCCCATTCCTAGCCCGGGCCGCCAGCTGTCGACTCAGGACGGGCTCCAGGTCTATCTGCGCGAAATCAACAGGTTTCCCATTCTGGAGCCGGACGAGGAATTTGAGCTGGCCCGTCGAATCCGGGAAGACAACGACGAGAACGCCGCATTCAGGCTGGTGACCTCCCACCTGCGCCTGGTGGTCAAGATCGCCATGGAGTTCCAGCGCAAATGGATGAAGAACGTCCTGGAGCTCATCCAGGAAGGCAACATCGGTCTCATGAAGGCAGTCCAGAAGTTCAACCCCGATCGGGGCATCAAGTTTTCCTATTACGCTGCCTTCTGGATCAAGGCCTACATCCTGAAGTTCATCATGGACAACTGGCGGATGGTCAAAATCGGAACCACCCAGTCTCAGCGCAAGCTCTTCTACAACCTCGGCCGCGAGCGGCAGCGCCTGGAAAATCTCGGATTCGACCCCAATTCCGAGACGCTGTCCCAAAATCTCGATGTCAGCAAAGAAGAGGTGGAAGAGATGACCATGCGCATGGGGCAGCACGACTTGTCTCTGGACATGCCGTTCAGTGACGAGTCGGCCACCACCAGGCTGGACATGCTGCCCGCCCTGGAGGCCAGCGTGGAAGACAAGCTGGCCAGGGCTGAAATCTCCAGCAGCCTGCAGGAACACATCAAGTCCATTGTCCCCACCCTGAACGAGAAAGAGCAGGCCATCCTCGACAAAAGGCTGCTCTCCTCCAGCCCCGTGACCCTGAGGGAGATCGGGGACGAGTTCAACATCACCAGAGAACGGGTCCGGCAGATCGAGAGCCGACTCCTGCAGAAGCTCCGCACGCACTTGAGCGACTCCATCGCCGACTTCTCCCCGGAATGGATTTCAGATGAATAACCTCCTTGAACAGTTCAAGAACGAAGCCAAAGACATCAAGGTTCAGAAAAGGCCCAGATTCTATGATCATTTTGCCCCGGAGCTGGCCTATGCCCGGGAGACCTTTTTCGACAACCCCCTCATCCTCCGCTGTGCAGAGGATGTGCTCCCTTTCCTCTACGACAACTTCGGCCACGGGGTCGAGCACAGCAAGACCGTGGCCATCGAAGCCGGAGCTATCGTCTTTGCCGAAGCCTACTCCACCGATTTGAAGATGGGCCGCCATCTGGTTGTCCTGGCCCAGCTGGCCGGGCTGCTCCACGACACCTGCCGGCTGGAAAAGAACCACGCCCTTCAGGGGGCCGACTTGAGCATGAAGATCCTCCAGGACTATCCCCTTGCTGAATCCGACAAGTCCATGATCTTTTTCGCCATCAAGAATCACGAAGCCTTCAGGCCAGTGGACACTTCACCCGACTTCAAGACAGACCTCTTGAGCGGGGCCCTCTACGATGCGGACAAGTTCCGCTGGGGCCCGGACAACTTCGTGACCACCCTCTGGGAAATCTGCGACTACGAGGAATGGACCCTGGACAAGATTGTGGCCCGCTTCCCTCAGGGGTTGGAGTTCATCCAGTCCATTGCCGAGACCTTCAGAACACAGACCGGGCAGCTCTATGGCCCGGAGTTCATCGAAACCGGCCTGGATATGGGCAGCACCCTGTACAGAAGAATGAAGCAGTTCTGCCTATGATTGATGACGTCCCCGTTGGACTTCGCTGGCTGCTCGCCGGCCTCCTGTGCCTCTCGATCTTCGGCTGCGCCTCCCTGCGGCAGCAGACGGCCTCCCCATTGCCTGCCCGCCCCATGTCCAGGGAGGCCAGGGCCACCTTCGCCTTCCTGCAATACATGGACCTCCGCCAGAACGACCAGCAGGAGCGGGCCCTGGAAGCCCTGGGCCGGGCCATCGAGCTTGACCCCAGACCCAGCCTGTATCTGGAGCAGATCTCCGGCCTGTGGCGTTCCGAACAGCTCCAGCCGGCCCTGGAAGCGACCAGACAGGCTCGGGAGTCCTTTCCCCACAATCAGGATCTGGTGGTCACGCAGGCCAGGCTCTACCAGGCCATGGATCAGCTTGAGGAGTCCATTGGCGTCCTGAAAGCCTTTCTGCAGAGCCATCCCCGGGACATCGAGATCCGCAGCCAGCTGGCCCGGATGCACATGAAGAACAAGGCCTTTGGCCAGGCCCTGGATGTGCTCAAAGCCGTGCCTGAAGATCAGCGGACCGCTTCGGTCCACTATCTTCTGGCCCAGGCCTTCACCGGCCTGGAGGACAGGGCCAGGACCATCAGCCACCTGAAGCAGGCCACGGACATGAATCCCGTGTTCATCAAGGCCTGGGCTGAGCTGGCCTACCAGTATGAGCTGGACAAGAACTACTCAGAAGCTGTCAAGGCCTACTCCAGACTTCTTGATCTCGATTCAGCCAATCAGGACATCCTTTCCAGGATCATCCTCCTCAACCTGAAGCTGAACAACCCGGAAGAGGCCCTCCAGGTCGCCAGGTCCGCCATTCAGGACCCTTCTTTTCAACTCCACGCCGTGGGTCTGTTCCTGCAGAACGACTTTTACCAGCAGGCCAGAGAGCTCCTGAACACGGTTGCCGCCCCGGCCAAGAACGCAGATCGGGCTCAGTTCTACAGAGCCATCCTGGCCTACCGGGCCGACAACGATCTGGCCCAGTCCCTGAGCCACCTGGAACAGATCAAGGCGGAATCCAGGCTCTACAGCCGGAGCCTGGCCCTGCGCTCCCAGCTCCTGTTTGAACTCGGGGAACGCGACCAGACGCTCGAGCTGTGCCGCAAGGGTCAGCAGCTCTTTCCTGAACAGGAGGATTTCTGGATTCTGGAAAGCGAGCTCCACCTCACCGCCAACGACCTCGAACAGGCCAGAGCGGTCCTGCTCAAGGGCTTGGACCACCAGGACCAGTCCACATCCATCCTCTTTCAGCTCGGCGTGGTGGAGCACGAACAGGGCCTGGTGGAGAAGGCCCTGGAGCACATGGAAAAGGTCATCAACATCGACCCTGATCATGCCGCAGCCCTGAACTTCATCGGCTACACCCTGGCCGAACAGGGCCTGAATCTGGACCGGGCCGAAATCCTGATCAAAAAGGCCCTCAACCTGGATCCTGAAAACGGCTACTACCTCGATTCCCTGGCCTGGCTGTACTTCAAGTCCGGAAAGCTCGATCAGGCCTGGGAGACCATTTCCTCTGCAGTGGCCAGGGTCACGGACGATCCCATCATCTGGGAGCACTACGCGGACATCGCCTCTGCCCTCCAGAAGTTTGAACAGGCCAGATCAGGCTATGAGCAGGCCCTGCAGCACAGCCCGGACAACCCGGCTCAGATCAGGGACAAACTCAAATCCATTCTGTCCAGGGATTCCTCCAGGTGTCCTGCAGACAGATGGACCCTCCCCCGGGGTTCGGCCTTTGCCTGCTGAAGCCATGAACTGGAAGGGCCTGGCCTTTGTTCTTGGCTGCGGGCTCATGCTCCTGTGGGGCTGTGCCCCCAAAAAGCCGCCGCTGCCGGAAGAGCCCCCTGTGTCGGCAGAGCAGACCTGGAACCGGTTCTGGTCCAGGCTTCAGGGCCGGGAGGCCGGGCAGGGTTTCTCCATCTCGGCCAGCGTCCATCTCATCTCTGCCGACCGGCGGGACCGGATCACCTTTCAGGCCTGGGGCAACGCTGACCTGCCCATCCGGCTGGATCTCAAGGCCGGCCTGGGCACGACCTTCTCCATGTGGCGGGTCACCGACACGCAGTGGCTGGCCTACTCCCCCCGGGAGAACAAGGCCTTTGTCCATCCTGACTCCAGGCTTGGGGCCGCCAGGCTGGGCTTTGCCTCGCCGTTCGACCTTCAGGAGCTGACCTTTATTTTCCGTGACGATTGGCCTATGATCCTGCCCCGTGATCACTCCGGGAGCAGCTACGACCCGGAATTCGGCTGGCGTTTCACCTTTGCTCAGGGGCACCGGGTTTCCTCGGTCAGCATTTCCCCGCAGCTCGATGTGACCCGGCTGACCGGGTCCTGGCCTACGGAGTGGACCATGCGCCTTGAGGAGCACACCGCACAATCCAGGCACCGGATCCCCGGCAGGGTCCGGCTGGAAGCAGGCCGCGACCGGAAGGCCATCGTGCATCTCAAAGAGGTCGAGCTTCGCCGGGCCTGGCCGGCCGAAGCCCTGCAGTTGGAACTCCCGGACAATGCAGAACGGATTGTTCTCTCTAACGCACAGGAGGGTTCTCCATGACCGAACCGACTCATTCCCAGACCGGGACCGTGGACATGACCCTGGACAGGATCCTGATCCTGGGCTTCAAGGTCATTTTCAGCGAACTCTGGTGGTCCGTCATCCGATGGCTTCGGTCCCTGGAGATCAGGCAGATGGAAAAGCGGCTCAAAAAGGAGTACGAGACCTTGGGCAGGCTGGAGGGTCGGGCTGAGCATGATTCCCTGTCTGCGGGCGAGGAATCCGAAGTGGCCCTCTGCCGCAAACAGATCGACTTCCTGAGCAGCGAGCTGGACCATCTGCGAACCGACCTTCGGAACCTTCGCCAGAGCGTGATCGACCGGCGGCGTCAAAAGTGGAACATCTAGATTGATGCGGCTGCAAAAACGGATGGCATCTTTTCTGGGTTCTTGACCCAAGAGGGCACTTCAACGCTCTCCTTTCGCGCAGTTCCATGTGACGTGCAGAACGACCACCAACCAGGAGAATGCATGAACACCACCTTACCGGTCATCTTTGGCGCCGACCATGCCGGCCTCCCTCTCAAACAGGCCCTGATCGCCCAGCTCCAGAGTCGGGGCATGTCCTGCGAGGACCAGGGCACGGACTCTCCGGAGAGCACCGACTACCCCACATTTGCAGCCAGGACCTGCCGGATGGTTCTGGAAACAGGCTCTTTCGGAGTCCTCATCTGCGGGACAGGTCTTGGCATGTCCATGACCGCCAACCGGTTCGGCCACATCCGGGCTGCCCTGTGTTCCAACGAATACATGGCCCGGATGGCCAGGGCCCACAACAACGCCAACCTGCTCTGCCTCGGTTCGCGGGTCATCGGCGAGGACCTGGCCCTGAGCATTCTGGACGTGTTTCTGAAGACCGAATTCGAGGGTGGCCGTCATCAGAGACGGATCGACATGATCGACGCTGTGCCCAGCCCCTGAACCCGCCCCGGGAGATTGGAGGAGTTCCATGGAAATACCGCAGCGAAACCTGGCCCTGGACCTGGTTCGGGTCACTGAGGCCGCAGCCCTGGCATCAGCCAGGTGGCTCGGCAAGGGAGAAAAGGACAGCGGCGACAAAGCGGCCGTGGATGCCATGCGCCTGTCCTTCAATGCGGTGGACATCAGTGGCACGATCATCATCGGAGAAGGCGAGAAGGACGAAGCCCCGATGCTCTTCAACGGGGAGAAGGTGGGCACCGGCAAGGGTCCGGCTGTGGATGTGGCCGTTGACCCGGTGGAGGGAACCAACCTCCTGGCCTATGGCCGGCCCAACGCCATCGCCGTCGTGGGCATGGCTCCGGGTGGGTCCATGTACAATCCGGGCCCCAGCTACTACATGAAGAAGCTCGTGGTTCCCGCCGCAGCCAGGGACGTGGTGGACGTCGACGCTCCGGTCAAGGACACCCTGTCCAAGGTGGCCCGGGTCATGGACAAGGACATCAACGACCTGATGGTCTTTGTCCTGGACAAGCCCAGGCACCAGCAGCTCATCCGGGACATTCGCGAGGCCGGGGCCAGGATTCAGCTCCACACCGACGGCGACGTGGCCGGAGCCCTCATGGCTGTCGACCCCAAATCAGAGGTGGACCTGCTCATGGGCACCGGCGGCACTCCGGAAGGCGTGCTCTCCGCCTGCGCCATCAAGGCCCTGGGGGGGGAGATGCTTGGGCGGCTGGACCCTCAGAAGGAGCACGAAAAAAAGGCTCTGAACGACATGGGGGCCGATTTGAAGCAGGTCCTGAACGTCGACACCCTGGTCAGTGACGACGACGTCTTTTTTTCGGCCACAGGCATCAGCGGCGGCACCTTTCTCTCCGGGGTTCACTATTCCGGAGACGGGGCCGTGACCACGTCCATGGTCATGCGAGGCAAGACCGGCACGGTCCGGCGCATCGAGTCGGCCCACAGCTGGGACAAGCTGATGCGCTTCAGTGCCGTGGAGTATGACTGATCGGGCTGCGAGGGCTGCCGCTGGCCTGGCTGAGAGGTTCAGGGTTCAAGGCTCGCATCCCGAGATGTCGAGCTCGTAGGGGGTCAAGCTCTCATGTCCGCTCTCTGTGACCACCAGCGTCTGCTCGAACTGCCCTGACAGGGACCCGTCCTTGGTCTTGGCCGTCCAGTTGTCGTCCATGATGACCAGCTCCCGCCTGCCGAGATTGATCATCGGCTCCACGGTGAAGACCATGCCCGGAACCAGGGTCACGCCCTGTCCGGTGCGTCCGAAATGCGGCACCTGGGGAGGTTCGTGAAATTCGAACCCCACCCCGTGGCCGACCATCTCCCTGACCACTGAGCACCCCTGGCCTTCTGCAAAGGCCTGAATGGCCTGGCCGATATCGCCGACTGTCTTTCCCGGCCGGACCTGATCCAGGGCCAGCCTGAGGCTCTCTCTGGCCACATTGACGATCTTCAGGGCCTCGGGGCCGACCTCTCCGATGCAGAAGGTCTTGCTGGCGTCGGCGTAGTATCCGTTCAGGATCGATGTCACGTCGACGTTGACGATGTCTCCATCCTTCAAGGTATACGGTCCAGGAATGCCGTGGCAGATGACGTCGTTCACCGAGACGCAGACCGACTTCGGGAACCCGCTGTAATTCAGAGGGGCGGGCACGGCCTTGTTCCTGACCGTGAAGTCGTGGACCAGGGTGTTGATCTCTTCGGTGGCCATCCCGGGGCGGAGATGCTCCTGGACCAGGTTCAGGGTCTTGACCACCAGATCCCCCGCTTCTCTGATGCCCTGGATGTCGACCTCTTCCTTGAGCCTGATCCCGTGCTTCTTGAAGTACTCATCCTTGATCGAGACCTTGGGGCCGCCCTGAGCCCTCATGCAGCACTTCTTGTATTTCAGTCCGCTGCCGCAGGGACAGGGATCGTTCCGGCCAATCTTCATTTTCATCGTCTCTCCCAGGCTCTCATGGTCGTGTGCATGAAGGATCTTTCAGCCTTCATGCGGTTCAAAGTCAGCCCTGCCTCTGGCTGCGCCGACTCAGTCCAGGATCGAATCCACCAGGGCCTGAGCCTCTGAGAGAATCAGGTCCAGATGGTCCCGGCCTTTGAAACTCTCCGCATAGATCTTGTAAATGTCCTCTGTCCCGGACGGTCTGGCCGCAAACCAGCCATTGGCCGTGACCACCTTGAGCCCCCCGATGGGAGCGTTGTTCCCGGGAGCAGTGGTCAGGGCGCCTTCAATGCGTTCTCCGGCAAGCTCGGTGGCCTGCAGGTTTTCCGGGGCCAGTCTTTTCAGCAGGGATTTCTGCTCAGGGGTGGCCGGGGCATCGATCCTGGCGTAGTCAGAATGCCCGAAACGGGCCTCAAGCTCTGTGAACAGCTCAGCCGGGTCGCGTTCCCGCAGGGCCATGATCTCTGCAGCCAGCAGGTCCATGATCAGGCCGTCCTTGTCTGTCGACCATGGGCCGCTGTTGAACCTCAAAAAAGAGGCCCCGGCGCTCTCCTCCCCTCCAAAACCGATGTCCGCCTGGAGCAGACCGGGAACGAACCACTTGAAGCCCACCGGGACTTCGACCACTCTGCGGTTCAGGGATCGCGCCACCCTGTCGAGCATCGAGCTCGTGACCGTGGTCTTGCCCACACCCGTTTCAGGCGACCACTGCTTTCTGGTGGTGAAGAGGTGCTCCACAGCCACCGCCAGGTAGTGGTTGGGGTTCATCAGGCCCCCTGTCCTGGTCACGATCCCGTGGCGGTCATAGTCTGGATCATTGCCCCAGGCGATGTCAAACCTTTCCTTGAGGGCAATGAGCCCGGCCATGGCGTATGCAGAGGAGCAGTCCATGCGGATCTTGCCGTCCCTGTCCACAGGCATGAAGGCGAAGGTCGGGTCCACGGCTCGATTGACCACCTCGATGTCCAGCCCGTAGGTTTCGGCAATCATGTCCCAGTAGTCGACCCCCGAGCCGCCCAGGGGATCCACCCCGATTTTCAGGCCTGACGCCCCGATGGCCTCCATGTTCACAATGTTCTGCAGGTCCTGGACAAACCCGACCCGATAATCCCGGTACGAGGTCGTCTCAGCCTTCAGGGCCCGCTCCAGGGGGATCCTGCGCACCCGGTCCGCTCCGGCCCTGAGGATCTCGTTGGCCCGGTCCTGGATTCTGGAGGTCGTTTCGGTATCGGCCGGGCCGCCTTCAGGAGGGTTGTACTTGATGCCCCCGTCTTCAGGGGGGTTGTGGGAGGGGGTGACCACGATCCCGTCGGCCCTGGGACCCTGCGTGTCGGCATTGGCCGTCAGGATGGCGTGGGAGATGACCGGGGTCGGGGTGAAGCCCTGGCCGTCCTGGACCACCGTCTGGACACCCTGAGCAGCCAGCACTTCCAGGGCTGTACCAAAAGCCGCCTCTGACAGGGCATGGGTATCCTTGCCCAGGAAAAGGGGGCCGGTGATGCCGTGTGCCGCCCGATGCTCACAGATGGCCTGGGTCACGGCCAGAATGTGGTCCTGGTTGAAGCTGTGCTTCAGGGACGAGCCTCTGTGCCCCGAGGTTCCAAAGGCGATGGCGTGCTCTTTCAGATCCGGGTCAGGCCGGTTGGTGTAGTAGGCCTGCATCAGCCTGGGCACGTTGACCAGCATCTCCCTGGGGGGCAGCTTCCCGGCCAGCTCATGAATTGACATCTGGTTCTCCTTGATGTTTTCTTCACTTTTCCCAAAGTCCACAATGACGACCCGAAAGACATCTCATGACGATCATCCGCGCCCAGCCATGCATCGGTCATGCTGTGAGACAGCCCCATGCTCATCGACTGCCACCTGCACACCTCGCGATACTCGCCCTGTTCCAGGCTGGATCCTTTCCAGGCCTGCGAGCTGGCCCTGGAGAGGGGCCTTGAAGCCCTGGTGATCACCGAACACCAGATACAGTGGACTCCCCAGGAAATCAAGGAGCTCCAGGGATTCTTCCCGGACCTCTCCCTGTACAGCGGTCTGGAAGTGACCCTGGAGCAGGGGGTGGACGTGGTCGTCATCACCCGAAACCAGAGCCTGGAGATCGACTTCGGCATCCCCCTGGAGGAGATGCTCGCGATCCTGGGACCGGACCGGCAGGCCAGCTTCCTCTTTCTGGCCCATGCCTTCCGCTGGACCCGCATCAGGACCCCGGGCATGGACCAGGTCCTGGCCGAGGTAGACGGCCTCGAAATGAGCTCCGTGAACATCCTGGCCGGGCAATGCCACCGCCGGGAGGGCCGTTACCTGCCCGACCCGCTTCAGGAGTATGAGCAGGCCCGTGAGGATTTCAAGCTCATCCCGGTGTACAACACCGACGCCCATATGGAGCTGGCTGTGGGCAGCATCGCCAACCGGCTCCCAAGCGGCTCCCCGCCTGCAGACGAAACAGGACTGGCCGCCCTGCTCAAGGCAAGCCTGCCGCAGGAGCACCAGAACCGCAAGCTGCTGGGCAAGATCCTGAGCTGAACCGAACCCCCTGGAGCCCCCCGGCCTGGCCCGGTCACAAACGCTGAATGAGATAGAGGTAGGCCGGCAGCCTGCTCATGCGCTTGATCCGCTGGAAGAACCGCAGCTGCTCCTTGGGCCGGGTCCGCTCCAGAGGCGAGAAATAGACCGCCCCCTTGTTCCTCCTCCTGTCCAGGCGCTCGGAGATGAGCTCGCTCACGCTCTCCCAGTGGCTCTCCGGCAGCGATGGCCCCATCACGAAATTGGCCGTGACCTCGATGTTGTGACAGCTCTGGTTGATCTCCAGGAGGCGTTCAAAGGACTCCCTGACCTGGGCCCTGGTGATGGGTTTCCGGAGCAGGTCCAGGGTGGCCTGGTCTGCGGACTCCAGCCCCAGGTTGACCCAGGTGGTGAAGGGCAGGCTGTTCAGACGCTGCCACAGGGACTCCGGGGCCTGGAGCATCGAGTCCACGCTGCCGAAGATGAACAGCCCGTGCTCATCGAGGCAGGACTGCTCGAGATCGAGCCCTTTCCAGGCCTCCAGGGCGCCGAACTCGATCAGGTCCGGGCTGCAGGCCAGTCCGTCATGCAGTCCCAGAAAGACGGAGGCCTGGTTGACGAGCTCCCGGCTGTAGAGGCTTCGCAGGCCCTGGATCTGCTGCTGGATATTGGCCCTGGACCGCTGGGCGAACTCGGTGTTGGATTTGACGCTGCAGAAGCCGCAGTTGTAGAGGCAGCCGTCGGCGATCATGACCGGGATGCAGTCGTAGTCCACGTGCCTGGCATCCGGCGGCAGCACGCTGACCCGCCCCCCGAGGATGGCGAAGAGCTTCAGGGCCCTCTGCCACAGGACCTCGGGTCCCTTGCGGCTCACGGCACTGAGGAACCCCGCCAGTTCCGGGCTGATGTCTGAGGACCTGCTCCACGTCTCCGCCCTGTCCCGGAGCGCTGTCCAGGCTTGGAATCCCTCCAGGACCTGGGGATCGGAAAACGGGTCCCTGGTCCAGAGGGAGTTCGATCCGTAGGGGAGGCAGGGAACGTAGTACTCGCCCAGGCAGTCGGCCACATTGGTGTACCCCCCGGAAAAGTAGTAGACCCAGTCGTTGCCCGCGGTCCGTTTCAGCCATTCGGCCGGGTGGGGCCAGGTGCCGTTTTTGCCCTGAATGAACTTGATCTCCCCATTTGGGGTGAACTGAAAGATGTAGGACGGGTCCTCGATTTCGCAGAATCGCCCGTAGCGGATGGGGTAGCTGACCTTGTGGTAGGTGGAGGCCCCCTGCTTGTTCAGGGTGCAGCGCATGTCCTGGAAGAAATGGTCCTGCATCGATCCGGAGGCAACCTCTTCAGTTTTTTGTTCATCTGCAGTACATTCGCCCTGTCGCCAGGGCCGGCAAGGTCCTCGGGGGCAGCGGGCCTGTGAATTCGTCCGGGCACTCAGTGGACCAGAGCTCTGGGATACGACATTCGCAGGCAGGGATCAACCGACACCCCAGATGTCGGCCGGCAGCGGCCCGGCCGACAAAGGACACTGCGCCATGAACCATGCCCGTTCTGCCTATTCACAGGAGCTGGACGTCCTGTACAGCCTTCAGAAATTCGGGATCAAATTCGGGCTTTCCAAGACCTCGAATCTCCTCAAGGCCTTGAACGACCCCCACCTCGACCAGCGAGCGATTCACATCGCCGGGACCAACGGCAAGGGCTCCGTGGCCGCTTTCCTGTCCTCCATCCTGACCCGGGCCGGCTTCAGGGTCGGCCTGTACACCTCGCCCCACCTGGTCCGGTTCACCGAGCGGTTTCAGATCAACGGCCGGGAGATCGGCCAGGCCAGGGCAACCGAGCTCATGCGCCTGGTCCGGGAGGTCATGTCGGACGTGGAGCCGCCCACCTTTTTCGAGGCCGTGACCGCCATGGCCCTGCTCTACTTCGCTCAGGAAAAGACCGACCTGGTCATCCTGGAGACAGGGATGGGGGGACGGCTCGACGCCACCAACGTGGTCACCCCCCTGCTCTCGATCATCACCAACATTTCCATGGAGCACCGCGAATACCTTGGCAACACCCTCCTGGAGATGGCCTTTGAAAAGGCCGGGATCATCAAGCCGCGCATTCCCCTGTTGACCGGGGCCACTCAGCCCAAGGTCCTGAACCTCTTCCAGGACCGTTGTCAGGAGCTCGATGCCCCGTTCTACCGCCTCGGCAGGGACTTCACCTACCGGACCACGGCTCATGGACTCCACTACCGCGGCCCCGGGCTTGACCTGGCCAGGCTCCAGATCGGGCTGCAAGGCCGGCATCAGGGCCGAAACGCAGCCATGGCCCTGGCCGCCACAGAGCTCCTCCGCCCCCATCTCCCCGGCCTGAGCCGTGACGCCCTGCGCCAGGGGCTGGCCGAGGCCCTGTGGCCCGGCCGGATGCACCTCATCAGCGACAGCCCGAGAATCATCCTGGACGGGGCCCACAACCCGGCGGCCATCAAGGCCCTGGCCCGGAGCCTGCCCAGGGATTTCACCTACGACCGGCTCATCCTGGTCCTGGGGATCATGGCCGACAAGGACGCCCGACACATCCTGGGCAACATCCTGCCTGTCGCGGATCAGGCCATCTTCACCAGACCGGTCTACGAACGGGCCATGGACCCGCAGACCCTCTGCGATCATGCCGCCTCCTGGGACCTGCCCAAGCAGGTCGTGCCCGGTCTGGAGCAGGCCCTGGCCACCGCCCGGACCTCGGCCGGGCAGAACGACCTCGTCGTGGTCTGCGGCTCGCTGTTCACCGTGGGCGAGGCCCTGTCCATCCTCGACCCGGTCAACTATCCCCCGGAACACCTCGTATGAACGTCATCACAGGTGTTCGGGTGTCAGCCCTGCCTCTGGCTGGGCTGACAGGTCGAGGGTTGTGGGTAGATGGT